>CAZVUW010000001.1:0-32803 GCA_964629825.1 uncultured Actinomycetota bacterium
AAGCGCGTGAACGTGGTCATCAGCAGCAGCAGGCCGGGCGCGACCGACCCGACCGTCAGCAGCAGGATGATGACGACCGTGCGGCTGAGAGCGCTGTCCTCGCTGTCGACGCTGACGACGACGTCGGGGACCTCGGGGACCTCTGGCACGACTGCGGGGTCGGCGGCGGCCTCGGCGCCGGCAGCGGGCTCGGCGGCCCCCGCGTCGGCCTCGGCGGCAGCGGCGGGCGCAACGGCCTCGGGAGCGGGCTGGGCGAGCGCAGGCGCCGACAGGGCGAGCAGCCCTACGAAGGCGGCTGCGAGCAGGACGGCCGCGCGGCGGAGTCTGTCAGCGGAGCGGGACACGGACCGGCCTGTCGACGTGCGTTCGGACCGTCATCGTGCGAAGGCGGTCCAGCAGTCGGCCGTCCGATGGCCTCTCAAGGGTGGAGCTGCTGCCACCATCCGTGGTGGCGTCGAGCACAAGGGCGGGGGCTACGGCCTCCACCGGTGCGGGTTCTTCGGGTGCGAGCTCGGTCAGCAGGCGGACGCCTTGGTCACCGGCGCCCACCAGGAAGCGACGGCCGTCGGCCTCGACCAGCGCCACGACAGCGGAGCGGCTGAGCGCGCCACGGGCGAGGACTACAACCCCCGGCCCGGCGCTGCCGCGGCGGCCGCGCTGCGCCCAGTGGCGCACGGCCAGCAGGACGCCGACGATGGCGCCCAGCGAGAGGAGGAGCCGCCCGAGCGACTCGATGGGATCGACCACGTCAGCCCCTCAGCAGCTCTGTGATGCGCACGCCCAGCTCGTCGTCGACGACCACGACGTCGCCACGCGCGACCACGCTGCCGTTGACGAGCACGTCGACTGGCGCGGTGGCCACGCGGTTCAGCTCGATGACGCTGCCCTCGACCAGACGCATCAGGTCGCGCAGCGGCATCCGAACACGTCCCAGCTCGACGGTGACGGTGAGCTCGACGTCGGCGAGCAGGTCGAGCGACCCCCCGCTGCCGGGCTCGGCGCCTGCGCCGAGATCCGGGTAGGACACGGGGGCGACGGGGGTGGGGGCGGTGCTCATCGGCTGCTCCTGTCGATCGTGGTGAAGCGGGTTGGGGGCTCGACCACCTGGACTCCCAGTCGGCGGCCGCGGCGGCCGAGGTGGCCGAGGAGGATCTCGCGCCCTTCGACCAGCCCGCGGACCGGCTGGTCGACGCGGTGGTCGAGCCGCAGGACGTCGCCGACGTCGAGTGCGGCGAGGTCGCGGGCGGGGACACGCGTGTCGGTCAGCGCGACGCTGATGTCGACCGGGACGTCCTCCAGTCCTGCATGCAGAGCGGCCTGCCAGGCCTCGTCGACCTCGACGCCGGGCTCGCTGCTGCGCAGCTGGGCGGTGATGCGGTCGACCAGCGCGGTCGCGACGGCCGCCGGGTAGCAGACCGTGAGCATCCCCTCGGCGGTCATGCCCTGGTTGACCTCGACGACGAACGTGAACAGCAGCACGCTGTCGGACGGCGCGGCGGCCTGGAGAAGCTGGGGGTTGTACTCGACGCCGGTCAGCTCGCCCTCGACGGGCACGAATGAGCCCAGCGTCTCCTCGAGGGCCGGCACGGTGCGGCGCATGAGGTCGGCCAGCACAGCCGACTCGAGGTCGGTGGGCCGGCGCGCCGTGACGACGGGGCTGTCGACCCCTCCGCCGGCGCCCAGCAGACGGTCGAGCAGCTGCAGGGCGAGCTCGATGGTGCAATCCACGAGCACCGGGCCGGGCAGCGGCGAGAGGCCGAGCACCGCGATGAGATCGGGCGAGGGCAGCGAGCGGATGTAGTCGTCGTAGGCGACCTGGTCGACGGCCGCGATCTCCAGGTTGACCACGCCGCGCAGGGCGGCCCCCCAGGAGCTGGCCACGCGGCGGGTGAAGATCTCGTGCGCCGCCTCCAGGCTGCGCACGGCCCGCTGGTCGAAGCGGTCGGGCCGCCGGAAGTCATACGTCTCGGCAGCCTCGCCGAAGCGCGCCGAGCGGAAGCGCCCGCGCGCCTTTGCTCCAGCACCCTGCACGCCGGTTCCCCTGTCGTCGAAGGTCGTCCACCGCGGGGGTGGACGGGATCGCTCTAAGGAGAGTCGGCTGGTTGGTGCTGTTGCTGAAGTGGAACTTGCGCTACTGGACCACGAGCTCGGTGAGGACCACCCGGCGGACCTCCCCGTCGGGGTAGACCGCCTGCGCCCGCGCGGTCAGGCGCTTGCGCAGCTCCTCCATCCCCTCGGTGGTCCGCAGGTGCTCGACCTGGAAGGTGGACAGCTCGGTGATGGCGGCGTCCCGGAGCAGCGGGAACCGCTCGGCGACCGCGGCCTCGTCGGCGCCGGCGATCAGCACTGCGGCGAAGGACAGCTTTGCGTAGTGCACCTCGGGACCGGCCAGGTTCGCGGTCATCTCGGCGACGTCCAGGACGGCGCCGTCCTCGGCGGGCGGCTCGGTCGGGGCGGCGGCCTCGGCCTCGGCGCTTCCGCCGGTCAGCAGGAAGCCACCGACCCCGGCGAGCACGGCCACCAGCACGAAGGCTGCGATCAGCAGGGTCTTGCGCTTGCCGCCGCCGGCGGCGGCTGGGGTCGAGCTCATCAGGTTCCCTCCGTCAATGCGGTGATCACGATGTCCACGCGCCGGTTGAGGGCGCGTGAGGCCGCGTCGGCGTTGGGCACGCGCGGGCGGAACTCGCCGTAGCCGACCGCGCCCAGGCGCTGCTGGGGCATCCCCAGCTCGCTGTACATCAGGCGCAGCACGCTCACGGCGCGATCCGTGGACAGGTTCCAGTTGCTGTAGCCGGGTCGGGTGAGAGGAACGTCATCGGTGTGCCCCTCGACCAGGACGTCGTTGGGGACCGTCAGCAGGGGGTTCGTCACGGCCGCCACGATCTGGCGGCCCTCCGCCGTCAGCTCGGCGGAGCCCGTCGAGAACAGCACGTCGTCGGCGGCGATCGACACGATGAGCCCCCGGCGGACCAGCTCGGCGCTAACGACGTCGGAGAAGCCGGCCTGCTCGAGCGACTTCTCGAGAGCGGTGCGAACCTCCTCGAGCTGGCGCTTGGCCGCCTCCGAGGGCTCGGTGACCTCCAGCGGCGGCAGCTCCGCCGCGCCGGGCGGCGTCGTGCTCGCCCCGGGCTCGGAGGTCGGCGTCTGCGCGCCGTGATCGCCGACCAGGGCGGGGTTGCGCTCCATCATCTCGACGGCCTGGGTGTTGCCGAACGGGATCTCGAGGCCGGAGAGGAAGGCGTTGAACTTCTCTATGTCCACCTCGGCCATCGCGTAGAGCATCACGAAGAACGCCATCAGCAGGGTGACGGCGTCCCCGTAGGTGCCGAGCCAGCGGTTGGTGTCCCCGTCATCCCTGCGGGTTGCGCGCCGCGGCCCGTAGCGGCCGGCGACCTTCCCTCGCGCCACGTCAGGCCGCCTTCTGCTCGACCGGCGAGCTGCCGGTCTGGCCGCTGGCGCGGGCGGCGTGCCCGATGCGCTGGCTGGGCGCCAGATAGGTCTCGAGCCGCTCCACCAGCAGGCGCGGGCTCATGCCGGCCTGGATGCAGAGGATCCCGTCGATGGTGACGTCGCGGGCGGCCATCTCGACCTCGTTGAGCCGCTCAAGGCGCGCCGCCAGGGGGAGGAACAGCAGGTTGGCCATGGCGACGCCGTAGAGGGTCGTAAGCAGCGCCAGCGACATGCCGATGCCGAGCTGATCCGGGTCGCTGAGGTTGCCCAGCATGTTGATCAGGCCGATGACGGTCCCGAGCATCCCGAACGTCGGTGCATAGCCGCCCATGGCCTTGAAGAAGGAGATGGCGCGCTGGTGACGCTCGTCGAGGGCGCCGATGTCGATCTGGAGGACCTCGGCGATCTGCTCGGCGTCCTGGCCGTCGACGAGCAGCTGCGCGCCGCGGCGCAGGAAGTCGTCGTCGATCTCCTCGAGCTTGGCCTCCAGGGCGAGCACGCCCTCGCGCCGCACGACCTCGGCCAGCTGACCGAGCGTCGTCACAGTCGCGTCGGTGTCGGGAACCGGGCTCGTCAGGGCGACCTTGAACGCCTTCGGCAGGGCGGACAGCTCCTTCAGGCGCGCGGCCATCAGGCTGGAGCCGACCGAGCCGAAGAAGACGAGCACGATCGACGACGGCCCGATGAGGGCGCCGAAGCTGTTGCCGTCCATCACCGTCGCGATGACGATCGAGGCGATGGCGACGACCAGACCGCCGAGAAACAGGGGGTCCATCGTCTAGTCCTCCGCCTGCCGGAGCACCCGCAGCTGCGGGCGCTCTCTGCCGGCGCGGAGCTCGTCGGCCGCCACGATCACGGAGGCGCGGAAGCGCACGATCCGGTCCACGACCTCATCGGGGGCCTCGCGGACGATGACCCGGCGGCCGTCCACGAGCGTGATGATGGTGTCGGGAGCCGCCTCGAGGGTCTCCACGAGGTCGGCGTTGAGGAAGACCTCCTCGCCGTGCAGCTTGTGCACGAGGATCAACGCAAGCACCTCCTGTGCTTGGGGGGCGACCGTCCGTGGTCCCGTCTCCTGTCGGCCCGTATGGCGCCGGCTTAAAGGTGCGGGGCGGGCCGGGCGGCGGCGGGAGGGCTCCGCCACCCGCCGCCGGTCGCCGCTTAGCGCTTGATGTTGACGAGCTCCTGGAGCATCTCGTCGCTGGACGTGATCGTTCGGGAGTTCGCCTGGAAGCCGCGCTGGGCGAGGATCATCGAGGTGAACTCCTGGGCCAGGTCGACGTTGGACATCTCGAGCGTCCCAGCGGAGATGGTCCCCACGGCCTGGTCGCCGGCCTGCGCGAGCTGTGCGGCGCCCGAGCCGGGGGTGACGGCGTACAGGCCGCCGCCGACGCGCTCGAGGCCGTTCGGGTTGGCGAAGGCGGCGAGCTGGATCGTGCCGAGCACCTGGGTGTCGCCGGTCGCGATCTCGCGGCCGAGCACCTCGCCGTTCTGGTTGATGGTGACGCCGCTGTAGGTGTCGAAGTCGACGTCGATCGGGTTGCCGTCGATGCCGCGGACCAGCATCCCATCGGGGGTGACGAGCCGACCGACGTTGCCGGCGCCCTCGAGGGAGTCGAAGCCGAAGGCACCCGAGCGCGTGTAGCGCTCCTCGCCCTGCGGGCCGATGACGACGAAGAAGCCGTCGCCCTGGATCGCCAGGTCGGTGACTCGCCCGGTGACCTGCGGCGCGCCCTGGCCGAACACCGTGTCGATGCTGCCCATCTGGGTGCCCAGGCCGAGCTGCATCGGGTTGGTGCCGCCCTGGGCGGGCTGGCCGCCGGTGGCACCGCGCACGACCTGGAACAGCGACTCCTGGAAGGTCGCGCGCTGCGACTTGTACCCGGAGGTGTTGACGTTTGCGATGTTGTTGCCGACGACGTCCATCATCGTCTGGTGGTTGCGCAGCCCGGAGATCCCGGAGAACATCGAGCGCATCATGGTGCAGGTCCTTTCTCGGTGCTGATCTGGCGGTCGGTCTAGAGGTCGGTCGGGGTGGCTTCTGCGGGCGGGGCGGCGCTGATCTCGGCGGTGCCGTCCAGCGGGACCTGGCGGTCGCCGATGACCAGCAGCGGTCCGGCAGCGGAGAAGCGGACCGCGTCCACGGTCCCGTGCACGGGCAGCCCCTCGGCGTCGACGGCGGCGACGTAGCGGCCCACCAGGCCGGTTGCGAGCGTCGCCTGCTGCATCGACACGAGCTGCTGCTGAGTTGAGACCACCTGGTTGAGCGACTCGACCTGGCGCAGCGCGCTGGTCTGCTGCAGCAGCGCCGAGGGGTCCGACGGCGACATCGGGTTCTGGTAGCGCAGCTGGGCGACCAGCAGGTTCAGGAACCCCTGGCCGTCCATCCCCGCGAGCGCGTCCGTGGTGCGCGGTGTCGCGGCGGGGGTCGTCGCGGTGGCTGCTGCAATGGCGTCTGGCACGGTGATGCTCCTTCCTCGGCTACAGGCGCACGCCGGCGCGGTCGCTGCGGACGGCCGCGGCCGCCGGCCTTGAGATGACCTGCGCGTCGGGTTGCTCCGGGGCGTCGTCGCGAGCGCTCCAGCGACCCCCGGAGCCGGAGGCGCCGGGGCCCTGCTGGGACAGCGTCAGCCCGCGCTGCGCGAGCGCCTGCGCGACCTCGCGCGCCCAGCCCGAGCCGGCCGCATCGGCGCCGTCGAGGACCGTGACGCGCACGCCGTCGGCCTGAAGGGAGACGGCCAGGCGCAGCGCGCCGGCCTCGACGACCATGCGCCGCGGACTGCCGGCGGCGGCCATGCGCTCGGCAGCCTCGACGACGCGCTGGAGCAGCTCGCTCGAGGGGCCGGTCCGGGCACCGGACTCGGAGGAGCGCACCGCCGCGGTGCTCCCCTCGACGCCCGCGCCGCCATCCGGGCCCGGAGCCGACGTCGCGCCCGTGTCGGTCACGGGCCGCTCGGGGCGCTCGGCCCGTTTGAGGCTGTCGGCGGGGTCGACCGGTCGGGCGCTGGCGCCGCGGGCGGGCGGCGCCGGGACCGCGTCCGCCTGCGCAGGAGCCGAAGCGGGCGTCACGACCGGCCGGGTGCGGGTGGGGCCTCCCTCGGGAGCCGGCGCGGCGTCGGCCGCAGCGTCACCGGCGCCAGGCACGGCTGGGGTGGCCTCGGAGGGCTCGGCGTCGAGGGCCGGCTGCGGCGCCGATGCTTCGGCCGCTCCCCCGGGCTGCACCGAGGCGGGCGCCTGCGGCGTGGCGGCCACGGGGTCGGCGAGCACGGTCGGAGCCGGTTCGGCCAGTGACGCGACCGGGTCCGCCGAGACCGTCTCGACGCTCGGCGCGATCGTCGGCAGCGCCTCGACCCCGTCCGTCTCGACCGTGCCGGCGTCCGCGCTCGTCTGCCCCTCTCCAAGCGGAGCTGCGGGAGCAGCCGCCGCCTCGACCGCTGGCACGGCCAGCAGCTGCGCGAGCAGGTGCAGGACCGGCGGCAGCTCCAGCTGGGTCGCGGGACGCTCGTCGTCGACCGACGCGGCCTCGGCGGCGGTTGGCGCGCCGACCGCGTCGGGCTGTGCGCTCCCGAGCACGCCGAGCAGGGCGTCCAGGAACCCGGTCGGTGCGGCCTGGTCCGCCGGCTGCGCCAGGGCGGCCGCGGCCCCGCTGATCGGTATCGGTAAAGGTGTCATGCTGCACTCCTGAGGAGCTCGTAGCTGGCGGTGACCCGGCGCACGTAGGCCTGGGTCTCGGCGATGCGGGGGACGCCCCCGGCCTGGGCCACCCGCCCCGGTCCGGCGTTGTAGGCGGCCAGGGCCAGGTCGACGCTGCCGAAGCGGTCGAGCTGGGCGCGCAGGTAGCGGGCGGCCCCGTTGAGGTTCTGCTGCGGATCGGTCGGGTCGACGCCGAGCCCGCGGGCGGTCGCGGGCATCAGCTGACCGAGGCCGATCGCCCCGGCGCCGGAGCGCGCGCTCGCGTCGAAGCCGCTCTCGGCCTGCACCAGCGCGGCGAGCAGCGCCGGCTCGACGCCAGCGGCCGTGGCGGCCTGCTCGATGGCGCCGGCCCAGGGCCGGCCCGCTTCGGGCAGCCGCGCCGCCCAGCTCCCGCTGGCCGCAACAGCGACGTCCGGAGTCCCGATCGCGGCGCCCAGGGTCCCGGCTGTTGCCGGCCGAGCGGCGCCGCGGGCGGCGGCGATGGCCGTGGCGGCCGAGGACAGCGGCAGCGCCCCGCTCGCGGCGCCCGGCAGCGGCACCGCAGACGCACCACCCGCGGAGGCGACACCCGCGGCGGAGGAACGCGTCGCGGTCGCCGACCCGAGCTGGTCGGCGAAGCCCGGCGGCGGCTCGAAGCGCGCGCGCAGCTCGGCGATCCGCGCACCGACGGCGGCGAGGCCGACCGGCGTCATGCCGGCCTCCGGCGCAGGAGCACGATCTCATCCAGAGCGCGGTCGGCGGCCCTGCGAGCGGCCAGCGCCGCCTCGATGCTGCGGCGCTCGTCGAGGCGCTCGACGCTGCGGCGCTGCACAGCCGCGAGGCTCCACGCCCGGACCAGCTCCTCGTGGCGCTCCTCGGACAGCTGGACGTCGGACTCGGCGTCGCGGACGAGGTCGTGCTGCGCCAGCCCGCGCAGGGCCAGGCTCCGGAGCTCGAGCGGCGTCAGGGCCCGCTTCGGCGGTGTGAGCTCGTTCAGCTCGCGCCGGCGCGCATCCAGACGCTGCCGCGCGGCGCCCGCGACACGCTGCGCGGCCGCGGCCTCGCCCAGGGCTCGACGCTCGGCCAGCTCGCGCACGCGCAGGACGCCGGCCAGCCGCCCTTCACGGTCGCGGCGGCTCACGCCGGCACCTCCTGGCTGCAGGTGGCGGCGATGGCGCCCAGGCGGGACCAGGCCTCGTCGAAGCCGGTCAGGTCGTCCACGCGCTGGCGGAGGAAGTCGGTGATCGCGGGCTTGGCCGCCAGGCCCACGTCGGCGGAGGGGTTGCTGCCCGGGACGTATGCGCCGACCTCGACCAGGTCGCGCACCTCTTCAGCGGCGGCAAGCGCGGCCCGGATCGCGGCCGCCTGAGCGGCCTGCTCCGGCGTGGTCACCTTGGAGGCCAGACGGCTGAGGCTGGCGAGCGGGTCGATCGGCGGGTAGTGGTTCGCGTGCGCCAGCCGACGGTCGAGCACCAGGTGCCCGTCGAGGATGGAGCGGGCCGCGTCGGCGACTGGGTCGTTCATGTCATCGCCGTCGACCAGGACCGTGTAGAAGCCCGTGACGGTGCCGTTGGCCCGCGGTCCCACGCGCTCGAGCAGCGCGGGCAGCAGGGTGAACACGCTTGGCGTGTAGCCGCGCGCGGTCGGTGGCTCCCCTGCGGCCAGACCGACGTCGCGCTGGGCCATGGCCAGCCGTGTCAGCGAGTCGAGGGTCAGCAGCACGTCGGCGCCATCATCGGCGAAGCCGGTGGCGATGGCCGTTGCCAGGAAACCGGCCCGCAGGCGCACCAGCGGCGGCTCATCGGAGGTCGCGACGACGACAACCGAGCGCGCGAGCCCCTCGGGACCGAGGTCGTCCTCGATGAACTCGCGCACCTCGCGGCCGCGCTCGCCGATGAGGGCGATGACGTTCACGTCGGCGGTGGTGCCGCGCACCATCATCCCGAGCAGGGTCGACTTGCCGACGCCTGAACCGGCGAAGATGCCGATGCGCTGCCCCCGGCCGGTCGTGCACAGCGTGTCGATCACGCGCACCCCCACGGGCAGCGGCGAGTCGATGCGGCGCCGCTGAAGCGCCGGGGTCGGCGGCGCGTGCAGCGGCGCGCTGCGCGCCATCAGCGGCCCGGCGCCGTCGATCGGCCGTCCCAGCGCGTCGATGACGCGACCGAGGAGGCCGGGACCGGTCACGGCCTGCAGGCCCGACGGCGACCGCGACACGCGGTCGCCGCGCGCCAGGTCGGCGCTGTCGGCGTACAGCAGCGCGGTTGCGCCGTGCTCGCCGACGGCCACGACCTCGGCGTGGCGGGCGCCCGCCCTGGTCTGCACGACCAGGGGGTCGCCGACGCCCAGACGCAGTCCGCGGATCTCCACCTCGTGGCCGAAGACGCGGGCAACCGCACCGGTGATCAGGGCGGCCTCGGCCGCGCGCAGGTCAGGCAGCACGGCCGGCCTCCTCGGCGTCGGCGGCGACGAAGCCCTCGCGTGCCAGCAGTTCCCGGACGGCCTCGAGCGCGCCGGCGCGGGTGAGGTCGGCGCGTGCCCAGCGCCCGGCCAGCTGCGCCTCCCCGGCGGGGATGTCGGGATCCGCGACGACCTCGACCGCGACACCGGAGCCGCGCGTCGCCGCGGCGAGGCCCCCCGCGATGCCCGCGCGGTCGCGCGGGTTGACGTGGACGGTGATCTCCTCCTCGTCCAGCGCCGCGAGGGACGCGGTGACGCGCTCCAGCAGCGCTGCGGTGCTCGCAGGCGGCTCGCCGCCCAGCACCAGACGGGCGATCTCGAACGCCAGGCCGACGTCAGCACGGGCGGCCACCTCGGCGAGGTCGGAGGCGGCACGTCGGACCGCGGCGACCAGGCGGCGACCGGCCTCCTCGGCGGCGGCGGACGCGGCGGCCGCGCCGTCACGGCGGCCGCGCTCGTAGGCCTCGGCCGCCGCCTGCTCGACGGCGGCCTGGAGGGCCAGGTCGAGCGCGGGATCGGCCACCCCGACGCTGCGCGGCTCGGCAGCGAGCCCGGGTGAGCGCAGGAGCCTAGACAATGAGCTCGCCCTCCTTGCCGCGGGAGATGACGATCGTCCCGTCGGCCTCCAAGGCGCGGATGCGGCGGACCACCTCGGTCTGCGCGGCCTCGACCTCGCTGACCCGCACGGGACCGAGCAGGTCCCGCTCCTCGGCCAGCGTCTCGCGGGCACGCTCGGACAGGTTGCGCTCGATGGCGTTGACGACGTCCTGGGCGACGCCCTTGAGGGCCAGCGCCAGGCGGCTCGTCTCGACCTGTCGGAGGACCTCCTGGATGGAGCGGTCGTCGAGCGTGACGATGTCCTCGAAGGTGAACATCAGAGCGCGGACCTCTTCGGCGAGCTCCGGGTTGCTCTGCTCGAGGCTCGACATGATCGCGCGCTCGGTGCCGCGGTCGACCTGGTTGAGCAGAGCCGCCAGCTCGGCGACACCGCCATGACGGGAGCTGTGGCGCTGGACCATGCCGAAGCGCTCGCGCAGCGCCGCCTCGATGCGCTGGACGGTCTCGGGCGCGGTGGGCTCGAGGGTCGCGACACGCCGGGCGACCTCGCCCTGCATGGCGGCATCCAGCCCGGCCAGGACGGCCGCCGCGAACTTGGCGGGCAGGTGGGCCAGGATGAGCGCCACCGTCTGCGGCTGCTCGTCCGCGAGGTGCTGGGCGACCGTCGACGGCTCGTGCATGCGCAGGAAGTGGAACGGCGACGAGCGGACGGTGGCGAGCAGCCGGTCGACGATCTCGTCGGCACGGCTCCCGTGGACGCGGCGCAGGATCTCCCGCGCCTGCTGCTCACCGCCGGCGATCAGCTGGGACTGGGCGATCGCCTCGGCGCGGAACTCCTCGAGGATGCCCTCCATCCGCTCGCCGGGGATCGGGCCCAGGGTCGCGATCTCCAGCGCGACCTGCTCGACCTCGTGCGGCGCCATGTGCGCGAGCACCTTGGCGGAGGTGTCGTTGCCGACGGCCAGCAGCACGGCGGCGGCCTTCTGGGCGCCGCTGAGCTGCGCCGGGAGGTCGTGGTCCTGGGCTACGAGAGCGCTCATGTCTACGCGCTCCTGCGGTCGGCGAGCCAGCTGCGCAGCAGCAGGGCGATCTCCTCGGGCTGGCGCTCGACCAGCTCGGTGACCTCGCGCTGGAGCGCCCTGGCCTGTGCGTCCGGGGGCTCGACCGGCTCGGGCTCGTACAGCAGCTCCGTCGCGTCATCGACGTACTGCTCGGGAACGGGGAGCACCGCGGTCTTGCGCCGGCGCGACATCAGGAACAGGGCCACCGCGATGATCAGAAGGACCAGGACGGCCACCGCCTCGGGCAGGAGGTCGAGCAGCCCGCCCTCCGGCTCCTCCTCGACCGGCGCGGCCTCGGCGGCCGGCAGCGGCAGGATGCTCACGGCGACGACGTCGCCGCGCTCCTCGTCGAGGCCGAGCGCGGCCGCGGCCAGCTGCTCGATCTCGGGCAGGGACGGGATGGCTGCCCCCGTCTGCGAGCCGTCGTCCATCACGATCGCGACGGACAGGCGCTCGACGCGGCCCGGTGCGGCGACGGTGCGGCCCACGATCTTGTCGACCCCGTACTCGCGCAGGACCTCCTCGCGCGTGTAGGTGCTGTCCTGCCCGGCGGCGTCCGGCAGCGGGCCGCCGTCGACGCCCACCACGCCGGCCTGGTCGGCGCCGGCGCCGGTGCCCTCGTAGTCCTCCTGGCTGGTCTGCTCCTTCAGGGCGACCTGGGAGTCGGGCGCGAAGGTCTCGGTCTGCGTCTCGGACTCGTCGTAGTTCATGCTCGCGCGCACTACCACGGAGGCGGGGGTGCCGCCGGTCACGCGCGTCAGCAGGCTCGAGAGGTCCTCGGACAGCGCCTGCTCGAACTCGCGGGTCTGGCGCTGCTGCCGGCTGGTCAGGACGGTCGAGCCGGCGGCGTCGCCCGGCGCGTGCAGCACGGCGCCGCTCGCATCGGCGACGGTGATGTTCGACGCGTCGAGCCCCTCCACGGAGGAGGAGACGAGGAACGTGATGGCCTCGACCTCGGCCTCGTCCAGCGTGCGGTTGGTCCCCACGAGGACCGAGGCGGTCACCGGCTTGCGCTGCTCGGCGAACAGCTCCTCCTCGGGGATCGCCAGGTGGACGCTCGCCCGGTCGATGCCGTCCATCGCCATGAGCGTCTTGGCGAGCTCGCCCTCGACGGCGCGCTGGTAGTCGACCTTCTGGCGGAAGTCAGAGATCGACAGACCCTGGTCGTCCAGCAGCTCGTAGCCGGGCGGGGTGGTCTTGCCCGCGACGCCGGCGGAGGCCAGGGATGCGCGGGTCTCGTAGAGCTGGTCGCGCGGCACGAGGATCCGCGCACCGCCCTCGAGCCGGTAGGCGACGCCGAGGCCGTCGAGCTCCTGCACGACCTCGGCGACGGCGGCGTCGTCAAGGCCGGAGTACAGCAGCGTGTAGGTCGGCGTGGTGATCCACCGCGCGAACACGACGGAGGCCATGACCAGCACCGCGATCGCGGCGACGATGCCGACGCGATGCGCCGTCGGCAGCGTGCGCACGAAGGCGCTGAAGCGGGCTTTGACGTCCACGGATGCTCCTGGTCAGGCGGGAAAGCGCAGGTCAGACCTGCAGCCGCATGATCTCCTGGTAGGCCTCCACGGCCCGGTTGCGGACCTGCACGAGCAGCTCGACGCCGAGCTGGGCCTTGGTGGTCGCGATCATCAGCTCATGGATCTGGGCGTCGCCGGTCGCGGCGGCCTGGGCGAGGCCGTCGGCGCCGTGGTCGAGCGCGGACACCTGCTCCAGGCCCTTGGCGATGGCGTCGCCGAAGCCGGGCGCGGCGGGACGGGCGGCCTCGGCCCCCGAGACCCCGCCGATGGAGCCGATGGGCGGCAGCGGAGTGATCGCCATCAGCGCGCCCCCAACCGCAGCGCGGCCTGGTAGGCCTCACGCCCGGTCTCGACCGTCTTCAGGTTCAGCTGGTAGCTGCGGTTGGCGATGATCAGGTCGGTCATCTGGCCGGCCAGATCGACCACCGGCAGGGTCACGTTGCCGGCCTCGTCCGCGAACGGGTGCGAGGGGTCGTAAACCTGGGTGGCCTCGGTCTGGTCGAGCACCACGCCCCAGACGGCGACGCCCGAGCCGGCCGGCGCGTACGGCTCGGAGCCGAGCGCCGTGGCGGCCACCATCCGGGCCCGGAAGGGCTCCTCCCCCGCCGGGGTGATGGTGTTGACGTTGGTCAGGTTGTGGGCGATGACGTCCATCCAGTAGCGGGTGAAGCCCACGCCCGTGCGACCGACGTCCATGATCGAGAACATCGTCATCGGCTGCTTCCTCCTAGCGCTGCGACATCGCTGTGCGCAGCAGGTTCGCCTTGTGGTTGAACGCCTGGACCATCGCCTCGCGCTGGAGGTTGTCCTTCAGCAGACCGACCATCTCGCCCTCGACGCTCACGGTCGTGCCGGCGCCGTTCGGCAGGGACATGTCGGGCTGGACCGTCGGGCTGGCCGAGGGCAGACCGCGCTCCAGCGCGGCCCGCAGCTGCTCCTCGAACTCGACGCGCGCACCCCGGAAGCCCGGCGTGTTCGCGTTGGCGATGTTGTTGGCCCGCACCTCGGTGCGCAGCGCCAGGCCGCGCAGGGCGGTCTCAACCGCTCCCGTGGTGATGTCGAACATCTCGCTCCCTCTTCGAGGCGATCGGGGTCTGGCACGCGGACGCCGTCGAAAAGGGATCAGGTCAAATCGCCGGAGCGATCTTCCCTGATCCCGGTGGAGTCCTATGCCGTTGTGGAGGTTCTATCGACCATGCAGCGCGGGACTTGAGCACGCGTTCGGGCTGCGTCCCCGCACGAGGTCTGTGGGGGGCAGGCGCTAGCTGACCGCCAGCGCGCCGCAGCAGGCCTGCTCCCAGGCCTCGCGCAGATCGGTCACGATGGTGGTCACGTCGTCGAGCAGGCCGAGGTCGGCGCGCACGTTGGCGGTGATCAGCCGCTCTATGCAGAAGGCGTAGAGGCTGGCCAGCGACCCGGCGATCTGCCCGCCGCGATCGTGGTCGAGCGTGGATGAGAGCTCGGTGAGGATCGCCTGGGCGCGCTGGAGCTCGCGGTTGCGGGTCTCGATGTCGCCTTGCCGGGCGCGCGTGATCGCCGCGAGCACGCCGTCGTAGCACATCAGGACCAGCTGAGCCGGCGGGGCGGTGCTCACGGCCTGCTGCTTGTACGCGTCGATGCTGCTTGGGTACATCGTCTTCCTCCGAGGGCGTCCGGCAGCCTGCTTGGGCCGACTCGCAGCGGGTTGAACCAGCTGAACTAGTTGTCGGCCGCTGCGGGTGCTTCTTGCGGACCGGATTGCCCGTAGGCGCGCGCGGCGCGGCGCTGACCCTCCAGCGCCGCCAGGTCCTCCGCGACGGCGCTCTGGGCCGCGACCAGGGCCTGCTTCAGCGCGGCGAAGCGCTGCCCGAGCTCGGCCGCCCGGCGCAGGTCGCCCGGGGCCGGCGCAGCGCTGAGGACGGGAGCCTCCCAGCGGCGCAGCAGAGGCGCCTCACCACGCGCAAGCGCAGCCTCGGCGCTGGCGAGATCGGCCTCCAGTCGGTCAAGCGCCTCTGCGGGCGTGCTCATCGCGGCGGTCACTTCGACGCGCCGTTGGTGGTCGGGAACGCCGAGGCCATCCAGGAGCTCTGCGACGACATCTGCGCCAGCGCCGTCTCCATCGCGAGGAACTGCGCCCGAAGGGCGCGCTCGCGGACCAGGAGCCGATCCTCGTACTCGGCGATGCGCTCGTCGTAGCGGCGGATCTGGGTGCTCGTCAGATCGCGCGCCCGTGCGATCGAGCCGCCTCCGCCGATGGCGTCGTCTAGCACGGCCTCGAGGCGTGCTGCGATCCCGTGCGTGAGGCTGAGCGCACCCAGGGCCAGGGCTCCACCGGCGCCGTCGACCCGCGCCTGGGTCGCCGTGACGCGGACCGACAGGCCCTCCGCCGGTCCGGACTCGGCCGTCAGCACCTGGCCGCGTCCGGTGGCCGGCTGGCCGCCGATGGTGCCGACCACGTCGGTGCCGCGGTGCTCGCCGTCCAGGGCCGGGTCGTCGGTGCCGCTGACGTCGAAGCCCGCGGCCGAGCCGTACTGGGTGCCGGTCAGTCGCAGCGCACCGCCCTCGTCGGACGCGATCACGCTGCTCAGACCGGCGGCACGCAGCGCCGCGTTGATCTTGGCGACCGCCGAGGCGACGCCCTCTCCGACGTCGATGGTGACCTGCACCGTGCGGCCGCCGCTGCTGATGCTGAAGGTCTTGGGGTTGCCGCTGGGGGGCGTCCAGGCCGCCCCGGTGGCCACGGCGACCCGCGCCGCGGCGGTGACCTCGATCTCGTGCGCCCCGGCCTGGGTCTTGGCGCTGGCGCTCACGAAGCCGACGTCGACGTCGGAGGCCCTACCGCTGCGGGCGAAGAGATCGGCGACGCCCTTCAGGTCCTCGCTCAGGGCCGTGCGCAGCTTGGCCTCGTCGAGCGTGAAGGTCCCGTCGCGCTGCACGGAGATGCCGATGGCGCTGGCGCTCTGCGGGCCGCCGAGCTCGCTGATGAGGCCGCTGGCGGCGTTGCGGAGGCCATCCGTGATGCTGCGGACC
Source organism: uncultured Actinomycetota bacterium (assembly GCA_964629825.1). GTDB lineage: Bacteria > Actinomycetota > Nitriliruptoria > Euzebyales > Egibacteraceae > CAZVUW01. The sequence continues at coordinate 15,731 of CAZVUW010000001.1, forward strand.
AGGGAGTCACCCGCGAGCACCCCCCGGCCGTTCGAGTCGCTGCGCGAGGCCCCCTTGAGCGCGGCCAGAGCGCCGTTGAGCGCCTCCACGTAGCCGGAGATCTGCTTGACCATCGCCTCCAGGTCGCGCTCGACCGTGAGCGTGACCGGACCGGTGGTCGTCTCGCGCAGGGTGAGCTCCACGCCCGGGACGAGGTCGCTGATGCTGTTGGACGAGCGGTAGACGTCCAGGCTGCCGACCTTGAGGTGGGCGTCGACGCCCTCGGTCGTGCCCGCCGGGGTGGCGGCGAGGTCGGCGAGGTCTGTGTCGATGCTGAAGCGGCCCGCTGCCCCGCTGGAACGTGCGGTCAGGACGAGGCGGTGCGCGTCGTCTCCGGTGCGGACGACCTGCGCGGAGACCTGGTCCTGGGCACCGTTGATCTGGGCCGCGAGCTGCGTGAGCGTCGTCGCGGCATCGGTTGTGATCGTGGCCAGCGTCTCCCCGCCGGCGCCGCGCAGGACGAAGCTGCCCTGGCCGACCGCGGCGGTGGCGGAGGAGAAGGGGGCCGAGCCCGCGACGATCTGATGCCGGGTCGCCAGCCGCTCGACCGAGAAGGTGATGGCACCCGGATCAGCGACGCCGCTGACCTTGGCGGCGACCGCCGTGGACGACGACTCGACGGTCACCTGCGAGCTGAGCGCGCTGGGCTGGCGCAGCTTCTGCACGGCGCTGCGCAGACCGCTCAGCTTGGTGACGATCGACGACCAGGCCGAGTCGACCGCGCGCAGGTCGGCCTGCTTGTTCTCCAGGCGGACGATCGGCTGGCGCTCGACCTGCATCAGCTGGCTGATCATCGAGGCCGTGTCGAGGCCGCTGCCGAGCCCGCTGATCCGGAACATCGGGGTGGTCATCGAGGGTCACCTTCCTTGGCGTGGTGATGCCGGAAGACAGCAAGGCGGTGGTGCCCGGGCTGGACACCACCGCCGCTGCTCACGTCTTCGTCAGGTCCGGGGCGCCTAGCGCAGCAGGGACAGGACGGACTGCGGGACCTGGTTGGCCTGGGCCAGCATCGCGGTGCCCGCCTGGGCGAGGATCTGGTGACGCGTGAAGTTCACCATCTCCTGAGCCATGTCGGTGTCGCGGATGCGGGACTCCGACGCCTGCAGGTTCTCCACCGTCACGCTGATGTTGGCGATGGTGTGCTCGAGGCGGTTCTGGACCGCACCGAGGGTGCCGCGCAGCGTCGAGATGGTGCTGATCTCGTCGTCGATGTCTTCGATCGTCGACGTGCCGTCCAGGGCGGAGGTCAGGGAGTCGAGGGTCACCTCGATGGCGGCGCTGCCGGCGCCGTCATCGTCGTAGGCGCCCACCTGGAAGGTGCGGGCGGCGCCGTCGAACACCTGCGCACCACCGAACATGGTGGAGGTGCCGATGCGGTTGATCTCCGCGACGAGGTCGGTGATCTCGGCGTTGATGGCGGTCTCGGCCTCGCTGCCGGTCCCGTAGACGCCGGTGTTCTGCTTCTGGACGGTCAGCTCACGGATGCGCTGCAGCATGTCGTGAACCTCGTTGAGCGCGCCCTCGGCGGTCTGCACGAGGCTGACGCCGTCCTGGGCGTTGCGCACGGCCTGGTTGAGACCGCGCACCTCGGAGCGCAGCTTCTCGGAGATGACCAGACCGGCGGCGTCGTCCGCGGCGCGGTTGATGCGGAAACCACTCGACAGCTTCTCGAGGGACTTGCCCTGGGCGCCGGCGGTGACCGTCAGGTTGCGGTAGGCGTTGAACGCCATGATGTTCTGGTTGATGCGCATGGGGTGAGAATCCTCCGTGTGTTCACCCTGACCCGACCTTCCTGGTCGGAGGCGGGCGGATGCCCTGCCGAGGGTTCAATCGGCCGCCCGAACCCGGACCTAAAGCACTAGATCCGAAAAAGGGTCGTGCGAGGCCCAGCGCAACACCGCTAGAGGATCCGCCGTATGGCGTCGGGGGTCCTGGTGATGTCCTGGAACTTCACGACGTCACCCGTGCGCGGCGCGACGATCATCCGACCGCCGCCGTCGTAGATGCCGATGTGGTTGGGTGAGTCGTTCCAGAAGACGAGGTCACCCGGCCGCGCCTGGTCGAGGCTGGCGACCGGGCTGCCCTGCTTCGCCTGGTCGACGCTCACGCGCGGAAGCGAGATGCCGAGGTCGGCGTAGACGCGCTGGACGAAGCCGCTGCAGTCCAGCCCCGTGGCGGGATCCGTGCCGCCCCACCGATAGGGGACGCCGAGGTAGCGGCTCGCGGCGTCCATGACCGCCGCTGCGCCGTCGACCCCTCCATATCCCGCGTCCCCGAGGCCGCCCACCGCCGGTGTGCCCAGCCCGCCGACCGCAGGGCCGCCGGCACCCGAGGTGGTCCCCACGAACTCGCCGAGGGTGAGCAGCCGGCCCAGCGCAGCCTGGAAGCCGCCGGCGGGCGCGACGACGCTCGGCGCTGGCTGCGGAGTCCCTCCGACGGGGACGACGGCGGTCAAGAGCGGCTCCTCGGGTTCGCGTGCGGCCGGACGACCGGGATGGCATCGGCACCGGTAGACCTCGGCGTGCGGAGGCGACACCTGAAGAAAGGGAGGACTAGACATTCCGGGCCGCTTAAGGACCCTCCCCGCCCGCCGACGGTGGGGGGCATGGACACCACCAACGAGCCGGACGGCCTGCAGGCCCTGGCTGACACCCTCTGGTCCGAACGGCAGGTCGTCGAGTTCCTGCTGTTCAAGCTGACGACGGCCAAGCTGCTCCTGGCCGCGGACGAACGCCGCTTCGTCGCCCTCGCCCTCGACGAGGTCGAGCGCGTCGTCATGGCCCTGCGCGAGGCCGAGCTGCAGCGCTCGCTCACCGTCGAGCGCGTGGCGGCCAGCATGGGCCGCAGCTCCGACGAGCTCACGCTGTCGGCCCTCGCGAGCACCGCCCCCGAGCCCTGGCGCGAGGTCTTCCGAGAGCACCGCGACGCCTTCCGCGCCCTCGCCGAGGAGATCGAGGAGGCGACCGCCGCCAACCGCCGCCTGGCCACTGCCGGCCTCGGGCGGATCCACGAGACGATGGATCTGCTCACGGGCCACAGCCCCCAGGCCACCTACGACGCCTTCGGACGTGCGCGCGCCGCCGCGGCCCCGCCGGTCCGAGTCGACGCGGTGATCTGACATGAGCAACTTCGTAGGCCTCAACACGGCGCTGTCCGGGCTGCGCGCCAGCCAGATGGGCCTGGACACCGCCTCCCACAACGTCGCCAACGCCGGCACCGCGGGCTACACCCGCCAGCGCGTCAACCTCCAGGCCGCCCAGCCGTTCGCGTCCGCGGTCGGCCCGATGGGCACGGGTGTCCGCATCACCGACATCGCGCGGCTGCGCGACGGGTTCCTGGACGCCCGGGTCCGCACCACCCTCGGCGGGTTCGCCTACGCCGACACCCGCGCGCAGGGCCTGGGCCGGGCCGAGGCGCTGCTCACCGAGCCCGACAGCGGCATCGGCGGTGCGCTGGCCGAGATGTGGAACGCCTTCGAGGACCTCGCGCTGGACCCATCCGGGCCGGCTGCGCGCCGCCAGGTGGTCGGAGCGCTTGAGGCCCTCGCCGACCGGGTCGAGACGCTGCGCACCGGCTGGCGTCAGCTCGCCACCGACACGCGGCGGGGCATCGACACCGACATCGCCGAGGTCAACGACCTGCTGACCCGGGTCGCCGAGCTCAACCGGCTGATCCCCCAGCAGGCGGCCGCTGACGGGCAGCTTCCGAACGACCTGATGGACGTCCGCGACCACCACATCGACCGGCTCGCAGAGCTGATCGGCGCGACCTCCGTGACCCACCCCGACGGGCGCGTCACCGTCTCCGCCGGTGGTGTGCAGCTGGTGGACGGCCTGACCACGCGGCCGCTCCAGGCTCTCGCGGACGGCCGCCTGGCCCTGGCCGACGACCCGACGCCGCGGGCGTTCGGCGGCGAGATCGCCGCCGACTCGCGCTTCGTCACCGAGGACCTGCCGGCGCTCCAGGGCGAGCTGGACGCGATCGTCGACGGCCTGGTCACCCAGCTCAACGCCCAGCACGCCGGCAGGCCGCTGCCCGGCGGCGGCACCAGCGGTGACCTCCTGACGATCGACGCCGACGGGCGCCTGCGGGTCGCGGCGGACGTCGCAGCCGACCCGACCCTGATCGCGGCCGGGCTGACGGCCGAGCCGCACGACGGCGACAACGCGCTGGCGCTGGCCGCGCTGCGCTGGCAGCCCTACGACGGCGTCCGCACGATCGAGCAGGCCTACCAGGGCCTGGTCACGAACCTCGGGACCAGCGTCGCCGGTGCCCGAAGGGAGGCCGACGCCCAGCACAGCCTGGCCACCGCCGCCCAGACCGCCCGCTACAGCGCGCACGGCGTCAGCCTCGACGAGGAGATGGCGGACGTCGTCCGCTTCCAGCGCTCGCTCGAGGCGATCAGCCGGGTCATGACGACCATCGACCAGGCGCTCGACGTCCTGATCAACCGCACCGGCATCGTCGGTCGATAGCTCGCAGAGCCGAACCCCAGAAAGGCCCCCGCAATGCGCGTCACCTCCGAGATGATGCATGCCAACTCCATGTCGCGGCTGTCCACACGGCTGGCCGCCTACGAGCGCACCCACATCCAGATGGCGACCGGGCGGCGCTTCCAGGTGGCCTCGGAGGACGTCGGCGCCAGCGTCCGGGCCCACTCGCTGCGCGCCGGCATGAAGGCTCGGGAGCAGGAGCTGCGCAACATCACGGACGCGATCAGCTGGCTCGACATCGCCGACAGCCAGCTGCAGGGCGCGGTCAGCATCCTCCAGCGCGTCCGCGAGCTGGCGGTGCGCGGATCGACCAGCCTGTCGGTCGAGGAGAGCCAGGCGCTCGCCTCGGAGGTCTACGAGCTGCGCGACAGCCTCGTCACGGTCGCCAACTTCTCCTACCGGGGACGCCCCCTCTTCGCGGGCACGTCGGGCGGGCCCGCCGTCACCTTCGGGGCCGGTTGGAGCTACACCGGCAACGACGGCCAGATCCAGCGCCGCGTGGCCGAGCAGGACGTGGTCGCGGTCAACGTGACCGCCGAAGCGGCGTTCGGCTTCGCCCGCGGCGCAGGCCAGGACCTGTTCTCACGCCTCGACGCGCTCGGCGCCGCGCTCGAAGCGGGCGACGGCGCAGCGGTCAAGAGCCTTCTCCCCGCCCTCGACACCGGCCTGGACGACCTGACCGCCGCTCTGTCGACCATCGGCGCCCGGACCAACCGGATCGAGTCCAGCGCCACGCGCACCGAGGACACCCTTGCCGCGCTGCGCTCGGAGCTGAGCGAGCTCGAGGACATCGATCTGGCCGAGGCCACGATGAACCTCCGCATCCAGGAGGTCGCCTACCAGGCCACCCTCCAGGCGGTCGCGAAGGCGCTGCCGCCGTCGCTGGCCTCCTTCCTGCGATGAGCTCTTCCGCTAGGCTCCTAGCCCACCCGAGCCCAGGATCCGCCGTGACCGACGCAGACAGCGCCTCCCAGCCCAAGATCCTCTCCTTCCCGGAGGGGATCGTCGGCTTCCCGGACGCGCGCACGTTCACGCTCAGCGACCTCGACGAGTCCGGCACGTTCCAGCTCTTCGACTGCGCGGAGCGCCCCGAGCTGTCGATGGTCGTGGTCGTGCCCTGGCTGCTGTTCCCGGACTACGCGCCCGAGCTCGACGAGCCCACCCAGCAGGCGCTGGGCATCGAGCGCCCCGAGGACGCCATCGTGTTCTGCTCGGTCACGGTCGAGCCCGAGGACGAGGCCCTGTACTGCAACCTGCTCGGCCCCTTCGTCGTCAACGCGTCGACGCTTCAGGGGCGCCAGGTCGTCCAGGCCGATCTCAACCTGCCGGTCCGCGCCTCCGTGCCCCTCCCCGCCTGATGCTGGTCCTCACGCGTCGCACCGGCGAGTCGATCGTCATCGGCGAGCAGATCGTCGTGACGGTGCTCGAGGTGCGCAGCGACCAGGTGCGCCTCGGCATCCAGGCCCCCCGGTCGGTCCAGGTGCACCGCGAGGAGGTCGTGCGCCGGGTCGAGGGCGAGAACGTCGCCGCCGCCGCCAGCACCGCGCGCGCCCGTGCGCTGCTGGGCAAGCGCCCGCTGCCGCCGCCGCGCCGGCGGGACTAGTCCCAAGCGATCACCGCTCCCCCACCCGGGTGGTCCCCCGCGACCGCGGGGATGGCCCTTACCGGTGGTTTGTGCCCGGAGGGCTCAAGGTCGGGCGTCTTGCGTTCGAAAGGTCCACGGAGGATCTGTCTGCGCTGAGCGGCTCAAGCGACGACAGCCGCCAGAGGACGAACGGACGAGGACGATGGCCGAAGAGCGCGAAGACCGGGTGTGTGCAGCGGAGCGGGATGCGCTGGTCACCGAGCACCTGCACCTCGTGCAGCACGTGCTGAACCAGGTGGCGAGCCGGTTCCCCAAGCACGTCGATCGCGAAGAGCTGTGGAGCGCGGGCGCGTTCGGGCTCGTGGACGCCTCCCGGCGCTACGACCCGAGCAGCGGGGTGCCGTTCGCGCGCTACGCCACCATCCGGATCCGCGGGGCGATCATCGACTCGACCCGCACCCGTGACTTCGCCACCCGCCGCCTCCGCCGCGACCTGCGCGCCATGGGTGAGGCGACCGAGCGCTTCGAGCTGGAGCGGGGCCGCACCCCGAACGATGTCGAGCTGGGTGCCGCCCTGGGCATGAGCCCCGAGGAGGTGGCCTCCCGCCGTGCCGCCGCCGCGGCCAGCACCGTCCTCCAGCTGGACATGCCGCTGCCGGGCAGTGACACGCAGGACACGCTGGCGGACCGCATCCAGGAGACCGAGACCTTCCGCCTGCCGGACGAGGCGCTCGAGGATGTGGAGCTGGTCGGCACCGTCCGCGAGGCGGTCACGCACCTCGACGGCGTCCACCGCCAGGTCGTCGAGCGTCACTTCTACGGCGGCGAGCTCCTGCGCGACATCGCGGCCGACCTCGGCTGCACGGAGGCACGCGTCTCCCAGCTGCGCTCCGAGGCCCTGAACGCGATGCGCTCCTTCTTCGGCTCCATGTACGACGGCGTCCCCACCGTCGCCGAGAACGCGCCCGGCCGCCGGCGCCGCGCGGCCTACGTCGCAACCCTCAGCACCGAGACCACCTGGCGCTCCCGGCTCGAGGCCGGCACGTCGGCCGCGATCGCCTAGCTGAGGTGCCGATGAGCGACACGACCACCGACCCCGCCGCCGCCGAAGACGGCGTCTGGGTCGACTCCCTCGGAACGCCCGGCCGCACCGATGACCGGCGGCCGGTCACCGTCGCCCTGATCGGCGGCAGCGAGGCCACCCGACGCCGCCTGGAGGCCGAGGAGCAGCTGGTCCTCGCCGACGCTGATGGCGGCGAGGAGGACGCGGCGACCGAGCCGGTCGAGGTCGTGTTCGTGTCCACGCGCCTTCCGCGCAACGAGGCCATCGCCGCCGTCAACACCTCCGCCGCCACGGCGACCGTGGTCGCCCTGGTCCACACGGGCGGTGAGCGGCTGGCGGCGGAGCTGCTGCGAGCCGGCGCGGCGGGGCTTCTCGCCGAGGGCAACGAGGCGGCGGTCGGCTCGTTCCTGCACCGCGACGGGCGCGACACCGGGCTGCTCGAGGTCTACGACCAGCAGGTGGGGCGCTCTTACACCCTGTCCGCCGGCGGTCGCACGCGGGACTCGGTCACGGGTCTGCCGGATCGCACGGCCTTCGAGGCGCGCATCACGGACGCGGCCATGTCCGGCGACCTGCCCCGCATCGGCCTGATCCGCGTGCTCTTCCTGGCGGGCGGCTCCAACCGCGCCTCGCAGGCGACGATCGCCTTGGTGCGCCGCCGCCTGGCGCACGGCTTCAGCCCGATCGCCGCGGCCTTCCAGACCGAGCTGTTCGCCATCGACGCGAACACCTTCGCGGTGGTCGGGGACGAGCTGTCCCCCAACCTCGCCCAGGAGCTGGGCCTGGCCCTCGGGGCCGTCGCCGGGGGCTTCGCGCCGTGGGGACGGCCCCTGGCCGTCGCCCTCGGGCACGCCGGCTCGGAGGTGTCCCAGGATCCCGCCACCGTCCGTCAGCTGGCCGAGCGCGCGATGGAGGTCGCCGCCGGCGAGCAGCGCAACACGGTGGTCGGCGCCGAGACCCTGTCCCTGGGAGCGTCTTCGACCACCGAGCTCGAGGCCGCGCTGCGGCTGGTGGACCTGGTCGAGCGCCATGACCCCCTCGGGCCCGGGCAGTCGACCGCGATCGCCGACCTCGCGACGGCGATCGCGCTGGAGCTCGGCTACGAGGGGCTCGCCGGGTCGGCGATCCGGCTGGCGGCGCATCTGCACGACGTCGGCAAGGTGAGCCTGCCGGTAGAGGCGATGTTCGACGACGACCTGCCCGAGGACCTGGTGCCCGTGCACCGCTCCCACCCGACCAGGGGCGCGGACTACCTGCGACCGCTGGTCGGCGATGACATCGCCGCGGCCGTCCGCGCGCACCACGAGCGCTGGGACGGGGCCGGCTTCCCCGACGGGCTCAGCGGCGGCGACATCCCCGTGGCTGCCCGGATCATCGCCATCGCGGAGGCGTTCGTCCGCAGGAGCGCCGAGCACGGGGTCGAAGAGGCGCTGGAGCACCTCCAGGACGCGGCGGGGGGTGCCTACGACCCTTCAATCGTCGAGGCCGCCCTGCCGGTGCTGCTGGCCGGCAGCGCTCAGCGCGTCAGCAGCGTGATGGTGCCCTCGCCGTAGCCATCCACCTCGACCCGGTAGTCGCTGCGCTGACCGGGTTGGGAGATCAGCTCGGCCACGTCGGCGGCGACCCGCCCCGGCAGCGCGACCACCTCGCGCAGCACCGTGTGCGGCGCCGTGGGGTTGTTCAGAAGCTTTGTCATGACGTTCAGGACCTCCTTGAAGCAGTCCCGCACGTCCTCGGCGAGCCCCGCGGCCGGGTCGGAGGGCAGCGCCTCCTCCAGCGGCATGGCCGCTAGGGCGGCACCGGCGCGCGCGGCCAGGTCCTGGTCGCCGACGAACACCGCGACCGGCAGGCCGTCGTCCAGGCGGTAGATGCCGCACAGGGCGGGCTGCTCGGCGGTGAGTCCCTGCGGCGGCGCGCTCGACACCCGTGCCCTGCGTCCTAGCAGGTCGGTGAGGAGGTCGCGCACGGCCGCGCGGACCGGCATCGGGGTTGCGCCGGCCACGGCTCAGACCGCCTCGAGGGCGCGCTCGAGCGAAGCCGGGGTGAAGGGCTTGGTGACCAGGAAGCTCGCCCCCGCGGCCATCGCGCGGTCGTACATCTCGGGCGTGGACTCGGAGGTCACGAACCCGAGCTTCACCGTGCTCCCCCGCTCCTTCAGTGCCTCGAGCAGCTGGATCCCGTCCATGCCGGGCATGTTCCAGTCCGACAGGACCAGGTCGGGCCGCTCCGCCTCGATGCGGACCAGCGCCTCATTGCCGTCACCGGCCTCGATAAGCTCGGCGTCCGCGTAGCGGGTGGTCGACCGCAGCGAGCGCATGACGATGCTGCGCATCACCTTGCTGTCGTCGACGACCAGGATCTTCATCGGTGCGGGCTCCTTGTCAGCGGGGGGCGTTCTTGAGGCGGTAGGCGACGGCGGGGCCGACGCGGACCCGCTCGAAGTCGTCGCTCACGTTGAGGGTGGTCTCGGCGTTGCCCAGGAACAGGTAGCCGTCGGGCTGCAGGACCGCCGCCACGCGTGCGAGGACCTGCCGTCGGGTCTCGTCGTCGAAGTACAGCAGCACGTTGCGCAGGAACAGCACGTCGATGCGAGGCAGGGGGGTCCACGGCCGCGCCAGGTTCAGCGTCCGCAGCTCGACCATCGATCGCACCTCGGGCTTCAGCTGCCAGCCGCCGGTGACCTCGGTGAAGTAGCGCTTCAGGAGCTGGGGGGGCAGGCCGCGGCCCACCTCCATGTCGCTGTAGATGCCCTGCGCGGCTCGGGCGAGCATCGCCGCGGACACGTCGCTGGCGATGATGCGGACGTTCCAGCCGGCCAGCTGCGGGAAGCCCGACCGGAGAAGCATGGCGATGGAGTACGGCTCCTGACCGCTCGAGCAGGCGGCGGACCACACCGAGATCTGGCGCCGCGCGGCGCGCTTGGCGATCAGCTCGGGCAGGATGTGGCGCTCAAGCGCCGCGAACGGCTTGCCATCCCGGAAGAAGTAGGTCTCGTTGTTGGTGATCGACTCGACCACCTCGGCCCGGAGAGGGGCCGCGTGGCCGTTGGCGCCGCGCAGACGCGCGACCAGCGCGGAGACGTCGCCCAGGCCGTGGCGTCGCGCCACGGGGGCCAGTCGCGCCTCGACCATGTAGGCCTTGGCCGGCTCGACGACGATCGCCGCCTCGGTGCGGACCAGGTCGGCGATGAACGTGAAGTCGGCGGTGCTGATGCCGGTGCTCATCCGGCCACACCGCCTCCGAGGGCCTGCAGCGCGGTGCGCCGACCCAGGCGCGCACGGGCGCTGATCGCAGCGGCCATGGAGTCCAGCGGCAGGACGCGGTCGGCCAGCCCGGCGTCGGCGACCGCCCCCGGCATCCCCCACACGACGCTCGACGCGGCGTCCTGGACGACCACGGTGCCGCCGGCGGCGCGCAGGTGCCGCGAGCCCTGCAACCCGTCCCGGCCCATCCCGGTCAGGACCACCCCGAGGGCGGAAGGGCCGTAGACCCGCGCGACCGAGCGGAACAGGACGTCCACGGCGGGCTTGCAGGAGTTCTCCGGCGGGCCGTCCTCGAAGTCCAGGTAGCTCTGCCCGGCGGAGCCCTGCACCACCAGGTGGTGCCCGCCGGCCGCGATCCAGGCCTGGCCCGGCAGCAGCGGCACCCCGGGCCTAGCCTCGGCGACGCTCAGCGGACTGACCGCGTCGAGGCGCTCGGCCAGCAGGCGGGTGAAGGTGGGCGGCATGTGCTGCACGACGACCACCGGCACCGGCAGGTCGGCCGGAAGCGCGGAGAAGAGGCGGGCGAGCGCATCCGGCCCGCCCGTCGACACGCCGATGGCGAGAACCTCCACCCGCGCCGCCGGCGGGCGGCGGCGCGGTGTCGGTGCGACCCGTGGTGCGGCGGCGACGGGCGCCGTGATGCCGCACAGGGCGCGGATCTTCGGCAGCAGCTGCTCGCGCACCGCCGCGACGCCCTCGGCCAGGCCCGCGACGCTGCCCGGCTTCGTCACGTAGTCGTTGGCGCCGGACAGCAGCGCGTCCATCGTGATCTGGCCGCCGCGCTCGGTCAGGGTCGAGAACATGATGACCGGCAGGTCGCGATAGCGGCGGCGCAGCTCCTTGAGCGTCGCCAGCCCGTCCATCTCCGGCATCTCGACGTCGAGCGTCACCAGGTCGGGGTTGACCTGCGGGATCTTGGCCAGTGCGATGCGGCCGTTGGGCGCGGTGCCGGCGACCTCGAGCCCGGGCTCGGCGCCGATGAGATCGGTGAGGATCTTGCGGATAACGACGGCGTCATCCACGACCAGGATGCGCTTGGGCGGCGCCTGGCCGCCCCCGGGCAGTCCGGAGTCGTCGGAGGACGCCGCCCGGCGCATCACAGCGAACCGGCGGGGGTCCAGGCGGGCGAGACCAGCGACGCCGGTGGCGTGCCGCCCGGAGAGCGCTCCTCGCCGCTGCGGACGAGGGAGCGCAGCTCGGTGGACAGGGCCGCCAGCTCGGTCGCGGAGACCTCGACCGTCTGAGCGCCCTGGCTGGTCTGAGCCGCAGCCTGCGCGGCGCTGGCGATGCTCTCGGCGATCTCCGCCGAACCGCCAGCGGCATCGGTGACGTTGCGAGCGATCTCGTTGGTGGTCGCGGTCTGCTCCTCGACCGCCGAGGCGATCGTGTTCTGGATGTCGGCGATCCGGCCGATCACGCCGCGGATGGACGTGATCGCCGCGACGGCGCCGTCGGTGTCGGACTGGATCGCGGCGATCCGCGCCTCGATCTCCTCGGTGGCCTTGGCGGTCTCCTTCGCCAGCTCCTTGACCTCGTTGGCCACCACGGCGAAGCCCTTGCCGGCCTCGCCGGCACGCGCGGCCTCGATGGTCGCGTTCAGGGCCAGGAGGTTGGTCTGCTCGGCGATCGAGGTGATGACCTCGATCACCGCACCGATCTCGGCGGAGGACTCGCCCAGCCGGGCCACGGTCTCATTGGTGGCCTCCGCCTCGGTGACGGCCGCGGCGGCCACGCGCGCCGCCTCGGACGCGCTGGCGGCGATCTCACGGACGGAGGCGTTCATCTCCTCCACCGCGGTCGCCACGGTCTGCACGTTGTGCGACACCTGCTCGGAGGCGGCGGACACCACGTTGGCCTGCGCGGCTGCCTCCTCCGCGCTGGACGACAGCTGTGCGGAGACCGCCGCGAGGTCCTCGGAGCGCTCGGTCAGGCGGTTCGACAGCCCGTTCACCGAGCGCGAGATGTCGCGCGCCAGCCGGAAGGCGACGAGGCCGGCGATGATGAGAGCGATCAGCATGCCGATGCCACCGAGCCGCCGGATGATCGCGGTGACCTCGTTCAGCTCCTCGCCCGCGGCGACCATCGACTGGTCAGCCCGGTCGATCTGGTGGTCGAGGATCGTGTCGAGCTGCGCTGCGATGCCGAGGGCCTCTTGGACGTGGGGCAGAGCCGCCGACAGGCCGCCGACCTCGACCGCCGGCTCAACCTTGGCGATGGCCGCCTCCAGCTGGATGGCCATCTGCGCAGCCGACTCCAGCTCCGCGCGGTCGTCCTCATGGGCGCGCTCGATCAGGGAGTCGAGCTCGCCGCGGAAGGCGACGGTCAGCTCGTTGATCTCCTCCGCCTCTGCGGTCAGGTCCTCGTCGTCGTCCATGGCCAGGCCCTTCAGCGCGGCCTGGTTGATCTCGGTCAGGGCGAGCTTGGCGTGGTTCGCCTCCCGGGCCAGGTTGTAGCTGTCCTGGTAGACCTCGTCGGCCGCGCGGCCGATGGAGGCGATGCTGCCCTGCAGATAGAGCCCCATGGCGAGGAACAGGCCGAGGATGAGGCCGAGCCCTCCCAGCAGCTTCTTCTGGATGGTCAGGGACTTGAGCTTCGTGAGCATCTGCGGGTTCCTTTGGAGCTACGCCGCGGTGGGGGCCGCGGCCTGCACGGCTCGGGCGCTGTCGAGCACGAGCAGCAGTCGGTTCGGGAGCTTGCAGGCGAACGTGACGAGGTCCTGCAGGGGTCGGGGGAGGGTGACGGGCGGTGGCTCGGTGTCCTCGGCGGTGACGTCGACCACGTCCTCGACGGCGTCGACCAGGAGGCTGACCGGACCATCCGGGCGAGCCAGGACCAGGTGCATCGAGGGCCTCGCCGACCCTCGCTCGGGCAGACCCAGCCGTCGCCGCAGATCCACGGCGAGCACGATCTGACCGCGCAGGTTCACGAGGCCGCCGACCTCCGGGGCGGCCAGCGGCACAGGCGTGGGGGCCTGGCCGCGCAGCACCTCCTGGACGTCCGTGACGGGCACGCCCAGGTAGAGGTCGTCGACGACGAAGGTCGCGTAGCTGTCCATCACTGCACCGCCAGCTCGGGCAGGAGCACGGACAGGTCGATGACGTCGGTCACGCGGTCGCGCAGGATCACGGTCCCGCTGACGCCGAAGGTCGAGCCGCCGGTGCGGGCGCCGAGGGGCTCGTCGACGATGTCGACGATCCGGTCGACGACCAGGCCGAGCCGCCGTCCACCGCGCGCGGTGACCACGACGTCGATGCTCCGCCGATCGGTCTGCGAGGGCTCGATCCCCAGCAGCTCGGACAGCCGGACCAGGGGCAGCACAGCGCCGCCGTGCCGGGCCACCGGGCCCTCCGCCGACGTGTCGATCAGCTCGGCGGGGAGCTCCTCCAGGCGGTCCACGTCCGACAGGGGCAGCGCGGCGCGGTGGTCCCGCCCCAGATCCACGACCAGCAGCTCCTCGGTCGCGGCCGCGGCGGCTGCGGTCGTCGTGTCGGCGGGCAGCTCGGCGGCGCTCCCGTCCAGCACGCCGGAGCGCTCGGCCAGCCCGCTGACGTCGAGGATGAGGCTCACCTGGCCATCGCCGAGGATGGTCGCGCCCGCGTACACGGACAGCTCCTTGAGCACGCGGCCGAGCGGCTTCACGACGATCTCCTGGGTGTCGTGCACGGCGTCGACCAGCAGTCCGAAGCGCTCGCCGTCGGACTGGAGCACGACGATGCAGCGCGCCTGATCCAGACCACCGGGCAGACCCAGCTCGTCGGCCAGGCACAGGAGCGGGAGCAGTCGGTCACGCAGGCGGTAGACCGGCGTGGCGCCGATGTGCTCGATCGACGCGGAGCCGCCGGCGCGGTCGAGGCCGGCGACCTCCTGGACACCGCTCTGTGGCAGCACGAAGCGCTGCCCGGCGGCGCTCACCACCAGCGCCGGCAGGATCGCCAGCGTCAGGGGGATGCGCAGCCGCACGGTGGTTCCGGCGCCGGGCTCGGACTGAAGGTCCACGACGCCGCCGATGCGCTCGATGTTGGTCCGCACGACGTCCAGCCCCACCCCGCGGCCGGAGACGTTGGTGACCTTCGCCGCGGTCGAGAAGCTCGGCGTGAACAGCAGCTCGGCGGCCTGCCGCGGCGCCAGCGCGCCGGCGGCGTCCGGGCCGATCAGCCCCTTCTGGACCGCGCGCTCCTTGACCCGCTCCAGGTCGATGCCGCGGCCGTCATCGCTGATCTCGATGGTGACCTGTCCGCCCGCGTGGTCGGCGCCGACGCGGATCAGGCCCTCTGCCGGCTTGCCCGCGGCCAGGCGCTCCTCCGGGGTCTCGAGGCCGTGGTCCACGGCGTTGCGCACGAGGTGGGTCAGCGGGTCCCGGATCGCCTCGATGATCGTGCGGTCCAGCTCGGTCTCGCGGCCGCCGATCTCGACACGCAGCTGCTTGCCGAACTGCAGGGCGAGGTCTCGCGCCACCCTCGGGAGCTTGCCGAAGACGTTGCCGACGGGCTGCATCCGGGTGCGCATGACCGCCTCCTGGAGCTGGCCCGTCAGGGAGTCGAGGCGCTGGCTGACGGAGGTCAGGTCCCTGCCGCCGGCGACGCCGTCGATCTGGAGCACCTGGTTGCGCACCAGCACCAGCTCGCCGACGAGGTTCATCAGCTGCTCTAGGCGGGCCACGTCCACACGCACGCTCGACTCCGCCAGGCGGGTCTGCTGGTGGCCCAGGGCCTCGTCGAGCGCGGCCTGGGTGAGGTCGCCGCGGTCGACCAGGATCTCGCCCAGCGGCCGGGGGTCGCCGTCGCGCTGCTGGCGTGCCGCCGCCTCGATGGCTGCGCGCGACACCGCACCCGTGGAGATCAGCAGCTCACCCAGGCGCGGCGCACCCACGGCCTGCTGCTCGGGCTCGGCCGGCTCTGCGGGCGCGGGCTCGGCCGGCTCTGCGGGCGCGGACTCTGCGGCCAGCGCTGCGGGCAGGGCCTCAGCGACGGGCCCGGTGTCCTCGGCCGGGGTCTCGCGCAGCGCCTCGAGCAGGGCGATGAGGCCCTCATGCCGCGGCTCCCCCTCTGCACCGGTGGTCTCGATGGCGCCCAGCAGCTCGCGCACGGCGTCGATCGTCGACAGCAGCGCCGACGTGATCTGCGCGCTCAGGCGGAGCTTGCCGTCGCGCAGGTCGCCCAGGAGGTTCTCCGCCACGTGGGCGAGCCGCTCCAGGTGCGGGAAGCCGAAGAAGCCGCACGTCCCCTTGATGGTGTGGATGGCCCGGAACATGCTGGCCAGCGCCTCACCATCGTCGGGAA
The DNA here is from genome assembly GCA_964629825.1 of uncultured Actinomycetota bacterium. Lineage (GTDB taxonomy): Bacteria > Actinomycetota > Nitriliruptoria > Euzebyales > Egibacteraceae > CAZVUW01. The sequence goes on from CAZVUW010000001.1 coordinate 31,453, forward strand.
CGCGCTCAAGTGTGAGAAGGTCGTCTTCCATCCGGTCGAGGCCCTCGAGGCTCTCGACCAGGAACTCGCTGACGACCTCATCGAGGTCTGACATGGTGGGCTACCCCTGCACAGGAACCGATCGCGACGGTGCTCTGTGTCAGGTCGACCGCCGGATGGCCTCCCTTAAGCGCGGGAGCCCATCCGGCGGTGGTCCACCGGGTCAGGTGCTAGTAGACGAGGTCGTAGCGCTCGATCGCCTTGGCGACGACGTCGCGCTCGAGCGCGCCGGTGCCCACGAGCTCGACCAGCGCCGCCAGGACGATGTTGTGGGCGTCGATGCGGAAGTGGCGGCGCAGCGCCTCGCGCGTGTCCGACATGCCGAAGCCGTCGGTGCCGAGGGTCGCGTACGGACCCGGCACCCACGGGGCGATGAGCCCGGGCACCGCGCGCTGGTAGTCCGTTACCGCGACGAACGGGCCCTCGGCCTGCGACAGCGCCTCGGTGACCCAGGGCCGACGCGGCTCGTCCTCGGGGTGCAGGCGGTTCCACTCGTCGACGGCCAGGCCCTCGCGGTGCAGGACGACCCAGCCGGGTGCGGACCACACGTCGGCCGCGACCCCCCACTCCTGCGCCAGCAGCTGCTGGGCCTCCAGGACGCCCGGCATGGCCGAGCCGCTGCCCAGCAGGTTCACGCGCGGGCCGTTGTCCTCCGCGCGTGAGTAGCGGTACAGGCCCCGGATGATGTGGGACTCATCGACGTGCTCCGGCAGCGGCGGCTGCGCGACGGGCTCGTTGTACATCGTGAGGTAGTACAGGACGTCGCGCTCGCGGCCCTGCTCGTCGTGGGTGCCGCCGTCGCCGAGCATCCGGTTGATGGCGTCCTCGGCGATGACGGCCAGCTCGTATGCGAACGAGGCGTCGTAGGTCTCCACCGCCGGGTTGGTCGCCGCCAGCAGCAGCGACTGCCCGTCCTCGTGCTGGAGACCCTCGCCGTTGAGGGTGGTGCGCCCGGCCGTCGCGCCGAGCAGGAACCCGCGGGCGCGCTGGTCGGCTGCGGACCAGATCATGTCGGCCGTCCGCTGGAAGCCGAACATCGAGTAGAAGATGTACACGGGCAGCATCGGCTTGCCGAAGGTCGCGTAGGCCGTTCCGGCGGCGGAGAACGACGCCATCGACCCGTCCTCGGTGATCCCCTCGTGGAGGATCTGCCCGTCGTGCGACTCGATGTAGGCGAGCAGCATGTCGCGGTCGACCGGGTCGTAGTTCTGCCCGACGCGCGAGTAGATCTTGAGGTCGCGGAACCACGAGTCCATGCCGAAGGTGCGCGCCTCGTCGGGGATGATCGGGACGATGCGCGGCCCGAGGTCCG
>CAZVUW010000001.1:32813-84812 GCA_964629825.1 uncultured Actinomycetota bacterium
CAGAAGGTTCCGCAGCAGGCGCACGAAGGCCATCGTGGTGGCGATCGACTGCTTGCCGGAGCCCCGCTTCAGCTCTGCGTAGGCGTCGCGCGGAGGCAGGTCGACGCCGGGCCAGCGCACCACCCGGTTCGGCATGTAGCCGCCGAGCTCGGCCCGGCGCTCCTTCATGTACTGGATCTCCTCCGAGTCCTCGCCCGGGTGGTAGTAGGGCGGCAGGTCGCCCTCGAGCTGCTTGTCGGAGATGTCCAGGTACAGGCGGTCGCGGAACTTCTTGAGCGCCTTCTGGGTCAGCTTCTTCATCTGGTGGGTGGCGTTGCGGGCCTCGAAGTCGGGGCCCAGCGTCCAGCCCTTGATGGTCTGCGCCAGGATGACGGTCGGCTGTCCCACGTGCTCGGTGGCGGCGCGGTAGGCCGCGTAGATCTTGCGGTAGTCATGGCCACCGCGGTCGAGGACCGGCAGATCCTCCTTGGTGAGGTTCGACTCGCGCAGGATCCGCTGGAGCTCGGGCGTGTTGAAGAAGCTGCCCATGATGTAGTCCGGATCGGACACCGAGTAGGTCTGGAACTGCCCGTCCGGGGTCGTGTTCATCTTGTTGACGAGCTCGTGGTTGGTGTCGAGGGCGAGGAGCTCGTCCCACTTGCGGCCCCAGACGACCTTGATCACGTTCCAGCCGGCGCCGAGGAACAGGCTCTCCAGCTCCTGGATGATCTTGCCGTTGCCCCGCACCGGGCCGTCCAGGCGCTGCAGGTTGCAGTTGACCACCCAGATCAGGTTGTCCAGGCCCTCGCGGGCGGCCACGGTGAGCGCGCCCTGCGCCTCGGGCTCGTCCATCTCGCCGTCGCCGATGAAGGCCCACACGCGCGAGCCGGACGTGTCCACCAAGCCGCGGTGCAGCAGGTAGCGGTTGAAGCGCGCCTGGTAGATCGAGTTGATCGGCCCGAGCCCCATCGAGACGGTCGGGAACTCCCAGAAGTCGGGCATCAGCCGCGGGTGCGGGTAGCTCGACAGCCCCCTGCGCCCGTCGGAGGTCACCTTGGTCTCCTGGCGGAACAGGTCGAGCTGCTCCTCCGTGAGACGGCCCTCCAGGTAGGCGCGCGCGTAGATCCCCGGCGAGCCGTGGCCCTGGATGAAGATCTGGTCGCCGTACTGAGGGTTGTCGGGGGTGCCCTTGCCGCGGAAGAAGTGGTTGAAGCCCACCTCGTACAGGGACGCGGCGGAGGCGTAGGTGGCGATGTGGCCGCCGACGCCGATGCCGGGCCGCTGCGCGCGCGACACCATCACCGCGGCGTTCCAGCGGATGTAGGCGCGGATGCGCCGCTCGATGTGCTCATCGCCGGGGAACTCGGGCTCGCGCTCCGGGGGGATCGTGTTGATGTAGTCGGTGGAGCGCAGGGCCGGCAGACCGATGTTCGCGGCGCGTGCGTGCTCGATCACCTTGAGCATCAGGAAGCGCGCCCGCTCGCGGCCGTGACGCTGGATCACCGCGTCGAGGGACTCCAGCCATTCGGCGGTCTCGCGTGGGTCGCGGTCAGGCAGCTGGCTGGTCATCCCGTCGGTGATGATGTGCTGGCGAACGTCGCTCACCGTGGGCCTCCGCGGTCGTGGGGCTGGTCAGCCCTTACCTTAGCCCCGAACCTCGGCCGCAGACTCCTCGATCTGGAGCCGCCATGCCCTCCGCGCTGCTCGACGACCTGCGCCGGGCGCTCGGGCCGGAGCACGTGCTGTCCGAGCCCGACCGCACGGCCGCCCACGAGGTGGATTGGACGCGGCGCTTCCGCGGCCGCTCCCTGTGCGTGGTGCGTCCGGGCTCGACCGCGGAGGTCGCCGAGGTGTTGGCGCTCTGCGCCCGACGGGGCGCCGCGGTCGTCCCGCAGGGCGGCAACACCGGCCTGGTCGGCGGAGGGGTGCCGGTCGACGGCGAGGTCGTCCTGTCTCTGGCGCGCCTCGACGAGGTGGGCCCGGTCGACCCGCTGGCGGGTCAGGTCACCGCGGGGGCCGGCGTCCCGCTGGCCGAGCTGCAGGCCGCCGCGGCAGCCGCGGGGCTCGACTTCGGAGTCGACCTCGCCGCGCGCGGCTCGGCGACGATCGGCGGCATGGTGGCGACCAACGCCGGCGGCGTCCGGGTCCTGCGCCACGGCCCGATGCGCGCACAGGTGGTGGACGTCGAGGCAGTCACCATCGGCGGCGACGTGATCGGGGGCGTCCGCGGCCTGGAGAAGGACAACACCGGCTACCACCTGCCGAGCCTGCTGACCGGCAGCGAGGGGACCCTGGCGGTCGTGACCCGCGCCCGCCTGCGGCTGGTGCCGCGCGACCGCCACCACGTGACGGCGCTGCTGGCCATGGCCGACCTGGGGGCGGCCGTCGCGCTGGTCGGGCGCCTGCGTGCGCGCCTGCCGTCCCTGTCGGCGGCCGAGGTGGTCCTGGCCGAGGGCGTCGACCTGGTGATCGAGCAGACCGGTCTGGCGCCCCCCTTTCCCGCGCGTCACGAGGTGCTGGTGCTGGTCGAGTGCGCCGGCGCCTCCGATCCCACCGAGGAGCTGGCCGCGGCCCTGGCCGACGAGCCGGAAGTGATCGACACCGCCGTGGCCGTGGAGCCCGGCGACCGCAGGGCCCTGTGGGCCGTGCGCGAACGCCACACCGAGGCGATCAGCGCCGTCGGCGTCCCGCACAAGCTCGACCTGTCGGTCGCCCCTTCCGCCCTGCCGGAGCTCCTGGCGCGCGGACGCGAGATCGTCGCGGCGGCCGGCGCGCGCCTGATCCCCTTCGGCCACATCGGCGACGGCAACCTCCACCTCAACGTGCTCGGGCCCGCCCCGGATGACTTCTCCGTGGACGACGCCCTGTTCGAGCTGGTGAGCTCGCTGGGCGGCAGCATCAGCGCCGAGCACGGCATCGGCCGCGCCAAGGTCGCCTGGATGGAGCGCATCCACAGCCCGCAGCATCTGGCCGCTCTGCGCGCGATCAAGTCCGCCTTCGACCCGCAGGGGCTGCTCAACCCCGGGGTGCTCCTGCCGGTCGGCTAGCGTGAGGGCGTCCGTGAAGAGACCCAGGAGCAACCATGTCAACGCTGTCCCTGCCCGCGCGCTACGAGGGTCCGCGTCCAGGCTGGGCCAACGGCGGGATCATCGCCGGGACGGTGGCCGGCCTGCTCGACGTCCCCGCGGATGCGCCCGTCGAGGTGCGCCTCGAGCGGCCGGTTCTGCTGGAGACCCCGCTCGAGGTGGTCCGCGGCGACGACGAGGTGGCGCTGCGCCACGACGGCCAGATCCTGGCCAGGGCACGGCGGGCGGAGGAGCCGCCGCCGGAGGGGCCGCCGGTCGACTACGACGTCGCCCTCCGCGGGCAGGCAGCCGGCCCGGCGGTCGCACCTGACCGTCACATGGCACCGGGCTGCTTCGTGTGCGGACCGCGCAACCCCGAGGGCCTGCACATCGAGCCGGGCTGGGTCGACGACTCCCATCGGATCGCTGCGACCGTCTGGCGGCCGTCGCCCGAGCTCGCCGACGAGCGCGGCCTGCTGCCGCGGGAGATCCTGTGGGGGGCGCTGGACTGCCCCTCGTGGTACGGCGGCACGGACGGCCACGAGGCCCTGCTCGGGACCCTGCGCGGCCAGATCCTGTCGGACGTGGGGGCCGGCGAGACGCTGATCGTCACGGGCTGGGGTGAGGGCATCAGCGGCCGCAAGGCGTTCGCCGGCGCCGCGCTGCGCCGCGCCGACGGCGAGCTGGTCGGCGCCTCGAGCGCCATCTGGATCTACCCGCGCCCCGAGCCGCCGGCCGCCTAGTCCCAGACGCGGTCCAGTCGCCAGGCGCCGTCCTCGCAGACGAGCTCGTACACCCCCGGCCCACCGGGGGCGCCGTTGCGCGCCTCGACCCGCCACAGGTCGCGCTGGGGCACCTCCACCCCACCGCCGGACCAGTACCCGGCGTCCTCGCGCCAGTGCCCCAGCACGGCGAGCACCCGGTAGCTCTTGCCGCGCCAGCTGAAGGCGACCGGACCGGCGGCCTCGGCGGTGACGGAGACGGGCTCCCGGAAGCGCTTGGTCAAAGGATCGTGCCCTCCTGACACCGGAGGAGGCGGTTGGACGCGCCCTCCCCGCGCGTCCCGGCCGCCCCCTCCGGCTGAGTCGCGTCAGTCGAACATATGTTCGATGCGCGAATCGCAACGGTACGCCCTTCGGCCTGGAGCCGTCAAGCCGACCCTCGGTCAGCGGTCGGTCGGCGCCTCGATGCCCAGGAACTGGCGGGCCAGCACCTCCGGCTCGATGCCGCGCTCGGCCTCGGCGTTGAGCAGCGCCAACCTCGGCGTGTCGATCGCGGAGGTCACCGGCTGGAGCGCCGCCGCGATCCCCGGCAGCTCCTCCAGGGTGCTGGTGCGCGCCACCGGCGCGACGATGAAGGCCGGGAACACGCCCAGCTCGTCCTCGACCGGCACCAGCCCGGCGTTGCGCGCCACCCCGGATGTGGCGGTGCCCAGCCCCGCGAAGCAGCTGCCGTCGGTGACCCGTTCGATGGCCTCCTCCTCCGCCGCCGAGATCACCTCGAGCCGCGACAGGTCCATCGGGTAGGCGACCGCCAGCTCGGCCAGCCCGCCCGGGCGGCGCCGGAAGTCGTCGTCGACGCACAGGGTCCTATCCCCCGCCGAGAGCTGCCCCGCGAGCCAGTCCATTCCGTTGGGCTGCGGATCGGGCGGGAGGTCGTCGGCGCGAACGAACAGCGCGAGGGTCGCGTTGGCGGTGGTGGGCTCGAGCCACGTCAGCCCGTTCGCCAGATCCTCCTGCCGGACGCGCTGGTAGGACTCGACCGGCTCGGCCGGCGGGTTCTGCTGGCCGAGGCCGAGCCCCCAGGCGGCGCCGGTGTAGTCCCAGTACAGGTCGATCTCGCCGGCGAGGGTCTGGCGGCGCAGCTCAACCGTGTCACCGAGGTCGGCCCTGACGTCGGTCGCGAGCCCCTCGGCCTCCAGCGCGACCACCGTCAGCGCGGCCAGGACCTGCTGCTCGACGGTCGACCCGACCCCGATCACCACCGTGGGGGGCGACTCCGCCTCGGAGCGGTCGCAGGCCGCGAGCAGGCAGCAGCACAGGAGCGCGACGGCCCAGCGCAGCGCCCAGCTCCCTCGACCGGTGCGGTCCACGCGCCCAGTGTGCCCCGGCGTTAGGCCCGCAGGTCCCGACGGCATACCCTGGGCACCCCGGCCCTCTCGCGCGAAGGACGACGAAGCCTGCCATGAACCGCAGAACGTTCCTCAAGAGCACCGGCATCGCCATGGGCGTCATCACCACCGGCGGCCTGCTCGCCGCCTGCGGGGACGGCGACGGCGGGGCCGCGGTCGACGTCCCCGACGTCGTGCGCGAGGCGGACTCGAGCGAGGGCACCTGGAACCTGATCACGGCGACCTACGAGCTGCTCACCGGCGACTCGCAGCGGCTCGCGTTCGCGCTGACCAAGACCGACAACACGCCGGTGCAGTCCGAGTCGGTGCAGCTGTACACCCGCACCCCCGAGGGCGATGTCCTCGGCGGACCCTTCGAGGTCGAGTACCACGGCGTGGCCGAGGTCGGCCTGCCCCTGTACCGCAGCCTGATCGACGTGCCGCAGGCCGGCACGATCGAGATCGTCGCGGTCGCGGGCGAGGACTACGGCTTCGCCGCCCTGAACGCGGTCGAGCCGGAGGCGAGCACCATCCCTGTCCCCGGCGGCCCCGCCATCGTCGTGGCGACCCCGACGGCCGACGACGACCTGGGTGTGGTCGAGCTGTGCACCCGCGAGCAGGACTGCTCGATGCACGAGGTCAGCCTCAAGGAGGCGCTGGAGGGCGGACGCCCCGTGGTCCTGCTGTTCGCGACCCCGGCCTACTGCCAGACGGCGGTGTGCGGCCCGAGCGTCGACACGCTGGAGGAGATCGCGCAGTCCCGCGACTGGGGCGACATCGCCTTCATCCACGCCGAGATCTTCTCCGACGCGGGCGAGACGGTGACCAACCACGTCCGCGCCTGGAACCTGCCCAGCGAGCCGTGGCTGTTCACCATCGACAGCGAGGGCAGGATCGTGCGGCGCCTGGACGGGCCGATGATCGGCGACGAGCTGCGGGACGCGGCCGAGGAGCTGCTCGCCTAGCCCGAGGCGGGGGTCGCCTCAGCGGCTGCCCTCGAGCGTGTGCACCGCGGTGTCGGGGTGCACCGGGACGCCCACGCGCCAGGCGGCGCGGCCGACCATGTGACCGCCCACGGGGTTCGTGGCCAGCTGCAGCACCGCGACCAGACCCAGCTTGGCCGCCGCCGACACGTCGCCGAGGGCCAGCGCCGCGCCCAGCACGACCACCAGCAGCCCCAGCGTGGCGGGCTTGGTGGCGGCGTGCATGCGGCAGAACAGGTCCGGGAAGCGGTGCAGGCCGATCGCGGCGGTGAGGTTGAGAAACGCGCCGACCAGCAGCAGCGCGGCGACGACGACGTCGATGGCGGTCTCCACCTATGCCCCCCTGCGCTCGATGAAGCGGGCGACCGTGGAGGTGCCCACGAAGCCGAGCAGCGCGGTCACGACCAGCAGGTTGAGCAGCAGCCCGCTGCCCGTCCCGGCCGCCCCCATCGCTATGGCGGTGACGATGATCCCCAGGACCACGTCGAGCGCGACGATCCGATCGGCGAAGGTGTCCGCGACCAGCACACGGGCCGCCGCCAGCACCGCCGCCAGCGCGGTGATGCCCAGGCAGATGGCGATGACGAGGTCCATCTAGTCCCTCCTGATGGTGGCTACGTTGTGCGCCTGCGGCCGGTCGAACGCGGCCAGCGCCAGCGCGTGCAGGCGCAGCGCGTCCGCGCGCACGGCCTCCGGGTCCGGCGCGTCGAGCGCGTGGATCTTGAGGACGGCGGAGTCGTCGTCGGCGACGTCGAGGTCGAGCGACAGCGTTCCGGGGGTGAGCGTCACCGAGTTGGCCACCAGCGTCGCGACCCCGGGCGGCGCGGGCGGGAGCGCGACCTCGATCACGGCTGGGCGCAGCGCCAGGCGGGGCTTGAGCACCTTGAGGACCACGTCCAGCGTCGACTGCGCCAGCATGACGAGGAACACGCCGGCGTAGACGAGCACCCGCAGGGGACGCACGCGGGCGGCGCCCTGGTAGGAGTGACCCGTGACCAGCCACTGCACGGCCGCGCCGATGATCAGACCGGCGATGAAGGTGCCCAGCTCGGCCGACCCCCACAGCGCCGACCAAACGACGGCGAGCCACAGGACCGACAGCACCCGCAGCACGACCGGCGCGAGGGTCAGCCCGCCGCCACGGGACGCGGTTCCCCTTTCGGCGCTCATGAGCCCAGCACCGCCCCGATGTAGCCGGAGGTGTCGAGCAGGTCGGCCGCGGCGGCTGCGCTGAAGTCATAGAGCGGTCCGGCGAACACGGCGATGCCGATGCTGACGGTCACCAGGACGCCGGTGGCGAGCAGCATCGGGGCCGGCACCCGTCCGCTGGCGTTGCGGGCTGCGGCGGCCGCCTCGGCGGCGGGCTCGAGCTTGCCCCAGAACGCCCCCGCCCAGATCTTGCTCATGGAGAAGAGCGTCAGCAGGCTCACCAGCAGGCCGACGCCGATCACGACCCAGCGGCCCTGATCCAGGCCCGCCTCGGTCAGGGCCAGCTTGGCGACGAAGCCGGAGAACGGCGGGATGCCGGCGAGGCTGAGCGCCGGCACGGCGAACAGCGCCGCCAGCACCGGGGCGCGGGTCGCGGTGCCCGCCAGCTCCGACAGCCGTCCGGTGCCGTGCGCGTGCTCGACCGCTCCACCGACGCAGAACAGCGCCGTCTTCACCACGATGTGGTGGAGGATGTACAGGATCCCGCCGGCCAGCCCGGCGACGCTGTACAGGCCGAGGCCCAGGATCATGTAGCCGATCTGGCTGATGATGTGGAACGACAGGATCCGGCGGATCTCGTTCTGCGCGACCGCCCCGAGGACGCCGACGAGCATGGTGGCGCCGGCGACGAACAGCAGCAGCAGCGACGGGCCCTCGGACGGGAACATCAGGGTCTGGGTGCGGATGATCGCGTAGACCCCGACCTTGGTCAGCAGGGCGGCGAAGATTGCCGTCACCGGCGGCGGGGCGCTGGGGTAGCTGTCCGGCAACCAGAAGAACAGCGGGAACAGGCCCGCCTTGATGGCGAAGACGATCAGCAGCAGCAGGCCCATCGCGCTGCGGATGTGCTCGGGGACCTCCTGCAGACGGACGGCCAGGTCCGCCATGTTGACCGTCCCCGTCGAGGCGTACAGCAGCCCGACGGAGACGACGAACAGGGTCGAGGCGAGCAGGTTGATGACCACGTAGGTCATGCCCGTCCGCAGCTGCGCCCGCGAGGCCCCGAGCGTCAGCAGCACGTAGCTGCCGATCAGCATGAACTCGAAGGCCACGAACATGTTGAACAGGTCGCCGGCCAGGAATGACTGTGCGACGCCCGCCGCCATCACCAGGTAGACGGGGTGGAAGTACAGCGACTCCGTCTCGGCCGGCATCTGCCCGATCGCGTAGATGAGCACGACGGCGACCATCAGCGCCGCGATCACGACCATCGCCACCGTGAAGCGGTCCGCGGCCAGGGTGATGCCGAACGGCGCCGGCCAGCTGCCCACCTGGACGGCGAGCGTGCCGTCGGCGTCGATCACGGCCTGGCCGAGCGCGACGGCGACGATCAGGGTCGCCAGGCAGGTCAGCCCCGACACCCAGCGCTGGGCGGTGCGGCTGCGGCTGAACAGCAGTGCCAGCGCCGCCCCGGATAGGGGCAGCAGGACCGGCAGGGGCACCAGGAAGGAGCTGCTCAACGGTCGTCCTCCTCGCCCTGCCGGGCGGCGCGTGCGGCCGCTCGGCGGTCGGCGACCGCATGCTCGACGTCGTCGCCTTCACCGTCGCGCCAGGAGCGCCAGGCCATGGCCAGCAGGAAGGCCGTGGTGCCGAACGCGATCACGATCGCGGTGAGGGTGAGCGCCTGCGGCAGCGGGTCGGCGAACGGGCCGTCGCCGTAGCCGAGGATCGGTGCGTCGCCGGCGGCGCCGCCGGTCATCAGCAGCAGCAGGTTGGTGCCGTGCCCGATGAGCCCGAGCCCGATGGCGATGCGTGTCAGGCTGCGCTGCAGCAGGAGCCAGGTCCCGACGGCGAACAGCGCCCCGACCGCGATCGCGAGGATGCCGGTCATCGCTCCCCCCCTCTGGCCGGGACCGGGTCGCGGGGCTCCTCGGCGCCGAGGGTGGTCAGGATCATCCCGGTCAGCCCGATCACCACCAGGTAGACGCCGGTGTCGAAGATGAGGTAGGTGGCCAGGGTGATCGGGCCGAACACGGGCATGGTCCAGCGGATCAGGGTCGACTCGAGCATCTCGCTGCCGAGCACCCAGCCGAGCACCGCGCTCGTGTAGGCGGCCAGCAGGCCGAGCGCGAGCAGCAGCTCCGGGCGCACGCGCAGGATCTTCCTGACCAGGGCGGCGCCGCCGTTGGCCCACAGCACCACCAGCCCCGCCGCGGCGACCAGCCCGCCGATGAAGCCGCCGCCGGGGTAGGCGTGGCCGGAGCTCAGCAGGAACACCGAGAACACGAACACGGTCGGCAGGACGGAGCGGCTGACGGTGCTCAGGATGGTCGAGGGGTTCACTGCGCCCCTCCCGCCGTCTCGGCGCCCACGGGGTCGGCGGCGCTCTCGTCCCCGGCGTGCGCGTTACGGCGCCGCGCTAGCAGCAGGGCCGCGAACCCGAGGGCGGCCACGGCCAGGACGGTGATCTCGCCGAGGGTGTCGAAGCCGCGGAAGTCGACCAGGACGATGTTCACGATGTTGTGCCCGCCGGCCTCCTCGGTGTGCGCGATGAAGTCCTCCGAGACTGAGGGTGCGGCGATCCGGGCGCGACCGGCGATCAGCGCGAAGCCGGCGACGAAAACACCGACCGAGCCCGCGACCAGGCCGCGCACCGCCTGGGTCACGTGCCAGTGGTGGGCGGCGAAGCGCGGTGGCAGGTGACGCAGGGCCAGCGCGAACACGACCAGGCCCAGGGTCTCGACCAGCAGCTGGGTGAGCGCCAGGTCCGGTGCTCCGTGCAGCGCGAACAGGGTGACGACGGCATAGCCGACGCCGCCCATGGCGAGCACCGCGGCGAAGCGTCGGCGCGCGACCGCGGCGGCGACGGCGGCGGCGATGGCGACGCCGACCGCGACGACCTGGAGGGGCGAGTCCGCGAGCCGGGCCGGCAGCCACGGCGATCGGTCACCCACCAGCGCCGCCGTCGGCACGACCACCGCGACGGTGAGGATGACGGCGAGGTAGATGGGCAGCGAGCCGTTCTGCACGATCGCCGTGCTCCAGCGGGCGCTGCGGTTGAGCAGCCGCACCGCGCCGTCGTATGCGCCGGCCGCCGACGGCACGGCGGGCAGCCGCTCCTGCAGCGACTCGACCCGACCACGCCAGAGGACGACCAGGCCACCGAGCGCGAGGATGAGCAGGCTCAGGTACAGCGGCGTGCCGAGCCCGTGCCACAGGGCCAGCCCGTGCGGCTCGGCATTGGCGTCGAGAGCGACGGTCGCCGAGTCGACGAGGGGTCCGGCCAGCCCGGGCAGGAGGCCGAGCAGCACCGTGAGCACGGCCAGGAGCGCAGCAGGCGCGACGAACGCGCCGCCCGGGCGGTGGTGCAGGTGCGGCGGCTCTTGACCAGCCGCACGCTGCGCCGAAGAGAGCTTCTTGCTGCCGAACGCGCCCAGCACGAAGCGGCCGCTGTAGGCGAACGTGAGGATCGATCCGATCACCACTGCGGCCAGCCACAGGGGCGCGTACGAGCCGAGCGCGGAGGTGTCCAGAAGCGCGGTGAGCGCCGCCTCCTTCGACACGAAGCCGAACAGCAGCGGCACGCCAGCCATGGACGCCGCCGCGATCGTGGCGATCGCCGCCAGCCAGGGCAGCTCGCGCCCGACGCCGCTCAGCCGGCGCAGATCGCGGGTGCCGTAGGAGTGGTCGAGGATCCCGACCACCATGAACAGCGTCGCCTTGAACAGCCCGTGCGCGAGCAGCAGCGCGGCACCGGCGTGCAGCGCGGCCTCCGTGCCCGCGCCCATCAGCACCATCATGAAGCCGAGCTGGCTCACGGTTCCGTAGGCCAGGAGCAGCTTCAGGTCGTGCTGGCGGAGCGCCCGCCAGCCCCCGAGCAGCATCGTGGCCGCGCCGAGGGTCACCGTCACCGTCCGCCACCCGGGCGTTGCCAGCACCAGGATCGGCGACAGCCGGGCGGCCAGGTACACCCCGGCCTTCACCATCGTCGCGGAGTGCAGGTAGGCGCTGACCGGGGTCGGGGCGGTCATGGCGCCCGGCAGCCAGAAGTGGAACGGGACCTGGGCGGACTTGGTCGCCATGCCCATCAGCAGGCACAGCCCGGCGGCGACCACGAGCGGCCCGGAGCCCGGCGGGGACGCGGCCATCTCCCCGATGGAGAAGGTGCCGGCTGACTGCCCAAGCAGGATGATCCCGGCGAGCATCACCAGCCCCCCCAGGCTGGTCACGAGCAGCGCCTGGAGGGCCGCGCCGCGCGCCTCGGCGGAGGTGTGGTTCAACCCGATCAGCAGGTAGCTGGTGATCGAGGTCAGCTCCCAGAACACGTACAGCGCGATCAGGTGGTCGACCGTCACGACGCCGAGCATCGAGCCGGAGAAGGCGCACAGCAGGCCGGCGTAGCGGCCGAGGTCGGAGCGGTCGGCGTCGAAGTAGCGGGCGGCGTAGGAGAAGATCAAGACGCCGATCCCCGACACCAGCAGGATCATGACCAGGCTGAAGGCGTCCAGGCGCAGCCCCAGCTCCAGGTCGATGGCAGGGACCCAGCGGATCGTCTCCTCGACCGCCTCGCCGTCGAGCACCCGCGGGGCCTGCGAAAGGGCGTAGACCAGCGTCGCGGCGGACGGCAGGGCAGCCAGTCCGAAGACGGCACGCCCGAGCCGGCCGGCGGCAGCGGCCAGCACCGCGACGGCGGCGTGGAGCGCGATCAGGGCGGCGAGCAAGAGCTGGTTCCTTCACAGGGCGCCGCAAGGGGCGCCGGTCGGGGGCGTCTTGGCTTGGTCGGCAGGATGAGCGGTGGACTGAAGCGTCTCCGGTCTGCACCCAGCCGGTGGGCGGCCGGCGCGCGGGAGACTACCGCGTCGCGGCCTCGCGCAGCCGCAGCGCCAGCGCGGCGGCGACGGCCGCGGGGTCTTCCGCGCGGGTCAGCGCCCGGACGACCACGAGCCGTCGCGCTCCTGCCTCGAGGGCCTCATCGGCGGTGTCGGGGCCCATCGCCCCGGTGACGAACCAGGGCCGCTCCCCCGCCACCGCGGCGGCGTGCCGCACCGGTCCCAGACCGATGGGCGGCCGCCCCTGCTTGGTCGGCGTGGCGTGCACCGGGCCGACCGCGAAGTAGTCGCAGTCCTCACCGAGCGCCGCGTCGATCTCCCCCACCGAGTGCGTGGAGCGGCCGACCAGTCGCTGCCGGCCCACGACCGCTCGCGCCGCATGCGGTGGCGGGTCCTCCTGACCGACGTGGACGCCGTCGGCGTCGACCTCGACCGCCAGCTCGGGGTCGTCGTTGACGATGAACAGGGCGCCGTGGCGCTCCGCGGCCGCGCGGAAGGCTGCGGCGGCCGTCAGCAGCTCGGCGCGCTCCGCGGTGGAGTCGCGCAGCTGGACGATGTCCACGCCCGCGCCCAGGACGGTGTCCAGGAATTCCTCCAGGTCGCCCTCGGACGCGCGGCGGTCGGTGCACAGGTACAGGCGGGCCGCACGCAGTCGCGCCCGTCGCCAGGTGCCGTCTCTGGTCTCCATCGCCGCCGGACCCTACCGCGTCCGCGCTGCCGGGCCGGCAGCCCTATCCTGGGCGTTGGCACGGGAGCCCGGACAAGCGGGCTGAGAGGGCGGCCGCAGACCGCCGACCGTCAGGACCTGATCCGGATCATGCCGGCGAAGGGAGCGGCTGCGGCGCTCCATCAGGCAGGAGTGGAGGATGCAGCAGTCGGCCGATCTGGCGGTGGTGGGCGGAGGCGCCATCGGGCTCGCCTGCGCCTGGCGCTGCGCCCAGGCCGGGCTGCGCGTCGTCGTCCTCGATGACCGCCCAGCCCGCGGCGCCACCTGGGCGGCGGCCGGGATGCTCGCCCCGGTCACGGAGCTGCACGCCGGCGAGGAGGAGCTGCTGCGCCTGAACCTCGCCTCCAACGAGCGCTGGCCCGACTTCGCGGCCGCCGTGGCCGAGGCCGCCGGAACCGACATCGGACACCGCATCAGCGGGACGCTGGTGGTGGCGCGCGACCGCGACGACGCGGCGGTGCTCGACGACCTGCACGCGCTGCAGGTGCGGCTTGGGCTGGAGGCGAAGCGGCTCGGGGCGCGCGCGACCCGGGCGCTGGAGCCCGGCCTGAGCCCGCGCATCAGCGGTGGCATCGCCGTCGCAGGGGACAACCAGGTCGACAACCGCGCCCTGGTCGAGGCGCTCCTGGTCGCCTGCCGCCGTGCCGGCGTTGAGGTGCGGGAAAGCCGGGTCACGGGTCTGCGGCGCGTTGGCGACCGCGTGACCGGGGTCGTGACGCAGGACGGCGACGAGCTAGCTTCCGGTCGGGTGCTGCTCGCGGCCGGCGCCGCCAGCGGCGCCATCGAGGGGCTGCCGCGGGGCGCCGTCCCCACCCGACCGGTCAAGGGGCAGCTGCTGCACCTGCGCCGTCCGGCCGGCGACCCGCTGACGATCGCCGAGCGCAACATCCGCGGCGTCGACGTCTACATCGTCCCCCGCGCCGACGGCCGCGTGGTGGTCGGCGCCACCGCCGAGGAGCGCGGCTGGGACCGCAGCGTCACCGCCGGCGCGGTGCTCCACCTGCTGCGCGCCGCCTGGGAGCTGCTGCCGGGCCTGGCCGAGTACGAGCTCACCGAGACCATCGCCGGGCTGCGTCCGGGCTCGCCCGACAACCGCCCGCTGATCGGCTGGGGCCCCCTGGAGGGGCTGGTGGTCGCCACCGGCCACTACCGCAACGGCGTGCTGCTGACGCCGCTCACCTCGGAGGCGATCGCGGCGCTGCTGACCGACCGGACGCCGCCCGTGGATCTCGGGCCGTTCGACCCGCGCCGCTTCGAGAGCTCGGCGGTGAGGAGCCCGTGAAGGTCGTCGTGAACGGTGAGGCGCGCGCGCTCGAGCCGGGCACCACCGTCGCCGCACTGGTCGCCGCCATGGCGCCCGAGCGCATGGCGCGGCACACGGCCGTGGCGCGCAACGGCGAGATCGTGCCGCGCAGCGCCTGGCACGACGCACGGCTTGAAGACGGCGATCGGGTCGAGCTCGTGACCGCCGTTCAGGGAGGATGACGTGGACCAGCCGCTGACCATCGCCGGCGTCGAGCTCGCCTCGCGTCTGATCCTGGGCACGGGCGGCGCCAACAGCCTGGAGGCGCTCGAGGATGCCATCCGCGAGTCGGGGACCGACCTCGCGACGGTGGCGCTGCGCCGCCTCGATCCGGGCGCGCAGGGGTCGGTCCTGGACGTGCTGGAGCGCACCGGCTGCCGGGTGCTGCCCAACACCGCCGGCTGCTACACGGCGCGTGATGCGGTCCTCACTGCGCGCCTTGGGCGTGAGGCGCTGGGCACCAGCTGGGTGAAGCTCGAGGTCATCGGCGATGACCGCTCGCTCTACCCGGACGCCGTCGAGCTGCTCGACGCCGCCGAGCAGCTGGTGGCCGACGGCTTCGTCGTGCTCGCCTACACCAACGACGACCCGGTCCTGGCGGAGCGGCTGGAGGCGGTCGGCTGCGCCGCGGTCATGCCGCTGGGCTCGCCCATCGGCTCCGGCGGGGGGATCCGCAACCCGGCCAACCTGGCGATGATCGTCGAGCGCGCCAAGGTGCCGGTGATCCTCGACGCCGGCATCGGCACCGCCTCCGACGCCGCAATGGCGATGGAGCTCGGCTGCGACGGCGTGCTGCTCGCCAGCGCCGTGACCAGGGCCCAGAATCCCGCGCTCATGGCGCGGGCCATGCGCCATGCCGTGCTGGCGGGCCGGGCCGCGCGCCTGGCCGGCCGCATCCCCATCCTCGAGCGCGCCGAGCCGTCGAGCTCGTTCGTCGGGATCCCGCAGCTGACGGACTGAGGGGGCGGCTCCCTACAGGCTCGGGTCGGCCAGGTCCAGCCGCCGCAGCCGCTCCTCCAGGCGCTGCACCTCCACCGCGACGGCGTCGATCTCCCGGGCGATCCGCACGTCGAACTGCGGGTAGAGGATCTGGAAGGTCGTCTCGGCGGCCCCGATCTGCCAGCCAGCCTCGGCGACGAACTCGCCGAGGTCGAACTCCCAGGTGAACAGGGCCTCGTCCCCGTAGTCGTGCACCCACTCGGTCAGGAACCGGTTCGGCTGCCGCGCATACTGCACGACGCCGCGCCGGTCGTTCTGCACGGCCGCGAAGCCCAGGGACTGAAGGGCCTGGTGGAAGTCGTCGGTCACCGCTCCCCCTTGCTCACGCAGGCAAGGTACTAGCCGCGCCTCCGCGGCGCGGAGCCCGTGCGCTCCTACACTGGCCCGACCATGCAGGACGTCACCCGCATCGGCGGCGCCGTCGGCGAGGTCGCTGTCGGGCGCGTGCTCGGCGAGCGCTATCACCTGCTCGAGCGCGTCGGCGTCGGCGGGATGGCGACCATCTACCGGGCCCGCGACGCCAAGCTTGACCGCGACGTCGCGGTCAAGGTGCTCCACGGGCACCTGGCCGATGATCCCAGCGTGCTCGCGCGCTTCCGCACCGAGGCCCGTCACGCGGCCGCGCTGGTGCACCCGCACATCGTCCACGTCTACGACCAGGGCGAGCAGGCGCTGCCCTACATCGTCATGGAGTACGTGGACGGGCCGTCGCTGCGCGACGTCCTGCGGAAGCGCGGCGCCCTCAGCCCCGGTGAGGCCCTGGCGCTGATCGAGCCGGTGTGCATGGCGCTGGAGCGCGCGCACGCGCACGGGGTCGTCCACCGCGACATCAAGCCGGAGAACGTGCTGGTCACGTCGGAGGGCGTGGCGAAGGTCGCCGACTTCGGCATCGCGCGCGCCCTGTCGGCGACCAACCACACCCAGACCGGCGCGCTGATCGGCAGCGTCCACTACCTGGCGCCGGAGCTGGTCGAGGGGCGCGCGGCGAGCTTCGCCAGCGATCAGTACGCCGTCGGGGTCCTGCTGTTCGAGCTGCTGACCGGCCGCAAGGCGCTCACGGCGGAGACGCCCATGGCGGTCGCCCTGCGCCACGGGCGCGAGCCGATCCCGGCGCCGAGCTCGCTCAACCCCGACCTCCCCCCGGCGATCGACGCGGTGGTGGCGCGCGCGACGGCGATGGACCCGGCCGACCGCTACCCGGATCTCCGCGCGCTGGTGGAGGACCTCACGGCGGCTGTGCCCGGCGGCGCGGTGCCGGTGGTGGTGGATCGCGGCGGAGCGGACGGCGAGGACCGGACCCTGGTCATCCCGCCGCCGGCCGAGCTCGACCTGCCGGAGCCCTCCCCCGACCACACCGATGTGCTGGCACCGCAGGACACCCCGAAGCCGCGACGACGGCGCAGGCTGCTGGTCGGCCTGCTGCTGACGGTGCTCGTCCTCGGCGCGCTCGCCGGCGGCGCCTACGCAACCTACAACTGGGTGATCGCGCCCTGGCAGACCGTTCCCGACCTCAGCGACGCCGACCACGACGAGGCGCGCAGGGCGCTGGCGGCGCTGGAGCTGACGCTGACCGTCTCGGGCGAGGAGTCCAGCCGCACCGTCGCAGAGGGCGCGGTCATCACTCAGGATCCCCGTCCCGGCACGCAGCTGCGCAGCGGCAACAGCGTCGCCGTGGTCCTGTCCTCGGGTCCGGCCTTCGTCGAGGTGCCGCAGGTGATCGGCCTGCCGCTGGACGAGGCCCGGGAGATCTTCGAGGGGCCGCCCTACTTCATGCAGATCGACCGCATCGACGAGGACTACAACGACAACGTCCCCGCGGGCGTGATCGCCGGCCAGGTGCCCTCCGCCGGCGAGGAGGTGCGCCAGGGGGCGCGCGCCATCCTCAACATGTCCCTGGGCATCGAGCAGGTGGTCGTCCCCGACCTGGCGGGCCTCGCGCTCGAGGAGGCCGAGGCCGCGCTCGCAGACGCGCGCCTGGAGATCGCGGCCAGCGAGGAGTGGAGCGACGACGTTCCCACGGCCGGCATGGTCGTGCGCCAGGGGACCGAGGCCGGCAGCGAGGTCGACGTCCACTCGACCGTGGAGGTCGTGATCTCGCGCGGACCGCTGACCATCGAGCTCCCCAACGTCGAGGGCCGGGGCATCGGCGGCGCGGTGGCAGATCTCGAGGCGCTGAGCCTGGACGTGCAGGTGCACACCCAGCCGATCCCGCGCATCGGCCCGTTCCGCCGCGGCGAGGCGGGCAGGGTCGAGGCCCAGAGCCCGCGGCCGGGCACCGCCGTCCAGCGGGGCCAGCGCATCGACCTGTACACCTTCGTCGACGACGAGGAGGGCTGAGCTCCCCGCGCTCAGTCCTCCAGCAGGGCGCCCTCTGGCGGCGGTCCCCGCACCTCCACCTCGCTGATGGCGGCCGCGCCCTCGCCATCGACGGCCGCGATCGTCAGGCGCAGGCTGGACGCCTCGAGCGTCTCCGGCAGGTCGATCGCCTGCGGCCCATCCACGTCCAGCAGGGACGCCACGAAGGTGCGATCACCGATGTCGATGCGCAGCTCTGACGGGCGCGCCCCCGGGTCCGCGCCGTCGCCGGCGCCGTTCCACACCACCAGCCGGTTGACCTGGGCGCTGCCGGCCAGCTGAAGCTCGACCCACTCCCCCACGCCATCGCCGGAGGCGTCCTCCCGCCAGGCCGTCTCCGGGTCGCCGTCGACCAGCAGCTCGGGCGCTCCCGAGCCGGTGGCCGACGAGGTCCGCACGGCCGACACCTCGAGCTGCAGCTCGCGCGGGAGCTCGCTCGGGCGGGCGAACGGGCCGATGCCGCTGGCCGAAAGGATCGTGATGATCACTCCCACGATCGCGATGGCGGCGACCGCGACGGCCAGCGTGAACACCACCGGTGAGGAGGGCTCCTCGACCGCTGCCGCGTCGGGCTGCTCGTCCTCGCCCTGCACCGCCCCGGAGTCCTCGCCGGTGAGGTCTGTGCCGCAGCGTGCGCACTCCCGTCGGCTGGCCGCGTTGGTGGCCTCGCACGACGGGCAGCTGACGAAGCGCGGTTCCGCGACCGCGGTCGGCTCCACCGCCGTTGGCCCGGTGAGCACCAGCGCATAGCCGCAGCGGGTGCAGTAGTTGGGTGCGCCCTGGAGCTCGGCTTCGCAGCGCGGGCAGCGCGTCACCACGATCAGCCGACGCTCAGCACGAGCTTGCCGAACACCTCTCCCTCGGTCATTCGCGCGAACGCCTCGGCCCCCTCGGCCAGCGGGCGGACGCTGTCGATGACCGGGCGGACGCCGGTGCTCTGAAGCATCCGCACCAGCGACTCGAGCTCGCGCCGGGTGCCCATGGTCGAGCCGACCACCCGCAGCTGGCGGTAGAACACCCGGCGCAGGTCGGCGGGCGGGTTCGCCCCCGAGGTGGCGCCGCAGACGACGATGACGCCGCCCGGCTGCAGCGACTTGAGGGAGTGCTCCCAGGTGGCCTCGCCGACCGCCTCCATCACCGCCTCCACCCGCTCGGGCAGTCGTGCGCCGGTCTCGAACGCGCCGTGCGCCCCCAGCTCGAGCGCCCGCGCCGCCTTCTGCGGGTCGCGGCTGGTCACGTACACGCGCAGGCCCGCCGCGCGCGCCAGGAGGATCAGGGCTGTGGCGACGCCGCCGCCTGCCCCCTGGATCAGCACCCGGTCTCCGGGACGCAGGCCGGAGCGGACGAACAGCATGCGGTAGGCGGTCAGCCAGGCGGTCGGCAGGCAGGCCGCCTCGGCGAAGCTGAGCTCCGGCGGCTTGGGGACGAGGTTGCCCCGCGGCACCGCGACGCGCTCGGCGAGGGTTCCGTCGTAGCGCTCCGAGAGGATCGAGAAGCCGTCGAGCAGGTCCTCGCCCGGTCCCCCGTCGTCTGACACGACGGCGTGGACGATGACCTCCCTGCCGTCTGCGGTGACGCCGGCCGCGTCGCAGCCGAGCACGATCGGCAGGCGGTCCTCGGACAGGCCGATGCCCCGCAGGGACCAGAGGTCGTGGTGGTTGAGAGCGGCAGCCCGCACCTCCACGACCTCCCAGCCCTCCGGCGGGTCGGGGTCGGGGTGCTCGCCTACGGCGAGTCCCGACAGGGGGTCGTCCGCGGACAGGGACCGGGCGGTGATGGCCAGCATGGCCGGAGCCTAACCCAGGCCTAAGCGCCCGGTCCTGTCCGAGGTGTCCCCTTGGCTAGCGGAGCGAGGCGAGCAGGTCGGCGATCAGGTCTGCGAGCTCGCGCAGGCCCTCGGGGTCGCCCTGCCCGGTCTTGCCCTTGTCCTCGATGACCCCGATCTGCCACTCCAGCAGGCGCACCGCGCGCTCCAGGTGGCTCAGGGCCGGTCCGTAGCGGTTCTCCTCGTCCAGCCAGTCCTCGGCGGTGTCGAGGGCGTGGCGGATCTTCTCCTCGAGCCCCTCGGTGATCCCGCCGCCCGCGGCGAGGGCGTCGAGGGCGTCGTGCGCCTCGTCGAAGGTCGGCGCGTCGCGGTAGATCTCGAACACCGCGCCGAGGCTCAGCGACACCACGTAGAGGTTGCCGTTGGGCCCGGTCTCGATCTCGGTGGCGACACCGAAGTCGCGCCCGAAGCGCAGCGACTCGCTCTCGGTGATGTCGAACTTGGCCAGGTTGTCCGCGACGAGGTCGGCCAGGCGCGGGTCGTCCGGGACGATCGTCCGGCGGTTCTTGTGCAGCTTGAAGCGGAACAGCTGCCCGCCCTCCAGGAAGTTGCGGGCGGCGCCGGTGATCATGTCGCCGTCGTACTGCGGGCCGAGCGCGCTGCCGTCGATGAAGCCCAGGCCGGCGGGCGCGACCTCGAAGCGCCAGCTGAACTCCGGGTCGCTGTAGTGCGCACCCGGCAGCATGTACATCGCCTCGAGCGCAGCCTCGGCCGACAGCTGGAGGTTGTCGGGCGACCAGCGGGTCTGCTGCAGGCCGCGGAACGGCCCGGTCTCGCTCTCACGGAACTGGTCGAAGCGCTCGAGCGGACCCATGATCTGGATCCAGCCGCCGTTCATGCCGCGGTCGACGCGGTTCAGCTCGGAGAAGGTGTCGTCGCCGTTCTCCGCCAGCCACAGGTGGCCGCCCTGCGGGTCGAAGTCCATCCCGATGGCGTTGCGGTGCCCGTAGGAGTGCAGCTTCTGGAGGTTCGCGCCGACCTCGCCGCCCACGGCCGCGCCGACGCCGTAGAAGGGGTTGTCCGAGGGCGCGGTGCCATCGTCGTTGAGGCGCAGCATCACACCGGTCAGGTGCGCGTCATCGGGGGCTGGCCCGCCGAACTGGTCGTCCGGGACGGTCGGGCCGGGGCAGGTCGGCGTCGGTCCGCACGGCAGGTTCTGCATGTTGCCGCGCCGTCCGTTGTCGCCGATGAAGATGTACAGCTTGCCGTCAGGGCCGAAGCGGATGACGCCGCCGTTGTGATTGCCGAACTGGCCGTTCTCGATCGGCGGGTTCGGCGGCTGAAGGGCCCGCAGGCGCACGATGTTCTGGTCGAAGGTCAGGGAGGAGCCGTCCCACACGAAGCGGTCGACGCGGTTGCCCAGCAGCGGGGTGTTGGCGGTCGCGGTGGTGTCGGCGCCGGTGCTGCTCTCGGTCCAGTACAGGTAGACCCCCGGGTTGGCGGGGAAGTCGGGGTGCAGCGCCATGCCGAGCAGTCCGCGCTCGGAGGCGGAGTTGACGGGCAGGTCGAGCACGGTGCTGTGCAGCTGTCCGTCGACGATGCGCTGGACCCGGCCGGTGCCCTTCTCGGTGACGAGGAAGTCGTTCGGCCCGAGGAACTCGATCGCCAGGGGCTGGCTCAGCCCGCTGGCGACCGTCCGCACCTTCAGGTACGGCGAGACCATGCTCGGCGCCGGCTGAGCGCTGACGCTGCCCAGCCCCAGGGTGAACAGCATCGAGACCGCGATGAGGCAGATGAAGAACCTTCGCATCCCTACGCCCTCCTAGGCTCATTGCGAAGCTGAGCGGGGGCGGGGATGCCCACGAGCTCCCCGCCCCCGCCGTACAGGGCGGTACGAAAGACGCCTACCGCGAAGGAGGGCGGGACGGTTCAGCCGCGCGTCCGCTGAGCGGACGCGCGGCTGAGGAGGTTCCGCGGGGTCGAGCCGCGATCAGTAGCTGGCGACCCTGGTCCCGCGCTGGACGAAGCGCCACAGGAAGTCCATGTCGCCGTCGTACAGGCGCGCGCAGCCGTGGCTGGCCGGGTACAGCGGCACCTCGGGGTAGCCGTGGAAGGCGTAGCCCCGGTAGAAGAACGACGGCCGGTACATGGCGTTGTGGCGCTGCCGGTAGTTGCGGGTCTCGTAGACCGTGAACTCGCCCCGGACGGTCGGGGTGGAGCGCTTGCCGGTCGAGGTGTGCAGCACGTGGCGGACCTCCCCGTCGCGGACGACGAGCACGAGCTGGCGCGCGATGTCGATCTCGACGTGATTCGGGCCGAGGTGCGGACGGCGCGGGGTCAGGCGCGGGTTCTCGGTCAGGCGCCGGAACTCGGCCTCGCCGAAGACGCCGGTGGGCTTCAGGCCAGCGACCTTCTGGAAGGCGTAGAAGCTCCAGACGCTCAGGTGGTCCAGGCGCCCGTCGACGGGCCCGACGTTGTAGCCCTGGGCGCGCAGCTCCTCCTCGACGCACACCAGCGCGCGGGTGTCGCCGGCCTTGATCTGGCAGCGGGCGAGCGGCGCGATCGCGGCGCTGCCGCCGGTTAGGTCCACGCGGCCCGTGCCGTGCGCGGCCAGGTAGCGCGCCGGAGCCTCGGAGAGCGCGGCGCGGTACGTCAGCAGGACCGGCGCGTTGCGCTTGAGGCCGGCGAACACGCCGCCTGACAGGCCGTCGGGGAAGGACTCCGCGCTGGCCAGGACCGGCTGGCCCGTGAGGCCGTTGGCGCGGGCGCGGTCGGCGACGGCCACGGCGGTCATGGTCCGCTCCGAGCCCGCCAGGCGGACGACCTTCGGCAGCTCGGCGACGACCTCGTCGGGGACGGCGGCCGTGCCGCCGACCACCCAGACGCGCTCCGCCCCGAGCTCGCGCACGCGGTCGCGCAGCCAGGCAGAGCCCGTGGAGGGGGCCAGCAGGATCGGCAGCTTGCGACCCGCCGCCAGGGCGCTCGCGCTGAGCGCGTCGGGGAACGAGGAGCCGCTGGCGACCAGCACGGTCGAGGAGTCCGCTCCGAGCTCGACCGCCTTGTGCGCCAGCGCGACCGCGGTGCTGTAGACGTCGTGGCCGGCGATGCGCTCGACCTCGAAGCCCAGCCCGCGCACGGCCTCGTCGACCGCGCCGGTGACCTGGCCGACGACGTAGACGACCTGCGGCTTCAGCCGCCCCAGCTCCTCGGCGACCGCACCCTCCAGGCGCGTGGTCGGGGTCAGCAGCAGCGGCGCATCGACGGTTCCGGCGAGTGCGGAGGAGGCGAGGGCGTCGGCGTGGTGCTCGCCGGTGGCGACGATCGCGGCGGCGGCTCCGTTCGGCCAGCCGGCGCGGCTGACCGCGACGGAGGTCGCGAAGCGGTTGCTGCCCGACAGCTCGTTGATCGACTGCGGGGCGAAGCGCCGGCCCGAGGCCGCGTAGCGCGCCTGCGGCTGGGCCGCGAAGGTGCGCAGCCCCTCGAGGGGCGGGTCGCTGGGGTCGTCGAGGTAGGGCCCCTCCCCCGGCGCCGGCGGGTCGAGCCGGTAGGGCGGATCGGTCTGAGCCGCGGCCGGCAGCGGCGTCAGCACCGCGGCGGAGAGCAGTGCAGCAAGCAGCGCGGCGTGGCGGCGCAGGCGTGCAGTCAAGGTCATGCAGGGTCCCCCATGTTCGTCGTTGCTGCTCTCCAAGACGCTCGAGGGGCCCGGACGGTTGCCCCGCGTCTTGACATCAGGCTCGGTCGGCTCGGCCTGCGGCTGCCAGGACCCTGCGCAGGACGTCAGCCGCGTGGCGGCAGTCCTGCGCGCTGACCCCTGGGTGCGTCACCATCCGAAGCGTACGTGGATCCATGGCCCCGGCCGCGATGCCCTCCTCGGCCAGACCGGCAACCACGGCGGCGGCGTCGACGTCCTCGACATAGACGATGTTGGTCTCGACGGACGCCAGGTCCACTCCGTCCGGATGGACCTCTGCGGCGGCCTCGGCGAGGAGCCGGGCGTTGGCGTGGTCCTCGGCCAGACGGTCGACCATCTCGTCCAGCGCCACCAGCCCGGCGGCGGCGAGGATCCCCGCCTGTCGCATCGCCCCGCCGTAGCGGCGCCGCCACACCCGCGCCTCCGCGATCGCGTCCTCTTCGCCGACCATGAGGCTGCCGACCGGGGCCGACAGCGCCTTGGAGATGCAGAACATCAGCCCGTCGACCAGCGCCCCGTACTCGGCGGGGTCGGTGCCGGTGGCGACGGCGGCGTTGAACACCCTGGCGCCGTCCATGTAGAGGGCGACGCCCGCGCGGTCGCAGACGGCGCGGATGCCGCGCAGCTGCTCGAGCTGGTACACAGTCCCGCCGCGCCGGTTGTGCGTCTGCTCGACCACCACGGCGGAGGTCGCGGTGAGCGGGAAGTGGTCGGGACGCAGCTCGGCCTCGACCTGCTCGGGGGAGAGCTGTCCGCGCTCGGTCGGAACGGTGCGGAACTGCACGCTGCCGAGCACCGCGTGGGCGGCCGCCTCGTAGTTGACGACATGGCTGTCGGCCTCGACCAGAGCCTCGGTGCCGACCGGCACGAGCAGGCGCAGCCAGATCTGGTTGCACATGACGCCGCTGGGGCACAGCAGCGCGGCGGCCCGACCGAAGCGCTCAGCGGCGGCCTCCTCGAGCGCGCGCACGGTCGGGTCCTCGCCGTAGACGTCGTCTCCGACCTCGGCGGCGGCCATTGCCCGGCGCATCGACTCCGTTGGCTTGGTGACCGTGTCGGAGCGCAGGTCGATCCTGGATCCTGTCATGCTGGGGGGGTCCTTGGCATCGGCCTAGCTGGCACGGCTCAGCGGGCGCTCGCGCTCGTCCAGGCGCTGCCCCAGCTCCTCGAGATCGCCCGAACCGATCGCGACCTCGCCGGACTTCACCTTGGCTGCGTACTCGTCCACGTACTCCTGGCCCGACAGCAGCATCAGCTCGTACATCAGCTCATCGGTGGCGCTGCGGAGCACGAAGCGGTCGTTCTCGCGGCCGGCGTAGCGGCTGAGATCCAGCGGCTTGCCGACGCGCACACCCACCTGGCGGATCTTCGGGATGTTCGCGTGCGGCGGCAGGACCTCGAAGGTGCCGTGCATGGCGATGGGGATGATCGGCGCGCCGGTGCGCAGCGCCAGCCGGACCGGCCCGGTCTTGCCCCGGTAGAGCCGGCCGTCGGGCGAGCGCGTCCCCTCCGGGTAGATGCCGAGCAGGTGCCCCGCCTCCAGGACCTCCTGGCCGCGGCGCAGGCTCGCCTCGCCGGCGTCGCCGCCCTCGCGCCGCACCGGCATCACGCCCAGGGCCTCGAACAGCGGGCGGCGCAGCCCGTCGAAGTAGTCGCTCTTGCCGAGGAAGTAGATCGGCCGATCGCACACGCACGGCAGGAAGACCGAGTCCAGGAACGACAGGTGGTTGGAGGCCAGGATCGCCGGGCCCTCGTCCGGGATGTTCTCCATGCCCTCGGTCCAGGGCCGGTAGAGGGCGGTGACCAGCGGTGGGATGACGGCATGCAGCATGCGGTACAGCAGCGGGGCCCGCTCGCCAGTTCGCATCCCGTCCCTCTCCTAGAGCGGCCAACGCTCTCGCCTGCCGAGGTCGGTCGTCACCGGCCTCACGCGGGGCCCGAGCGGGCTAGAGTCTAGCCGTGCCCGCTCCCACGCCACTGGCCGACTTCGATCCCGCGCTGGCACGCGCGGTGGTCACGGTGCTGCGCAGGGAGGGCATCCCCGCGACCATAGTCGGCGACGAGGTCTCGGCCATGGCCGAGGTCACCGTGCTGGTGCCGGACGAGCTGCGCGAGGCCGCGCTGGCGACCATGTGGCGCTCGATGGAGGCGATCACCGCCGAGCAGCGGCGCACCACGCCGGTCTCGACGGCGTGGACGCAGCCCGAGGCGGCCTTCGAGGACCCCCACGAGTCGGAGGAGGACGACGGCCCGCCCCTGCTGTTCGAGCGGCTGCGCAGCCTCGGCTTCGTCCCCGTGCTGCTGATCCCGGTGCTGGTTGTCACCCTCGCCCAGGTCCGGCTCCCCGCCGCCTACGTGGTCGCGATCATCATCGGTGGCATGGCCGCGCTGGTGGCCTGGCGTGACGGCCGGCGCGACCGCGGAGACGAGGGAGGCGATGGACAGGAACCGTTCCGGTCGTGAGACCGAGACCGTCGAGCTGCACGGCCATGTGATCGACACCGGGGTGCTGACCCAGGTCCTGGATGAGATCGTCGAGCGCGGTCTGGACTACGAGATCATCCGCTTCGACGTGGGCAAGCGCCCGCAGGACCCGTCGTCGCTGGCGATCCGCCTGGAGGCCGACGACCACGACGACCTGCTGCACCTGGTCGAGCGACTCCAGTCGTACGGCGCCAACCCGGTCGGCGACCAGGACGTGACCCTGCAGACCGTCGAGATGGACGGCGTGCTGCCCGAGGGCTTCTACTCGACCACCAACCTGCCGACCCGCGTGCGCCTCGACCGCCGCTGGATCGACGTGGCCAACCCCGAGATGGACTGCGCCATCGTGGTCGACCCGGAGCAGCGCACCGCGCGGACCATCCCGATGGACGACGTCCGCGTCGGCATGCAGATCGTCTGCGGGGTCGGCGGCATCCGCGTGCACCCGCGGGAGAAGCCCCGCCCCACCGGCGACGAGCCGGTGTTCGAGTTCATGAGCTCGGAGGTCTCCTCGGAGAAGCCCCAGGGCCTGCTCGTCGAGCGGGTCGCGCAGGGCATGCGCGAGACCAAGGAGGCGGGCCGCAAGATCCTGTGGGTCGCCGGCCCGGCGCTGGTCCACACCGGCAGCGCACCCGCCACCTGCGCCCTGATCCGCGCCGGCTACATGGACGTCCTGTTCGCGGGCAACGCGCTGGCGACCCACGACATCGAGGCCAACCTGTTCGGGACCTCGCTAGGAGTGTCGCTGTCGCATGGCGTGCCGACCGAGCACGGCCACGAGCACCACGTCAGGGCGATCAACCGCATCCGCCGGTCCGGCTCCATCGCAGCGGCGGTCGAGGACGGGACCCTGACGGGCGGGATCATGTGGCACACGGTCCGCTACGGCGTCGACGTCGTCTTGGCCGGCAGCGTCCGCGACGACGGCCCGCTGCCCGACGTCATCCGCGACGTCATCCAGGCCCAGGCGGAGATGCGCAAGCGCATCCCCGAGGTCGGCTTCGCGCTGATGGTGTCGACGCTGCTGCACTCCATCGCGACGGGCAACATGCTGCCGGCGCATGTGCCGCTGGTGTGCGTCGACATCAACCCCGCCTCGGTCACGAAGCTGGTCGACCGCGGCAGCGTCCAGAGCATCGGCATCGTCACCGACGTCGGCCTGTTCCTGAACGAGCTGGCCAAGCGGCTGGCCCCCGAGGAGCTGGCGCGTGAGGAGGTCCAGCACAGCGCCACCGCCGCGGGGCTCCACCCGCGCGGCTGACCCGTCGGCTAGGCCTCCGCGGCGAGGAGCGCCGCCCCGATCAGCCCGGCGTCATCGCCGAGGGTCGCGGGGACGATCGGCGGTGTGGGCCGGTGCTGGAGCCCGACGACGCGCTCCGCGGCGCTCCTGCGGGCGGGGCCGAGCAGCAGCTCGCCGGCCTGCATCGCACCACCGCCGACCACGACGACCTCGGGATCGAGGGCGTTGATCAGGGACGCGATGCCGACCCCGAGCCAGCGGCCGGCCTCGGCGAGGATCTCCCGCGCCGCGGCGTCGCCGGCCTGCGCGGCCAGCGTCACCGCCTTGCCGTCGAGGTCCGGGACGTCGCGCAGGCTGGAGCCGTCCAGCCGCCCGGCGTCCAGGGCCGCGCGGGCGCTGCGGCCGATGGCGGTGCCGCTCGCGAGGGCCTCGAGGCAGCCGCGGTTGCCGCACGGGCACGGTGGGCCGCCTTCGCACACGACCATGTGCCCGAGCTCTGCGCCCAGGCCGCTGGCGCCGCGCACCAGGCGCCCGCCGATCACCAGCCCGCCGCCGACGCCCGTGCCGAGGGTCAGCATGACCATCGTGTCCCTGGCGTCGCGTCCAGCACCGCGGCGGTACTCCCCCCAGGCGGCGGCGTTGGCGTCGTTGTCCACCGTCACCGGGACACCGAGGCGACCCTCGAGGATCGCCCGCAGCGGGTAGTCGGACAGGGCGAGGTTCGGGGCGTAGCGCACCACGCCGGTGGCGTCGATCAGCCCGGCGGCGCCGACGCCGACGCGCAACCCCTCCCCGCCGAGCTCGGCGACGACCGCGGCGACCACGTCGACGATCGCCTGCGGGTCGTCCGCCGGGGTGGCGTGGCGGGTCCGCGCCAGGACCGCGCCGTCCGCCCCGACCCGCCCGGCCGCGAGCTTGGTTCCGCCGATGTCTACGCCGACCGCTTCCGCGTGCATCGGCTCAGGCTAGAACCTGAGCAGCGCCGCGATGGGGTGGCCGTCGAGCCTGGTCTCATCGCGGAAGAACTCGATGTGCGCGCCGGAGCGCACCGCGGCGTCGATGCACTCGTCGATCAGGTCCTCGACCGGCTCGACCTCGCCGCCGTACGCCGCCGCGTCGGAGGCGTGCAGCGCCAGCGCACCCGTCGCGCTGCGGTATCCGGGTATGCCCGCTCCCTCCACGACGAACAGCACCTCGACGCGGTGGCTGTTGACCGCCTCGAGGACGTGACGGATGCCGCGCGCGGCCTTCTCGGCGACCCCGTGCGCCGCAGCGAGCCGCTGCAGCAGCTCGGCGCGGCGGCCGCTGACGAGCTGCTGCTCGACGTCGGCGAAGGTCGCCTTGAGGATCTCCATGTTGAGCTCGGCCGGCATGCTGATCGGGTCACCGTGCAGGCGCTCCTTCAGATACGGGTGCAGCCGGCGGATGAACTCGACCGCCTCCTGGTGCGGCCCTGCGACGACCAGGCACTCGAAGGGCTCGTCCTCGTGGAGGTCGAGCAGCACCTCCCCGACGTCCTTCATGTGGTGCAGCAGCTCGTGCTCGATCGTGTTGGCGTAGCGCAGCTGCGACCAGCCGCCCTTCTGGTGCTGACCCCGCACGTCCGAGGAGATGGCGTAGGACTCCTCGATGCGCCCCAGCTGGTAGCGGAAGATCCGGGCCTTGTCGCGCTCGATGTGCACCAGCCCGATGCGGTGCAGTCGCCCGAGCAGCACCTCGAGCGGCACCACGTACGGGCGGTCATCAACGCGGGCGATGTTGCGGACGCCGAGTGCGACCTGCACGGTCTCGAAGATCCCGCCGCCGCTGGCGAACAGCCCGAGCCCGCGGACGTCGGAGCGGTCGAAGTCGCGGCGCACCCAGCGGCTGATCGCCTCGGTGTCCGCCTCCACAGACCGCTGACCGTCCTCCCCCAGCTTCTCGGCCGCCTTGCGGGCGGTCCGCAGCAGTCCGTCGAGCCGAGCCTCGTAGTCGACCGCCCGCGGATAGCGGGCGCCGTCGGTGTTGAGGTACACGCTGGTCACCGGTGCAGGGCCGACGGGCCGGTCCACGAGCTTACGGATCTCCGCTGCGGTGACGTCCACCCTTGCCTCCTGTTCCTCGACGACTATGTCGACGCGGCCGGAGCGTGAGGACGGAGGGGCGGCAGCCGCAGGCGCTCGCCCTCCGCTCCGGTCACGCTATCGGATCGCATCGGTCTGCGTGACGTTCCCGACCCCGACCGGATCCAACCCGGGCAGGTCTCCTCAGGCGCCCTCGACGTCGATGCGCTGCACCTTCGGACTCGGCCGCTGCGCCTCCTCGGCGTCGGTGGTGGAGGCGTCCAGCAGCGCCTGGAGCGCCGCCGTGAGCTCGCGGCCCGCCGCCACCAGATGGCCGAGCACCTCGGGCCGCGCGCTCGACACGGCCTGGAGGAGGACGCAGATCGGGCACGCGCGGCACTCCTGCCCTCCGCCCAGGTGCGCCCAGCCGGCATGGTCTGATGCCTCGTGCCCGCCGTCCATCCACCACCCCTCTGCTCGTCTAGCGCAGCAGCTCGCCGAACGCCTGCTCAAGCCGCTCGGCGCCCAGGTTGCCAGCCGCGCGCCCGACGACGTTGCCATCACCGTCGACGAACACGAAGAAGGGGAAGCTCGTGACGCCGAAGGCGTTCGCCGCGTCGTTGTTCGGGCTGTCGACCATGACCGCCCCGGGCCAGCCCTCGCGCTCGAACCACGCCGACGGCGGGTAGTTGGGCCGGCTCTCCTCGACGCTGGTGGTGATGGTCATGAAGTTGATCTCGCCGGCGCCGCCGTCGGCCAGCCAGGGCGCCAGATCCTTGACCTCCTCCTGGCAGAAGCTGCACCAGTGAGCCGCGAACAGGATCACCGACGGGTGCTCTCCCGGGTCGAAGGTCATCCCCGAGCCGTTGAAGTCGCTGCCCTCCAGGGCCGGTGCGGGCATCCCCACCGCGGGGTCGGCCGCCTGCCCCTCGTATGGCGGAAGCGGGTTCCCCTCGACGGCGACCGGTGCGGTCTCCTGGACGGCGTCGCTGTCCCCGTCACCGCCCGACAGGGCGAAGGCGATCACGGCCAGGACGGCGATGGCCACCAGCGCGAGGGGAACCAGGGGCAGGCTGCGCCTCCGCCCTGCCCCACCGCTGCCTGAACGTCGGTTGGGGGTGCTCATGTGGTTGTCTCCACGTCTCGTCGCGTCGTCGGATCGGTGTCGGTGTCCGTGTCGGTGTCGGACGTCGGGCGGACGCTGAGCAGCAGCGCCGCCAGGGCGAAGGCCGCCAGGGCCATGACCGGGATCGTGATGAAGCCGAAGTGCTCGACCCAGCGCACCGAGCAGGGGTTGTCCACGGCGCAGAAGCCGCTGCTCTGCTCCAGGCTGGGGAAGCGCTCGACGATGATGTGCCAGGTCGAGACCGCCCCGCCCGCCACGGCCCACCAGCGCGCGTAGCGCGCAACGCCCTTGCTGCCCCTCCAGGCGGCCACCCACAGCACCAGCGCCAACGGGTACATGAACCCGCGCTGGACCCAGCACAGCGTGCAGGGCGGGAAGCCCGCCACCTCGGACAGGTACAGGCTGCCGAGCGTCGCGACCGTGGCCACGATCGCCGCCAGCACGAGGGTGCGCCCGCGCACCTCGTCGGCCAGGCGGCCACGCAGCTCGGCGGCGGCGGGGACGGCCCCGGACAGGGCGGTCAGCACCACGGCGACCAGCACCGTCGCCATCGATGCCAGCGCCAGGAGCGCGAAGAACAGCGTCACGGTGCGGGTCATGAGTTGAGCCTCACCGCCCGGCAGGCCGGCTGCACAGGTCCTTGGTCCGGGCACGCTCGGGACCTATGGCCCTCGGTGCCATGCTGGGCGCCTCGGCCGGCGCGCAACGTCGGCGACTGAGGGTGAGGCCATGCTAGCCCTGCGCTGATGGGGGCTCCGAATCGAAGCGGACCTCCAGCGCGCCCTCGACCAGCCGCGCGCCCGCGACCTGCCCGCGGCTCAGCACCGCCGGCAGGGACAGCAGGCGCTGGTGGGAGCCGACCCTGACGAGGAGGTCGTCGCCCTTGCGCAGGACGTCGACCTCGCCGGGCTCGACCAGCGGCAGGGGCACGTGCAGGACGTGGCCGCGACCTCTGCGCTCGACCATGAGCGCGGGGGCGTCGTGCAGCACCGCGGCCTCGGCGCGGTCCCCGTAGACGGCGTCGGCGAGCCGCAGCAGGGCCGGCGCCCCGACCGGCTCGTCGTCGAAGAGCGGCGCGGTCAGCAGCGGCGTGTCGCCGAAGCTGGCGCGGACGGTCGCGAGGTGATCGGCCTGGCGCTGCTTCCAGCGGTCGAACCAGGGATCGGACACGGCGTCCGGCAGCAGCCGGTTGACGATCACTGCGTCCACGCCGTAGCCGAACAGGTTGAGGTAGGTGAAGGTGCGCCGCGCCTCGGCGATGACCAGGCGCTCGGGGTTGACGACCAGGCGGACGCTGGTCGTCGCCCGGTCGGTCAGGAGTGCCCGCACGCGCGCGAGGTTGCCGTGCAGGTCCTCGACGGCGTCCAGCACCCGATCGCGCGGCAGCGGCATGCTCGTCAGATGGCCGAGCACCGGGGTCACCACGGCGGCCACGCGGCGCTGAAGCGGGAAGACGCGCTTCAGATACCAGCCCAGCGCCTCGGGCAGGCTCAGCAGCCGCAGGGTCTCGGCCGTCGGCGCGCAGTCGACGACCAGCAGGTCGTAGCGGCCCTCCTCGGCGTGCCGGCGCAGGTCGATGAGGCTGAAGATCTCCTCGAGCCCGGGCAGGATGGACAGCTCCTCCGCCTCGACCTCGTCGACGCCGCCCCACGCCAGCAGCGCGACCAGGTACGACTGGACCGCGCGCCAGTGCTCCTCCAGCCGCGTGCGCGCGTCGATCTGCTCCGCGTCGAGGCGGTCCGCGACGGGCGTGGGGGCGGATCCGATCTCGACGTCCAGCACATCCGCGAGCGAGTGGGCCGGGTCGGTCGACGTCACCAGCGTCCGCAGCCCGCCCGCCGCTGCCCGCAGGGCCGTGGCGGCCGCGACGGAGGTCTTGCCGACCCCGCCCTTGCCGGTGACCAGGAGGATCCGCACGCGCGGCTCAGCGACCCTGCTCGACGCGCCGCTTGAGGCCCCGCAGGGCGCCCTCGGCGATGCGTCGTGCGGCGGCGCGGCGCAGCATGCCCGGCACCGGCACGGTCGGCTCGACGGTGAGCTCGTAGTCGACCCTGGTGGTGCCGTCGCCGAGGTCGGACAGGACGTAGGCGCCGTCGTTGCGACGGACGCCGTCGCCCTCCTCCAGCCGCCAGCGCATGGCATCGGGCTCGTAGGTGTAGGCGAGGACCATGCGCGCCGTCAGGATCTTCGCGTCGACGCCGAAGCGGACCCTGGTGCCCCACCCGTGCTCGTCGGTCTCCAGGATCTCGACCTCGGTGAACTCGGGCTGCCAGTCGGGATAGGCCTCGAAGTCCGCGATGACGTCCATCACCTCGTCGGGGCTTGCTGCCACGACGATGCTGTCGCGAACCACGTCACCCGCCATCCGCACCCTCCGCTGTCCGAGCCCTGCGCTCCGCGCGCACCCGCGCCTGGTGCGCCAGCAGCGCCGGCTCCGGCTCCGTGCCCGGCGCCCGCCCGCGCTCCAGGCGGTCCTTCAGAACGTTCAGCGCGGCCCGCACCGACGCCCGGTGGGCGGCCAGGAGCCTGGCGGGGCGCCGCGGGGCGTCGGCGCGCAGCAGGTGGTGCACCGTGACGCCGTCGACCTCGTCCAGGTAGAACCACTCCGCTTCACCGTCGAGGTCGCCGCGGCAGGACAGCTCGAGGCCGCGGTCGGGCCGCTCCCTGGTCAAGCTGACCTCGACCGTGTGCGCGCCGCGCCAGAAGCCCGGCGCGCGGTGGCGCAGGCGCAGCCGCTCGCCGACCGCGGTCACCCGCAGCCCCGGCCACCACAGCCCGTAGGCGGGTACGTCGGCGAGGACAGGGTGGATGTCGGCGCGCCGAGCGCGCACGAAGACGGTGTCCCAGGCCTCGACGTGCATCGGGTCCGCAGACTACAGCCGCCGGGCCGCGCGCCCGGCTACAGCAGCAGCACCGCGGCCAGCGCGAACAGCCCGAAGGCCGAGGCGATCAGGGTCAGGGCCAGGCGGCTGGCCCGACCCCGCAGCGGGATCCAGGCGGACATGATCAAGAAGCCCGCCACGAGCCCCCCGGCGTGCGCCTCCCAGGCGATGCCGGGCAGGAACGAGATCGCCAGGTTGAGTCCGAGGAGCAGCAGCAGCTGGCGCAGGTTCGCGCGCCCGCGGACCGTGTTGCGGTCCCGGATGGACAGGGCCAGCCAGGCGCCGAACAGGGCGAAGATCGCGCCGGAGGCGCCCACGGCGACACCGCCGGGAGCAAGCGCGAGGAACAGGGCGCCGCCGGAGACGGCGCCGGACAGGTACAGCGCCGCGAACGGCCCGGTGCCGACATCGCGCTCGAGCGGTGGGCCGAAGATGGACAGCGCCCACATGTTGAAGCCGACATGGATCAGGCTGCGGGGCGCGTGCAGAAGGGTGCCGGTCAGGACCCGCCACCACTCTCCCTCGGCGACCAGCACGTTGATCTGCGCGAGGTAGGTGAACAGGACCTCGTTGGCGGCGCTGGACACGAAGCCGATCGCGAACAGGGCTATGGCGACGGCGATGACGCCGTAGCTGAACGGGGCGGTGCGGCGGCGCTCGGCGCTCAGCCGGTCGGCGGTTATGACCCGGGCGCGCCCCTGCGGGGCCGCGCACTCGGGGCACTTCTGGCCCACCGAGGCGGTGCGCATACACTCGACGCAGATCGGCCGGTCGCAGCTCGAGCAGCCCAGCCGCGTCTCGCGATCGGGATGGCGGTAGCAGGTCGGCAGGGCCGTCTCGGGTTCCACGCGCCCACACTACCCATCCGGCGCCGACGGCCTAGTCCATCAGCAGCCCGGCGCGCTGCACCAGGGCGGCGTGCTCGGCCGGCTCGAGGCGCAGGAAGCCCTCGGCGTGACCCACCCCGCCCAGGCCGCCGGCGCCGCTGCGATAGGCGGCCAGCCCCGTCGCGGTGCGGACGTAGTCGACTCGCTCCAGCGCCGTGGCGTAGCAGCGCAGGGCCCGCTGCTTGCGACCGAACACCTTCCCCACGTCGAGCAGCACGTCTACCGGGCCGGGCGACCACACCTCGTAGCCGTACACCTCGGCGTCCAGCGCCGCGCGGGCCAACCCGACGTTGGCGGCGCGGTGGTCGCGGTGGGGGTCGAGCACGCTCGGGGCGTACACCGCCCCCGCGGAGGCGCCGAGCCGGCGCAGCTCGTTGGCCAGCACCTCGACGCTGCCACCGAGGTCGCCGTCGGGCAGCCGCAGGAACACCGGGGGGCGCTCCACCCCCAGGGTGGCGCAAGCCGCGACGCACTCGGCTTCGCGGGCCTCGGCGACCTCGCCCCCGCCGCCGCGCGTGCGCTCACCGCTGGTCGCCACGACGACCGTGACCTCGTCGCCGGCCTGGACGTGGCGGGCGATCGCGCCGCCCGCACCGATCGTCTCGTCGTCAGGATGCGGCGCCAGGACCAGCACCGGCCCGGGCGGGGGTCCCGGCAGCAGCGCCGGCCCGTCCGCCGAGCGTGCGGCCAGGGCCAGCCCGACCTCGCGGACGGCGGGTGGCACGCCGCTCGTGACGCGCCGCGCCAGGCCGTGCAGCCGCCTGCGAACCGCCATCCCGCCTCCGTTTCCGCCGCCGTGCCGCGGCGCAGCTCGCCCGCGCGAGCCCTAGCTCTCGTACAGCCGCTCGATCTCGGCCTTGAACCGCTCGTGTATCACCTGCCTGCGCACCTTGAGCGAGGGCGTGATCTCGTCCGTCGTGAGCTCGAACTCGCGGTCCAAGACGATGAACTTGCGGATCGACTCGGCGCGGCTGACCGCCTCGTTGGCGTGCTCGACCGCGCGCTCGAGCTCGGCGCGCACGCGCTCGTCGGCCGCGAGCTCGGCGACGGAGCCGTCGATGGAGTGCTCGCGCGAGAACGCCTCGAGCTCCTCCGGCTCCAGGGTCAGCAGCGCCCCGATGAACGGACGGCGGTCGCCGACCACCATCGCCTGCGAGATCAGGCGGTGGGCCTTGAGCCGCTCCTCGAGCAGCGAGGGGGCGACGTTCTTGCCCCCCGCGGTGACCAGGATCTCCTTCTTGCGCCCGGTGATCCGCAGGTAGCCGGCCTCGTCGAGGCTGCCGAGGTCGCCGGTCCGCAGCCAGCCGTCCGGGGTGAAGGCCTCGGCGGTCGCCTCGGGGTTGTTGAAGTAGCCGCGGAAGACGTTGCCGCCCTTGATCAGGATCTCGTCGTCCTCGGCGATGCGGATCTCCACCCCCGGCAGCGGGCGGCCGACCGTGCCGATGCGCACAGCCCTGGGCGGGTTGACGGTCGACGGGGCGGTCGTCTCCGTGAGCCCGTAGCCCTCCACGATGGTGACGCCGGCGGCCGAGAAGAAGTGCGCGAGGTGTGGCGCCAGCGGCGCGCTCCCCGACACCGCGTGGCCGAGCCTGCCGCCGAGGGCCTCCCGCACCTTGCGGTAGACCAGCCGGTCGGAGACGGCGCGCCGCAGGTTGAGCACAAGGCCAGGGGACCGTCCGGCCGAGACCGCCTCCGACCAGCCGATGGCGCTGTCCGCGGCGAAGTCGAAGAGCTTGGCGCGCAGGCCGCCCTCCGCCTTGCGTCGGGCGCCGTTGAAGATCTTCTCGAACACGCGCGGCACGCCCAGGATGAAGGTCGGCCGTGTCTCCGCGAGATCCTCCTGCAGTCGGTCGAGGCCGCGCGAGATCATCAGCGGCACATCGCTGACCAGGCAGAGGAACTGGATCAGCCGGGCGAACACGTGCGCCAGCGGCAGGAACAGCAGCGTGGAGTCGTCCCCGCCGAGGATCTCGTCCAGGACCAGGCCGCTCTGGCGCGCGGTCCACAGCAGGTTGCCGTGGGTGATCTCGCAGCCCTTCGGGTTGCCGGTGGTGCCGGACGTGTAGATCAGCGTCGCCAGCGCGTCGGGGCCGAGGTCCGCGCGGCGTCGCTCGGCCTCCTCGGCCGCGTCCGGGGTCGCGCGCGCGGCGACCTGATCGAGCGCGCCGTCGTCCAGGCGGAGGACCTCCAGGGAGCCGGAAGCGCCGGCCAGCGTCTCGGCGAGCGCGGCCGAGCCGGCGAAGGCCAGGTGGGCGCCGGAGTCCTGGACGATCCAGGCGCACTGAGCGCGCGAGCTGGTGTCGTAGATCGGCACCGTCACGGCGCCCGCGGCGAGGATGCCGAGGTCCGCGATGGTCCACTCCAGGGAGGTCTGGGCCATGAGGATGACGCGATCGCCCGCGCCGACGCCCATCTCGACCAGGCCTGCGGCGACGGCGCGGACGCGTTCGGCCACCTGGGACCAGGTGAGGGAGCGCCAGGTCGCGCCGTCGTGGTGACGGAGGATCACCTTGCCGGGGCTCGCCCCGGCGCGCTCCCACAGGGCCGTGGTCAGATGCTCCCGGGGTGCCAGCTCTACGGGCTCCGCGCCCCGGACGTGCGGGATCGCCATGGCATTCGGCTCCTGTGGCGGTGGAGTCGTCACTCTATCCAGACCCTGCAGCGCCGGCGCCTGGGACGCGTGCGTCGGCGCGGCGCAGGAACGCGCGGACGACGGCCGCGAAGCCCTCGGGGTCGTCGTGCTGAGGCTGGTGGCCGGCGCCGGGGAGGACCGCGTGCTCTGCGCCGGCGACGGAGGCGACGAGGAGCTGCTGCTCGTTGTGCAGCCACATCCGGTCGTCCTCGTCGTGAAGGACCAGGACGGGGATGTCGATGCCCCGCAGGAACGCGCCGAGCGGCGTCGCGCCCACCAGGCTGCGCGCGGTGCCGACGACCGCCTCCGGCCGCAGGCCGCGGTAGCGCTCCAGCGCCGCCTCCTTCTCCTCGGCGCTGGGCTCGGGCTCGCCGTCGGCGCGGCGCGCCGCCAGCACCGCCTCAAGCGCCCCCTCGGGGCCGTGCTCGCGCGCCGCCAGCGCGATGCGCACCACGCGCTCCGAGCGCTCCTCCCGCGGCGCCCCCAGGCCCGTCCCCATCAGGATCAGCGAGCGCAGCCGCTGGCTGCCCACCGCGGCCGCGCGCTGGACGATGAGCCCGCCCAGCGAGTGGCCCAGCAGGTGTGGCTCGCCCAGCTCCAGGTGGTCCGCGACCGCGAGCACCCAGGCGGCCAGGCGCGCCAGGCCGTATGAGTCGGGGTCGTCGGGCCCCTCCGACCCGCCGTGACCCGGCAGGTCCACCGCCACCACGCGGCGGTCCTGCGCGAGCAGGTCGAGCACGGGCGCGAAGTCCTCCCGACCGCCCGTGAACCCGTGCACCAGCAGCAGCGGCGGCGCGGCGCCGCCGCCCGCCTCGTCGTAGGCGACGGTGCGCCCATCCAGCGTCGTGGTCCTCATGCGGGCAAGGGTAGAGTGCGACTGCCGTCCCCCGAGCTAGCTAGGAGCACACGTGCCCGCCGAGCCGGTCGTCGCCAGCGAGGGCTGGGGTGTCCTGCACCTCTACTTCCACCTCCGCCGCGACCTCCTCGCCGATCCGCAGTTCCCCGCCGCCGAGGCCGCCCGCGACTTCGTCCAGCGGCTGCGCGACTTCGAGGCCGCCGACGGCTATCAGGTGCTGACCTGCAGCGTGCTCGGTCAGAAGGCCGACCTCGGCCTGATGCTGCTCGGGCCCGACCTGCTGCGCCTGGACGCCGCATCAATCGAGCTGGCCTCCTCCATGCTGGGACAGGCCCTGATGCCCGCAGGCTCCTACCTGTCGCTGACGGAGCTCAGCGAGTACACAACCACGCCCGAGGAGGAGTCGGCCCGCCTCGTCGCCGAGGGGCTCGCTGAGGGGTCGTCGGAGCACGCCGAGCGGCTCGAGGCCTTCCGCCAGCGCATGGCCGAGTACGCCGAGCACCGCCTCCACCCGCGCCTGCCCGCCCGCAAGGTGCTCGGCTTCTACCCGATGAGCAAGCGCCGCGACGGCGACGACAACTGGTACAGCCTGGACTTCGACGTGCGCCGCAAGCTCATGGCGGGGCACGCGCAGGTCGGTCAGCGCTACCGCGGTCGCGTCCTGCAGCTGATCACCGGCTCGACCGGCTTCGACGACTGGGAGTGGGGCGTCACGCTGCTCGCCGACGACCCGGCGGCGATCAAGCAGATCGTCTACGAGATGCGCTTCGACGAGGTCTCCGCCCGCTACGGCGAGTTCGGCCCCTTCGTGGTCGGGCTCGTGATGGAGCCCGAGGAGCTGCTGCGCCACCACGGCATCGGACGCTGATCTCTCCCGGCGCGACCGGCGCCGACCTCTCCCGCGCCGGCGGCGCTTGAACGCCATCCCACCCGAGGCGAAGATAAGGTACGCCTAACCAGCGAACGAGGAGCCTCAGGGATGGCAGCACCGCCGGTGCCGACGCCGGTGGCGACGCGTCCGGCCCTGCCCGGGCCGAAGCGCAAGCACAGCAGGCGGCGCGCGCCCGCCTATCTCGTCGTGCCCTCGATCGCGGTCGCCTTCGCGATGGTGCTGCCGCTGGTCTACCTGCTGGTGCGCAGCGCGGGCGCCGGTCGACGCGCCATCGACATCCTGGTCGAGCCGCGGACGCTCGAGGTCCTCGGCAACACCGCCCTGCTGGCCGTCATCGTGACGACCGCCGCCTGCGCCCTGGCGCTGCCCCTGGCCTGGCTCACGACCAGGACCGACCTCCCGGGTCGCCGGGTGTGGGCGGTCCTGACCGCCGTGCCGCTGGTGGTGCCCACCTACGTCGGCGGCTTCGCCTATGTGGCCGCCTTCGGCCCGCGCGGGATGCTGCAGTCCCTGCTCGAGCCGTTCGGCGTCGAGCGGCTGCCCGAGATCTACGGTCTGCCGGGGGCGGCGCTCACCCTCACGCTGTTCAGCTACCCCTACCTGCTGCTGACCGTCCGCGCGGCCCTGCTCGGCATGGATCCGGCGCTGGAGGAGGCCAGTCGCAGTCTCGGCACCTCGGCCCTGCGCACCTTCCTGCGCGTCACCCTCCCCCAGCTGCGCCCTGCGATCGGCGCCGGCGCGCTGCTCGTGGCGCTGTACACGCTCAGCGACTTCGGGGCCGTCAGCCTCCTGCGCTTCAGCTCCTTCACCCGGATCATCTACGTCCAGTACCAGGGCGCCTTCGACCGGACGCCCGCGGCGGTCCTGGCGCTGCTGCTGGTGGCCCTGACGGTCTCGCTGCTGGTGGTCGAGACGCGCGTCCGCGGCCGGGCCCGGCTGCACCGCGCCTCCGCGGGTGCGCGCCGTCAGCTGCGCCCCGTGCCGCTCGGGCGCTGGCGCTGGCCAGCGCTGGCCCTGTGCGCGCTGGTGGTGGCCCTCGCGCTGCTGATCCCGCTGGGGGTGCTGTGCTTCTGGTTGGTGCGCGGGCTGAGCGCCGGCGAGGAGCTGCGGCTCGTGGGCGTCGCGGCCCTGAACTCGATCCGGGCCTCCGGGCTGGCTGCTCTGGTGGCGGCCGGGGCGGCCCTGCCCGTCGCCATCCTCAGCGTCCGCCATCGCAGCCGGACGGCGTCCCTGCTCGAGCGCGCGACCTACCTGGGCTATGCGCTGCCCGGCATCGTGGTCGCGCTGTCCCTGGTGTTCTTCGGCGCACGCTACGGCGGACCGCTGTACCAGACGCTGGCGATGCTGGTGTTCGCCTACCTGGTGCTGTTCCTCCCCCAGGCGGTCGGCTCCATCCGGGCCTCAATGCTCCAGGTCCCGCCGTCGCTGGAGGAGGCGGCGCGCGGGCTGGGGCGCAGCGGGTTCGGAACCCTGGTGGCGGTGACGGCCCCGCTCGTGCGCCCCGGCGTCCTCGCCGGGGCCGCGCTGGTGTTCCTGACCGCCATGAAGGAGCTTCCGGCCACCCTGCTGCTCGGCCCGACGGGCTACCCGACCCTGGCCACGGCGGTCTGGTCCGGCACCACGGAGGGCTTCTTCACGCGCGCCGCCGCTCCTGGCCTGGCGCTGATCGCCCTGTCCGGCCTGCCGCTGGCATTCCTGCTGACCCGGAAAGAGACCTCTGGACTGATGGCATGAGCGAGCTGAACGGGGCGCAGACGGTCCTGCGGGCGCGCGGCGTGCAACGGCGCTTCGGCGAAGTGCGGGCCGTAGCCGGCGTGGACCTCGACGTGCAGGCCGGCAGCATCGTCGCGCTGCTCGGGCCGTCGGGCTGCGGGAAGACGACCATGCTGCGACTGCTGGCGGGCTTCGAGCGCGCCGACGCCGGCGCCATCTGGATCGGCGGCCGGCAGGTGGACGGCGACGTGTGGGTCCCACCGGAGCGCCGCGGCGTCGGGATGGTGTTCCAGGACTACGCCCTGTTCCCGCACCTGGACGTCCTGCGCAACGTCGGCTTCGGGCTGGAGCGGCGCGAGCGGCGCGGCCTGCGACGCAACCCCCGGCTGGCCGAGGTCCTGGAGCTGGTGGACCTGACCGGCCTGGAGCACCGCTATCCGCACGAGCTGTCGGGTGGGCAGCAGCAGCGCGTCGCCCTTGCCCGGGCGCTGGCGCCGGAGCCCTCGGTGGTGCTGCTGGACGAGCCATTCTCGAACCTGGACGCGGCCCTTCGCTCGCAGGTGCGCGCCGACGTCAAGCGCATCCTGTCCGCCGCGGGGGCCACCGCGGTGTTCGTCACCCACGACCAGGAGGAGGCGCTGTCCCTGGCGGACCAGGTGGCGGTGATGGACGCCGGGCGGATCGTCCAGGTAGCCGAGCCGGAGAGGCTCTACCACGCCCCGGCAGATCGGGGTGTCGCGGCGTTCGTGGGCGACGCGGACTTCCTGCCCGGGCGGGCCGTCGCAGGCCGGGTGGACAGCGACCTCGGCCCCCTGCTGCTGCTCGAGCCGCTGGAGGGGCCGGTCGAGGTGCTGGTGCGCCCCGAGGACGTCCGGCTGTCACCCGATCCGAACGGCGCGGCGCAGGTGATCGCGCGCGAGTTCTACGGGCACGACCAGATGCTGTACGTGCGCCTGGCCGGCGGACGGGTCGTCCGCGCGCGGCTGGGGCCAGTCTCCGAGCTCGCCCCCGGTGACCGCTGCAGCGTCGCCGTGCCGGGTGCGCTGCGCGCCTACCCCGCGTAGCCAGCGCACATCCGGGGCCGGAATCGACAGCGCCCGGGGTCTCCCCCCGGGCGCCGGCAGCAGTCCTGAGCGATCAGCCGTTGACGGCGTCCTTCAGCGCCTTGCCGGGCTTGAAGGCCGGAGCGCGCGAAGCGGCGATCTGCATCTCCTCGCCGGTCTGGGGGTTGCGGCCGGTGCGGGCGGCGCGCTCGCGGACCTCGAAGTTCCCGAAGCCGGTCAGGGTCACCTTCTCGCCGGAGCGCAGGGCGTCGGTGATGGTGCGGAGGATGGCGTCGAGAGCCGCGGAGATCTCGCTCTTGCCGAGGTCGCTGGCGTCTGCGGCGGCGTCGATCAGCTGCTGCTTGTTCATGGGTTCCTCTCTGGTCGGGTTTGCTGGGACCTGTCCTGCAGGCTCTGATCGCGGCACACCTCACCCCGTGTTGGAGGTGGGGAGGACGCTTGGGGCGGGCGAAGCATCTCGAAAGGAAGGTGACCCGAACGGCGTCCGTGCAGCACGATCGGGGCAATACCGTGCCGAAAAGCGCGCCGGAGCGCAAGGAACCAGCGCGCCGACCTTCCGGAGCCCCATCCATGACCCATCAGGCAGCCGGCCCCGGCAACGCGCCGGACGACCCGCTCGAGGCGCGCCCGTGGGTGTGCCTGGACATCGGCGAGGTGCTGATCGACGAGACCCGTGTGTGGACCACCTGGGCGCAGGTCCTCGGCGTCACCCCGCTGACGCTGCACGCGTGCCTCGGCGCCGCGATCGCCTCCGGCGGCGACCACCGCGAGGCCTTCGACCTGCTCGGCTTCCAGCGCTGGGCTGATCACAGCGAGCGATTCGAGCAGGTCTACGGGGGTTTCCGGGCCAGCGACCTGTACCCCGACGCCCTGCCCGGGCTCGACGCCCTGCGCAACGCCGGCTACCGGGTCGCGCTGGCGGGCAACCAGCCGCAGCGGCGCGAGGCGGAGCTCGCCCGTGTGGGGGTCAGCGCGGAGGTGCTGGTGTCCAGCGACTCGCTCGGGGCTGAGAAGCCCTCAGCGGCCTTCTTCGCGGGGCTCCTCCGCCTGCTCGGCGACCCCGCGCCCGGCTCCGTCTTCTACGTCGGCGACCGGGTCGACAACGACGTAGAGGCTGCGGCGGCGTGCGGTCTGCGCCCGGTCTGGCTGCGGCGCGGCCCCTGGGGGGCGCTTCAGAGCGACACGGCGGGACGGGCCGAGCTGGTCGTCTCCTCGCTGACCGAGCTTGCGGCGCGGCTTGAGGGTCTTGCGCGGGGCTAGGGCTTCCTTCTCCCCCTCCGGCTGCGCGCGCACCTTTGC
Organism: uncultured Actinomycetota bacterium; assembly: GCA_964629825.1. Lineage (GTDB taxonomy): Bacteria > Actinomycetota > Nitriliruptoria > Euzebyales > Egibacteraceae > CAZVUW01. The sequence goes on from CAZVUW010000001.1 coordinate 74,886, forward strand.
GGGGCGCGCTGAGGTCGGAGGCGTCTTGCGCCGGCCCTTGCGCAGCCCGACGCCGAAGACGGCTGCCAGCGCGCCCAGCAGCACGGCGAAGATCAGCTCCGCCGGCCCGGCCGGGCGGGCGGGGTCCACAGCGGCGGCAGGCTCCTCCTCCGGCGGCGCGCCGGCGGACAGCTCCAGGCCCTCCAGCGGCGATCCGAAGGCGTCCAGCGCGCTCGTGGAGCCGCCCTCGTCCTCGAGGTCCTCGGCGCCGGCGACCTGCGGCTCCTCCGCACCATCGGGGTCGTCGAAGTCCACGTCCAGCTCCTCGAGCACCGGCTCGAACTCGTCGAGCACGGGCTCGTCGGCGGTGCCCTCGATGGGCTCGAAGGTCACCGGGTCGTCCGGGTCGATGGTGACCTGCGGCTGCGGCGACGGGCGCGGCGCGGGCTGCGGTCGCGGGGCCTGCTGCGGGGCCGGTCGCGGGGTCGGTGTCGGCCGCGGCGGCAGCTGCGGCAGGTGCGGCCTCGACGGCGGCAGCTGCGGTATCTGCGGCGTCGACGTGGTAGTGGGCGTCGGCGTTGGCGTTGGCGTTGGCGTTGGCGTTGGCGTCGGGGTCGGAGTGGGAGTCGGCGTCGGGGTCTGGGCGGCGGCCACCACCGGAGCGCAGAGGAGGGCAGCCACGGACAGAGCCGCGACGGCGGCCCTCCAGGCGGATCGCAGCGCTCTGCGCTTCACGGTCATGGTCATTCGGTGCGGGTGGCTCGACAGCACTGTGGCCGGCTCAACCGCTCAGCCGCGCGCGGCCTCGGCCAGGCGCTGCCAGCCGTCGGGGTCGTCGCCGACGCTCAGCACCTCGCCGAGGCGCCCGAGCGGCAGCGCGAGGATCGCCGGGTCGGCCGACATGCGCGCGATCCAGTCCTCATCCGACGCGGACACGTACTGCAGCCCCTGGTCCTGGTAGGCCTTCGAAGACGGGTCCAGGACAGCCTCCACGCCGAAGCGCTGCACGAAACGCCGCAGCTCACCCGGCGAGGGCGGATGACGGGCGCAGTCCACGAAGTGGACGGGGATGCGCCGTTCGGAGAAGAAGCGCTGGGCCTTGCGGGTGGCCTTCGACTTGGCCAGCCCGAACAGCTGGACACGGGCGGGAGCAGCCATGCGCCAGACACTACCTTCGGCCTCCGACCGGCGTGATGGCATGCTGACCTGGCCCCCGATCGCGGAGTTGCCATGCTCGTAGACAAGACCGTCCTCATCACCGGAGCCTCAAGCGGCATCGGGCGCGCGTGCGCCGTCGCCTTCGCCGAGGCCGGCGCCCGCCTGATCGTGTCCGCGCGGCGGGTCGAGCGCCTCGAGGAGCTGGCACAGCAGCTGCGCACCGACGTGCACGTCCTCCCGCTGGACGTCGGCGACCGCGTCGCGGTGGCCGACGCGGTGGCGAGCCTGCCCCCCGACTTCGCCGCGGTGGACGTGCTGGTCAACAACGCCGGCTTCGCCGAGGGCGGCCTGGCGCCCCTGCACGAGGGCGACCCGGAGACCTGGGAGCGGATGCTGGACACCAACGTCCTGGGCGTCCTTGCGCTCACCCGCGCCGTCGTCCCCGGGATGGTCGAGCGCGGGCGGGGCCACGTGATCAACATCGGCTCGATCGCCGGCCGCGACACCTATCCGGGCGGGGCCGTCTACTGCGCGACCAAGGCGGCGGTCGACCGCATCACGCGGGGTCTGCGCCACGACCTGCTGGGCACCGGGGTGCGCGTGTCGACGGTCGACCCGGGGATGGTCGAGACGGAGTTCTCGATCGTCCGCTTCGGCGGGGACCGCGAGCGCGCGGCGGCGGTCTACCGCGGGATGACGCCCCTGACGCCAGAGGACGTCGCCGAGACGGTGGTCTGGGTGGCCGACCGGCCGGCGCACGTGCAGGTCAGCGAGGTCGTGATCCTCGCCACCGACCAGTCGTCGGCCACGCGGGTGGCGCGCAGCTAGGTGCTCAGGCCTGTCCGGAGCCGGCGACGAGCAGCGCGGTCACCTCGTCGGCCGAGGGGTTGATCAGAAAGCGCTCCCCCACCCGCACCGTCGGGACGATCTCGTCCCCGCCCGTGGCGGCACGGACGACCTCGGCCTGCGAGCGGTCCTCCCAGATGTCGACCGCGTCATAGGCGACGCCGCGGCGGTCGAGGTCGCGCTTCAGCACCTCGCAGTAGCCGCACATCGGACGCCAGTAGATGGTCACATCGGGCACAGACTGCTCCTCGGTCCGGGGCCGGGTTGGGGTTACCTCCTGCTCTCAACCACCCCGGAACCGCGCTCATTCCCCGGCCCGCCGCGGCCTCAGCCGGGGACGCCGACGGCTCCGGTGACGGCGACCTCAGGCGCGTCGACCTGGGTGGGGGCGGCGATGCGCCACAGCTGCCGCGCGGAGCGCTCCCAGGAGGCCAGCACGGCCGCTGCGACGGCGGAGCCCGTCAGGCGGTGGTGCCGGACGAGGAGCTCCCGCAGCGCAGCTAGCTGCATGAGGTCGGGTCGGCCGGCGACGACGCTGCCCGGGTTGATGCGCTCGCGCACCGCGCCGCCGGGATCCAGCACGTACAGCTCGCCGCCGGTCATGCCGGCGCCCACGTTGAGCCCGGTCGGGCCGAGGATGACGACCAGCCCTCCGGTCATGTACTCGCAGGCGTGGTCACCGACGCCCTCGACCACGGCGGTCGCGCCGGAGTTGCGGACCGCGAAGCGCTCGCCGGCGCGGCCGGCGACGAACAGCTCGCCGCCGGTGGCGCCGTACAGGACGGTGTTGCCGACGAGGACGGGGTCGCCGAGGTCATCGGCCGGGGGTCGCACGACGATCCGGCCTCCGGCCATGCCCTTGCCGACGTAGTCGTTCGCCTCGCCCTCCAGGTCCAGCTCGACGCCGGGGGTGAGGAAGGCGCCGAAGCTCTGCCCGGCCTGCCCGCTGAAGCGGGCGGTCACGCGCCCGTCCGGCTCCTCGGAGCCGTGCTCCAGGGCGATCGCCCCGCCCAGGCGGGCGCCGACGGCGCGGTCGGTGTTGCCGATCTCGTAGCGCAGCGACAGGAGCGATCCGCTCCACAGGGACGGGAACGCGTCCGCGAACAGGCGGTCGCCGAGGTCGCCGTGCGGAGCCTGGATCGGCAGCGACTCGGTGTAGGAGCGGGCGCGGTCCTCCGCGGGGTCCGCGGGCGCCGGGTCGGCCAGCAGGGCGGACAGGTCCAGCGCGGCGGCCCTGGCACCGGCCGGAAGGTCGGTGCGCGGGCGCAGCAGGTCGACGCGGCCGATCGCCTCCTCGATCGAGCGCAGCCCGAGCCTGGCCAGGTGACGGCGCACGTCCTCGGCCACGAGCAGCAGGTAGATCGCGACCATCTCGGCGCGGCCGGGGAAGCGGGCGCGGAGATCGGGGCGCTGGGTGGCGACGCCGACGGGGCAGCTGTCGCGATGGCAGGCGCGCGCCAGGATGCAGCCCTCGGCGATCATCGCCGCGGTGCCGAAGCCGTACTCGTCGGCGCCGAGCAGCGCCGCGAGCAGCACGTCGCGACCCGTGCGCAGGCCGCCGTCGACCTGGAGGCGCACCCGGCCGCGCAGGCCCTCCCGCACGAGGGTCTGCTGGGTCTCGGCCAGGCCGATCTCCCAGGGCAGGCCCGCGTGCTTGATGGAGCCGAGCGTCGCCGCGCCGGTGCCGCCGTCCCCGCCGGCGATCTGGATGGCGTCCGCCAGCCCCTTCACCACACCGGCGGCGACCGTGCCGACTCCGCTGCTGGACACCAGCTTCACGCTCACGCTGGCGTACGGGTTCACCTGCTTGAGGTCGAAGATGAGCTGGGCCAGGTCTTCGATCGAGTAGATGTCGTGGTGCGGCGGCGGGCTGATGAGGGTCGTCCCCGGCTGGGTCGACCGCAGCGCGGCGATGCGCGCGGTGACCTTGTGACCCGGCAGCTGGCCTCCCTCACCCGGCTTGGCGCCCTGCGCCATCTTGATCTGCAGCTCGTCGGCGTAGACGAGGTACTCGGGTGTGACGCCGAAGCGCCCCGATGCCACCTGCTTGACGCGCGAGTCGACGTCGCCCGCCGTCCCCCGGCTGGCGAAGCGGACGCGGTCCTCGCCGCCCTCGCCGCAGTTAGAGCGTCCGCCGATAAGGTTCATCGCGGCGGCGAGGGTCTCGTGCGCCTCCGGCGACAGCGCGCCCAGCGACATCGCCCCGGTGAAGAAGCGCTGGACGATCGACGACGCCGGCTCGACCTGGTCCAGCGGGACCGAGCCGCGGCCGACGGGCTGGAGCAGGTCGCGCGGCGCGCTGGGCGGGCGCTCGTCGACCAGCCGGGCGAACTCCGTGTAGAGCTCGAAGCGCCCCTCGGCCAGGGCCTGTGCCAGGAGCCGCGTGGCCGGAGGCTGGGAGCTCGGCCCGAGGTCGGGAGCCGGCGGCGTCCCACCTGCCAGGCCGACGGCGCGCTGGAGGGCGGTGACCACGGCCGGGTTGTTCGCGTGGTAGTCGCCACCCTGGCGGTGCTTGTAGAACCCGGGGCTGGCCGGCGCGGCGCCGGCGTGCGCCTGCGCATGGCGCTCCAGGACGTCGGCGGCGAGCTCGGCCAGGCCGACGCCGCCGAGCGGGCTGGGAGTCCCACCCAGGCACAGGTCGATGACGTCGGCGCCCAGGCCCAGGGCCTCGAACAGCTGTGCGCCGCGGTAGCCGTCCAGCGTCGAGACGCCCATCTTGGCGAGGATCTTGGCGACTCCGCCGTGGACGGCGCGGCCATAGCGCTCCTGCGCCTCGGCGGGCGACGGCCGGTCCCTTCCGAGCCGCCCCTCGGCGGCCAGGTCGGCGATGGTCTCGAGGGCCAGACGCGGGCAGATCGCGTCGGCGCCGTAGCCGAGCAGCACCGCGAAGGCGTGGGGCTCCCAGGCGTCATCGGTGTCGACGACGATGCTGCAGCGGCTGCGCAGCCCCGTGGCGATGAGCCGCTGGTGGACCGCGCCCAGCGCGAGGAGGGCCGGCGCCGGAGCGCGGTCCGCTGCGGCGGCGCGATCGCTCAGCACCAGCAGGGCGGCGCCGTCCTCGACCACCTCCTGCGCCGCGGCAGCCAGCTCGACGAGGCGCTGGGCGAGCCCCTCGGCGCCGGCGGTGGTGGGCCAGGTGGCGTCGAGCTCGGCCGCGCGCAGAGGCAGCGGCGGGGAGCTGACCAGCTCGGCGAGGCCCTGCGGGTGGAGGAGGAAGCCGTCCACGGTCAGCAGCCACGCGGCCTCGGACGTCTCGGTCAGCAGGGGCGCGCGGGCGCCGAGCTGGGTGCGCAGGCTCATGCCCGAGCGCTCGCGCAGATGGTCGATCGGAGGGTTGGTGACCTGCGCGAAGCGCTGCTTGAGATGGTGGTAGACGGTGCGGGGCCGCTCGGCGAGGACGGCCAGCGCCGTGTCGTCGCCCATCGAGGAGATCGGCTCGCTGCCGTCGTTGGCCATCGGCCGCAGCACGGCAGTCTCGTCCTCCTTGGTGAGCCCGGCCACCACCTTGCGGATGACGAGGTCAGATCCGGCGGCCTCGACCGGCCGACCGGCGCCGATGGTGCGCTGGTTGGCCCGCAGCCAGCGGCCGTAGGGTCGACGGCGGGCCAACCGCTGCTTGACGGCCAGGTCCTCGAGCAGGCCGCCGTCAGCGGGGTCGACGACCAGCACCTGGCCCGGCCCGAGCCGCTCCCGGCGGATGCGACCGCGCCCGTCCAGCGGCACGGCGCCGATCTCGGAGGCGCAGGCGACCAGTCCATCCTCGGCCACCTGATAGCGCAGCGGCCGCAGGCCGTTGCGGTCCAGCGCCGCGGCCACCCGGCGCCCATCGGCGAGCACGACGCCCGCCGGGCCGTCCCACGGCTCCATCAGGGCCGCGGAGTAGCGGTGGAGGTCGACGACCTCGGGGTCGAGGTCGCTTCGGCCCTCCCAGGCGGGTTGGAGGAGCATCGTCGCGGCGTGCGCCAGATCACGCCCGCCGCGGACCAGCAGCTCCAGCGCGGCGTCGAGGCAGGCCGAGTCGGAGGCGGCAGGGTCGGTCAGCGGGTCCAGCAGCGCCTCGCCCTCGGGGGCGAGCTCGGGCCAGTCGGCGCCCAGGCGGCCGGCGCGGGCGCGCAGCTGGTTGATGTTGCCGTCGATGGTGTTGATCTCGCCGTTGTGGGCGGCCAGGCGGAAGGGCTGGGCCAGCTCCCAGCTCGGGCGGGTGTTGGTCGAGTAGCGCTGGTGGAACAGAGCGAACCAGCCCGTCACGCGCGGGTCGGCGAGGTCGGGGAGGTAGTCGGCCAGGCGATCCGCCGTCGTCAGCGCCTTGTAGACGATGGTCCGGGTGCTCCAGGAGGCGAAGTAGGCGCGCACGCCCAGCGCCCGGCAGGCCGCCTCGGCGCGGCGGCGCGCGACGTAGCAGCGCCGCTCGCTGGCGTCGCCGTCGTCGGGGGCCAGGAACACGGCCTGCTCCTGACGCGGTGCGCTGGCCCTGGCGATCGGGCCCAGGGCACGCTCATCCGTCGGCACGACCCGCCAGCCGAGGAGCTTCAGACCCGAGGCCGCGCAGGCGCGCTCGACCGCCGCCCGCGCGCGGGCCCGCGCCCGGTCCCCCGCGGCGTCCTCCTGCCCGTGGAGAAGGCACATCGCGGCACCCAGACCTCCGCGGGGGGTCGACGCCGCGACCGCGGAGGCGAGCAGCGCGGTCGGCAGCGGCAGGAGCAGGCCGGCGCCGTCACCGCTGCGCCCGTCTGCCGCCACGGCGCCCCGGTGGCGCATGCGTGCGAGGCCCGTCAGGGCGGCGTCGATCAGGGCCCGTGAAGACCGGCCGTGCACGTCGGCTACGAAGCCGACCCCGCAGGCGTCGCGCTCGGTGCGGGTGGGGTGAAGACCGGTCCTGCTCATGCGCCCTCCTCGGAATCCCCTCGGCTGCAACCTCCGGAAATGACAACGGCGCCCGCCCCTCGGAACAGGGGCGAGCGCCGTCGCTCGTCCGGTCAGGATAACCGATCAGGTCAGCGGTGCAGCGCCTCCAGCGCACGAACGCTCGATTCGAGGGCGCGCAGGCCGTCCGCGTCGCCCTGGTTGGTCTTGCCCTTGTCCACCACGCCGGCCTGCCACTCGAGCAGGCGCGCGGCGCGGTCGAGGTGGCTCAGCGCCGGGCCGACCTTGCCGTCGAGCTGCAACCACAGCTCGGCGGTGTCGAGGGCGTGGCGGATCTTCGCCTCCAGGCCCTCGGTGATGCCGCCGGCCGCGACCAGGGCGTCCAGCTCGGCGCGGACGCGCGCGAAGCTGATCGGCTCATCCTCACCCGGCCCATCGATGCCCGGGCAGTCCAGGCGCAGGTCGAGGTCGGTGACCTCCGGCGGCACCTCCAGCACGGGCGTCTCGACGTAGTCGCCGCCGTCGAGCGCGGTGCACTCCGGGTGCTGGGCGCGGACGATGTAGAAGCCCGCGATGGTGTCCCAGCCGAAGTGCCCGTCGCCGTCGGTGACGTCGGGGTTGGCGCGGTTGGACGGCGACATGATGTCGCTGCCGTCCGGCACGACCTCGAACGGACCGGCGGCCGTGTCGGCGCGGTACAACGTGACGATCGCGCCCGGAACCGGGTTGCCCAGAACCGTGCGCACGTTGCCCGACGGGTCGATGTAGATGTCGAAGTCCGTCGCGTCGACCGACCCGTCGGGGCAGGTGATGCGGATGCGGATCTCCGCGTAGCCGGAGGCGGGGCGCAGCTGCGGGATCTGGCCCGTGTACTGGCCGTCCGCCACCTCGGTCAGCTCGCCGGAGGCGAGGACCGTGCTGCCCTGGACGACCTCCCACGTGCCGGTGCCGCCGGCGCAGGAGGTCGTGTCGATGTCGATCTCGTCACCCCAGTAGACGCTGGGGATGCCCTGGCCGTTCGTGCTGGCAGGCGAGATCGTCGTGTCGTCGGGCGGTCCGGTGGGGCCGGTCAGCACGACGTCCACCTCGACCACGCCGCTCTCCCCGACCTCGACCGGGCCGGCGGTCGCCTGGCTCAGGGTCGAGCCGGCGGGCGGACGGACGGTGATCAGGTACTGCCCGGCGGGGATGCCGGTCGCCTGGTAGCGGCCGTTGGCGCCGGTGCGGGTGACCGCGCGGCATTGGCCGCCACCGGCCGGGCAGATCTCCACCGGCGCACCGGGCACGGCCTCGCCGGCCTCATCGGTGACGGCGCCACGGACGGTCGCACCGGTCGGCGCGGCGCCGTTGCGCACCTCGAAGATGTGACGGCCGCGCTGCAGCGTGCCGCGGCTGGTCCGGGTGAGGCCGGTGTCGGGGTTGCTGTCGAGCAGCGCGCCGTTCACCAGGGTCCCGGGGAACTCGAAGAACTGCGCCGGGTTGCCCGTGCCGGCCGAGTAGCCCGCACCGGCGGACTGGCCGCCGTAGCCGTTGGAGCCGCCGCTGGCCGAGCCGGTCTCCCACAGGATCCGGTCGTAGTTCATGACGATGTCGAAGTCGCCCGGGGCCACGTCGGAGCGGTCCACCAGCAGCAGCTGGAAGGAGTTCGTCTTGTCCGTGGCGGAGGCGTAGTAGCCGACGTCGATCCAGTTGACGCAGAACGCCGGGCGCCCCCCGTAGGTCGCGGGCGCTGTGGACACCGAGTGGCGCACCAGGCCCGAGCCGGGTCCGCGCGTGTCCACGTCCGCGAAGAACGGCGCGATGATCGGCGGCGTCGTGGCCGTGATCCGGAACGGCGTGTACGTCGACATCGGCGCGTTGAACGTGACGTTGCCGTTGTTGTTGACGAACAGGTAGTCGTAGCTGGTCCCGAAGAAGTTGACCGGGAACGGCAGCTGCACGGCGTCGGTGGAGCCGTCGTCGTTGGCGGGCAGGACCGCGGCCTCGCAGGCGGGGTCGCGGATGATCGCCTCCGGGCTCGGCTGGGTCTGCGCGGCGCGGATGGTGAGCACGGCGCTGGCCGAGCCCCCGCCCGCCGCGGCGGTGATGGTGGCAGTGGAGTCCACCGGCACCGGCGTTGTGGCCACCAAGAACGTGCCGCTGGTCTGGCCCGGCGCGATCAGCGTGGTCGCGGGAACGGTCGCGACGCCCTCACCGGTCAGCGTCACGACCGTGCCGGACGCGGCCGCGGGCCGGTCGAGGGTGACCGTCGCGGTCGAGGACGTGCCACCGCTCACGGTGGCCGGGTCGAGGGTCAGCCCCGTGACCCGCGGTGCCGACTGCGGCGGCTCGGGCGGCGGGTTGACGGTCAGAGTGGCGGTCTTGGTGACGCCACCGGCCACCGCGGTGATGGTGACGGTCTTCGACGCGGTCACGGCCTTGGTGGTGACCGTGAACGTCTTGGTGGTCGCGCCCGTGGCGAAGCTCACGCTTGCCGGCACGGTCGCTGCGCTCGTATCGCTGCTCGACAGCGTGGCCGTGAGCGGACCGGTCGCCGCCCTCGTCAGGGTGAGAGTCGCGGTGGCGTGCTCAGAGCCTCCCCGCGCGGAGGTGCGGTTGAGGCCGATGGATGCCAGCGCCGGCGGTCCGGCGCACTCGGTGTCGGCCGTGTTCGAGCCGAGGTTGGTGTAGGTCACCGAGCCGCTCGACGAGGTCAGCTTGACCCGGTGGTTCGCCAGCGTGCTCTCCAGCGCGATGGCGGCCGGGAGCGGCGAGATCGTCGTGCTGCCGATCGCCGCGTTGGTCGCCGTCTTGCGGATGGTGACGTGTGCGGTGTTGGCCTGCTGGTTGGCGACGATCCCGAAGGCGTCCCCGCAGGGGCTGAAGCGCCACAGCGCGGTCGCACCGCTGGGCAGCGCCGTGTTGTAGATCATGACGCGGGTCTCGAGGTTGTAGACCGCCACCTGCGTCTGGCCGTTGTTGTCGCGGTAGGCCAGGACGAAGCTGCGGTCGGCCTCCTCGGAGCTGAAGCCGGTGCCCTGGGTCCCCATGCTGCCGCCGGGGTTGCCGATGGCGGAGAACAGATAGGTCGTGTCCAGCGCC
>CAZVUW010000002.1:0-27071 GCA_964629825.1 uncultured Actinomycetota bacterium
CTGCCCGTCGGGGCGGCAGCACCTGCGCGATCGTGCAGGCGCGAGCACTACAGCTCCAGGGACTCGGCCAGTGGCTGAACCGTCATCCACAGGGGCTCATGGCGGCGCTCGACGATCACCCAGCGGCCGTCGCGCAGCTCCAGCCGATCCTCGTAGCGCAGGCCCCGGGTGAGCAGCTCGCTGCCCGATGAGGCGCGCCGGATCAGGTGCGCCGTCCCCCAGGATCGTGCTCTCGCTGTGGCGCCCTCGAACGTCACCTCGACGTTGCCCACCAGGTGGGTCGAGCGGATGCCGGTGAGCACAGCTCGGATGTGGTCGATGATCTCCTGACGACCGCTACAGCGGGTCCCATCGCCGAACAGCTGGACGGCGTCGGCGGCGAAGCTGGAGCCGAGCAGGTCGTCGTCGCCGGTGTCGATGCCGATCGCGTAGCGCTCGAGGACGCGGCGGATGGCGAGCTCGGCGAGCGCCTCGCTCTCAGCCGACGCTCCGGCCCCCGAAGCGAGGGCCGGGGTCGAGCCCGCTCCGTGCTCGACCCCGGCCATACCCTGCTCAGGGCCGGTCAGAAGTCCAGCTCGGTGTCGATGACTGGCTCGCCGTCGACGACCTTGTAGGCGCTCACGTAGTCGCCGCGGAAGGCGTCGTGGCTGTCCTCGGTGAAGTCGACGCCGACACCGGTAGCCGCGGCGGCACCGACGTGCTCGGGCAGATCGATGAGCGCGGTCGCCAGCGCCGAGCCGGTGCAGTCCGCACCGTTGGCGCGCAGCGCCTCGGCGACGACGTTCATGGCGTCATAGGCCTGGGCGACCTGCTCGGGCAGGTCGGGCAGGTCCTCACCGGTGACCTCGTTGTAGGTCTCCAGCATCTCCACGTACTCGGGCTTGGTCGTGTCGATGGTCTGCACCGTGTAGACGGCCGGCAGCTCCTCGTAGGCGCCGGCGGAGATCTGCACCGCGTCCGGCAGGATGACCGGGCTGAAGCCGAGGAACGGCACGATCAAGCCCTGGTCCACCATGGCGCGGGCGACCAGGCCGGTCTCGGAGCCGCTGGAGCCGCCGATGAACACGCCGTCAGGCTCAAAGGACGCGACGGTCTGCACCTCGGTGCTCACGTCCGAGGCGCCGAAGGGGTACTCGACCAGGTTGCCCACGTGCGGGATGCCGTTGGCCTCGGCCGAGGCCTCGAGCGCCGGGCCGAAGAACTGACCCGTGCCGCCGGAGTCGTGCATGATCGCGGGCTTCTTGACGCCCAGCGCAACGCCGACGCGCACCACGCCGTCAACCAGGTCCGGCGACAGGGGCGCGACGCGGAACACGTACTCGGCGTCCTCGGTCACCGATGGCGTGGACGCCGAGGTCGTGATGAAGACGACCTCCTCGCGCTCGGCGACCTCGCGGATCGCGAGGGCCTCCGGGGTCGAGTAGCCGCCGAGAACGACGCAGACCTCGTCCTGGGCGATGGCGCGCTGGGCCTCGCGTGCCGCGACTTCGGGCGTGGTCTCGCTGTCGTAGACGATCATCTCGAGCGGCCGCCCGTTGATGCCGCCATCCTCGTTGATCTGGTCGACGGCGATCTCCAGCATGTTGACCTGCCACTGCGCCGTCTGCGCGGAGGCGCCGGTCAGGGCCGCCACGAAGGCAACCTTGATGGGGTCGCCGGAGGGCGCCTCGCCGCCCTCGTCATCACCCTCGTCAGCGCCCTCGTCAGCGCTGGTCTCCTCCGTCGTGGGGTCGGCGTCCGCGGCCTCGTCGCTGCCGTCGTCGCCTCCTCCGCACGCGGCCACGATCAGCGACAGCACCGCGATCAGCACCAGAAGTCGTCTCGACATGACAGCGCCCCTTCAACTATGAGTAAAGACTCTATGATGATTATGTTATTGCTGGACCGTCGTGTCGAGGGCTCTAGGCGCCGAAGTAGGCGCTGCGCAGCTGCTCGGCGGTGAGGGCGTCGGCCCGGTCCTCGATCACGACCTCCCCGAGGCGCAGCACGTACAGCCGATCGCACAGCCGCTGCGCCAGCTCGCTCTGCTGCTCGACCAGCAGGATCGACAGGCCGGTGTCCTTGAGGACCTCGAGGCTTTCGTAGATGCGCTGGATCAGCACCGGCGCCAGGCCCAGTGACGGCTCGTCGAGCAGCAGGACCTTGGGGCCGGCGACGACCGCGCGAGCGATCGCGAGCATCTGCTGCTCGCCGCCCGACAGCAGACCCGCCATCTGGCTGCCGCGGTCGGCCAGCACCGGGAACAGCTCGTAGACCTGAGGCAGGACCTCGGACAGCCGCCGAGCGGTCCCTCCCGGCCAGTAGGGCAGCGCCGCCAGGCGGAGGTTGTCGAGCACGGTGAGGCTCGCGACCACCTCATGCCCCTCGGGCACCAGCACGATGCCGCGCTTGTTCCGCTTCGACGGGGAGAGCTTCCCGACGTCCTGCCCGTCCAGCAGCACCCGCCCCGCCCAGGGGCGCAGGGCGCCCGTGACCACGCGCATCAGTGTGGTCTTCCCGGCGCCATTGGCCCCGACCAGGCCGACGACCTCGCCCGCGGCCACGTGCAGGTCGATGCCATGCAGGACCGGCACGTCGCGGGTGTAGCCCGCTACCACGCCCTCCAGGGTCAGCTCGGCGCCGGCACTCACGGGGCGCTCCTCCCGAGGTAGGCGGCGGAGACGTCCTCGCGCTCCAGGACCTCCTGGGTCAAGCCCTCGGCCAGCACCCTGCCCTGGTCCAGCACCACCAGGCGCGAGCTCACAGCCGCGACGAACGAGACGTTGTGGTCGATGAGGATCACGCCGACCCCGGCGCCGGCGATGGTCTTGATGAGGCGGGCGACCTCGTCGCGCTCGGCCGCGTTCAGCCCGGCGCCGGGCTCGTCCAGGAGCAGGAAGCGCGGGGCGACCGCAAGCGCGCGGGCGATCTCGACCCGGCGCTGGAGCCCGTAGGGGAGGGAGCCGGCGCGCTCGTGCACGTAGTCGAGCAGGTCGAGCGGCTCGAGCAGCGCTAGTGCGTGCGCCTTGGCCGCCTCGTCCTCGGCGCGGGAGCCGCGGCCGCGCAGCAGGCGGGACAACAGGCTCGCGGAGCCGAAGCGGTCCCGACCGATCATCACGTTGGTCAGGACGTCGAGCTCGGGCACCAGCCGCGTGCGCTGGAAGGTGCGCACCACGCCGAGGCTCACGATCTGGTCGCCACGCAGGCCCACCAGCGAGGTTCCGTCCATCTCCATCGTCCCGCTCGCCGGCGTGACGAAGCCGGTGAGGGCGTTGACGAAGGTCGTCTTCCCGGCGCCGTTGGGGCCGATCAGGCCGACCACCTCGCCGGCTGCGCAGCGGATGCCGACACCGCTCAGCGCCGTGACGCCGCCGAAGCGGACCGTGACGTCCTCGGCGCGCAGGACGCTCCTGTCCGTCCCAGCCAGATCCCGGGCGAGGTCGCTGATGTCCGGCAGGGCGCGCCCCGAGGCGGCCAGGTCCTCCTCCTCGGCTGCGGCCTCCTCGAGCGTCATGTGGTGGTCCGGGGCCGGCTCCGGCTCGGAGGAGCCGGGGCGGATGCGCGCCAGCAGGCTGGCGATGCTGAGCGCTCGGCTGCCGCGCGCGTAGTTCAGCAGGAGGATCAGGACGACCCCGTACAGGACCTCGCTGGCGTCGTGCAGGCGGGCGCCGAGCTCGTCGATCCCGACCAGCGCGACCACGCCGATGATCGGGCCCGCCACGGTCCCAGCCCCGCCCAGCATCAGCGCGATGAACAGCTGCACGATGCGATGCAGACCGAACGCCTCGGCGGAGACGAAGAGCTGGAAGTGGGCGAAGAGCGCGCCGGCGAACCCCGCGAGCGCTCCGGACAGCACGAACGCCGTCAGGCGCACGTTGGCGGCCCGCACCCCGATCGAGGTGAGCGTGAAGGGGCTCTCGCGCATGACGATGAAGCGCCGCCCGATCAGCGAGCTGCCCACCCGCACCGACAGCTCGAAGGCGATGACGGCACCGATCGCCGCCAGCACGTAGTACCCGAGCGAGCCGCCGACCAGATCGGTGCCGAAGAAGGACGGCGGCTGGATCCCGCGGAAGCCGTCCGCCCCGCCGGTGACGTCGGTCCACTTGACCGCGACCTCTTCGACCGCGGTGCCGAAGGCCAGCGTCGCGACCGCAAGGAAGATGTGGCCGTGCCGCATGGTGGGCAGCGCCAGCAGGAAGCCGAAGAGCGCGCCGAGGGCCACGCCGACGACCAGCCCCACCCAGAACGAGACCCCGAGCCGCGCCTGGATGATCACGCAGGCGTAGGCGCCGATGCCGTAGAGAGCGATGTGCCCGAGCGTGAACAGGCCCGCGTAGCCGAAGATCAGGTTGAAAGCGGTGGTGACGATGTAGACGATCGCCGCGCTGGTGGCCAGGTAGACGAAGAAGCGGTTGCCGTTGGCGATCAGGCCGATGAGCGCCAGCGCCAAGGGGAAGGCGAGCAGCCGCACCGCGCTGCGCGCCCATCCGGGAAGGCCGGCCAGCGTCATGCGCGCTCCACCCCCCGGACGTAGCCGAACACGCCCTGCGGCCGGACGGCCAGCACGATGAAGAGGATCAGGAACACCAGCGACAGCGCGTAGCGCGTGGTGACGTAGCGGACGATGAAGACCTCCGCCACAGAGATCAGCGCGCCGCCGATCACCGCGCCCTTGACGCTGCCGAGGCCTCCGACGACGGCTGCGGCAAAGCCGGTGACGGTGAAGGTGAGGGCCAGCGGTCGGCCCACCGAGGCGATGCTGGCCTGGAGCGCTCCGGCCAGCCCGACCGCCGCTCCCGCCAGCGCCCACGTGAGCAGGCCCACCAGCAGGACGTTCACGCCGTAGAGCTGGGACAGGAAGGCGTCGTGGGCGGTCGCCTCCATCGCGCGGCCCATCATGGTCCGCTCGATGAAGAAGACCAGCAGCAGCAGGAAGACCGCGCCCAGGATCCAGGTCACAAGGCGCTGGTTGGTGATGTTGACCCCGGAGACCACGACCGATCCGGGCCATAGCGCGATCGCCCGGAAGCCCTGCTTCAGCCACAGCTCACCGGCGATGTAGTTGAGGATGAGCCCGAAGCCCAGGCACGAGAGCGCAAGCGCGACGTGGTTGACGCCGCGGCGCTCACCGTAGGCCACGGCGATCAGGTAGCAGAGGACGCCTAGCGCAGCCCCCAGGAGAACGGTGAGCGCCAGGCGTCCCCAACCACCTTGCGCCGGCCCGTTCGCGTAGAAGATGCCGGCGAAGATCATGAGGTGGCCCACCCCGAAGTTGACGACGCCGCTCGCGCGGTAGACCACGTTGATCGAGACCGCGACCAGCGAGTACAGCGCCGCACCGGTGAGCGCGATGCTCAGCAGCTGGACCAGTTCTCCCACAGCTGCCCTTTCCTAGCGAGTCCGGTTCGGCACCCTTCGGAACCGAGCCTCCGGTTCATACATATAGTTATCCTGAATCGAGGCGCGGGCAAGGGGTAGTCGAGCGGACCCGCTGCGGGGGCCGGCGGGCTAGCGGCTGGAGCCCACCACCCGGGCGTCGGACCCCCAGGGGGTGACCTTCTCGCCCTCGCTGCGGAAGCGGTCCGGCAGCTCGTCGACCATGTCCATCGCCATGGAGAGCCGGCCGAACCCGACGTAGGTGGCGATGTTCATCCCGAGCTCGACGATCTCGTCCTCGTCGAAGTGGGCCCGCAGGGCCTCGATCTCCGCGTCGTCGATCGCGTGGTGGTTGGTGGCCATCAGGTCGGCGAAGCGCAGGGCGGCGCGCTCGGCGTCGGTCAGGTTGGGCGCCTCCTCGGGCTGGGCGAGCTCGCACACCAGGTCCTCGGTGACGCCCTCCTCCACCGCGTCGGCGTAGCGCACCGCCATGCACGAGCGGCACTGGTTGTGGAAGGCGACGCGCAGGCGCACGAGCTCGACCAGCCGCCGCGGCAGCAGACCGGGCGCGCGCAGGTCCCCAAGGAAGCGCACGTAGGCCTTGGCCAGCTCCGGCCGGTGGGCGTAGATGCGGACGACGCCGACCTCGAACGGGGTCTTGGACTCCGCATCCGTCAGCTCGCGCAGCTCGTCATCGAACTCGGACGGGTCCAGCATCCGGATGCGGGCCATCTCTGCTCCTTCTGGTTGTGGCGCTCTAGGGGTTGCTCTCCGCCGCCGCCTCGCGCACGGCGAGGTGGACGGCGCTGACGTCGAAGTCGCCGCGGCCGGAGTCGACCAGGCGCTGCTCCAGGCCGTGGACCAGCCGGGCGCCCGGCAGCTCGAACCCGAGGGCGCGCATGGCCTCCAGGGCGATGCCGAGATCCTTGTGGTGCAGCGCGACCCGGCCCTCGGGCGGGTACTCGTCGCGGGCCATGAACGGGCCGCGGGCGCTCAGCACCCAGGACGAAGCCGCGCCGGCGCTGAGGGCGTCGACCACCTGCTCGGCGTCCAGCCCGGCGGCCTTCGCCAGGGCCAGGCCCTCCGCCACGCCCAGGAAGATGCCGGCCAGCATCACCTGATTCACGGCCTTGGCCAGCTGCCCCGCGCCGGCGTCACCGAACCGCAGCACGCGCGAGCCGAGGTGTGACAGAACCGGCTCCGCGCGGGCGACGGCCTCCTCGCTTCCGCCGCACAGGAAGGTGAGCCGCCCCGCGCGCGCACCCTCTGCGCCGCCCGTGACGGGGGCGTCGACGAAGCCGATGCCCGCCGGCCGCAGGACGGCCTCCAGCTCGCGCGCCGTGTTTGGGGCGGTGGTCGAGCAGTCCACCACGACCGCGTCCGGCCGCGCCGCCAGGACACCGCCCTCGCCGAGGATGATCTCCCTGACCGCGCCGTCGTCGGTGACGCAGACGACCACGACGTCGGCCCCGTCCACCGCCTCGGCGATAGAGGAGGCGGCGCGCGCCCCGTCCACCGGCTCGCGCGGGCTGCGGTTCCACGTGCGGACGTCGAAGCCCGCCCTGACCGCGTTGGCCGCCATCCCCCGCCCCATCACACCCAGGCCGAGGAATGCGACCCGACGATCCTCCGACAGCTCCGCGCTCAACTTCTGCTCCTCTCGGGGTTGGCGAATCTCTGGCCGTCGGCGACCCGCAGCATGCGCCTGCTGGCGAGCCAGATGAGGACGGCCGAGGCGGCCGAGGTGGCGGCCATGACGCTCCAGGCGCCGCCCAGGCTCCAGCGCTGTGACAGCAGCGCGAACAGGATCGGGCCGCTGGCGGTGCCCAGCTGCAGACCGGACTCGATCATCCCGGTGGCCCGGCCGGGGGCGTGCGAGTTCACCGTCACCACGGCGTAGTGGAACAGGCCAGGCCAGCTCCAGCCGCCCCCGTAGGCCAGGATCACGGCCACCACCACCAGAGCCCGCGTGCCGATGCCCAGCAGCACGTAGCCGCCGACGCCCGCGACCAAGAGGCCCGTGACGGCGGCGAAGGCGCCGGCCGCGCCGCTGCCGCGCCGGTCGATCAGGGCACCGCTGCCGATCCGCACGCAGATGCCGACGATGCTGCCGAGGGCGATCAGCAGGCCGGCCGCGCCCTCGGAGTGGCCCGCCTCGACCGCCGCCGGAGCCGTGAAGGCGCTGAGGGCCCCGATGGCCACGGCTGCCAGCGCCCCGGCGAGGCTCAGCTGGATCAGCGCTGCGCGCCAGCCATCCACGGGGGAGTCGGGGACCGGTGGTGCCGGCCGCGCCGAGGTGTGACGCCCCTTGCCGGCCCGCACGCCGCGCCCGCGCGGGCCCGGGATCGTCAGCGCGGCGGCGACCGGGAAGACCAGGGCGGCGGCGAAGGCCCAGCGCCAGCCGACGGTCAGGGCCACGGCCGGCACCGCCACTCCCGCCAGCAGCGAGGCGGCCGGAGACGTCGCCTGCTTCAGCCCGAAGAGGGCGCCTCGGCGGTGGCCGCTGCGCAGCGCCAGGAGCGCGAGGTTGGAGGCCGGCTGGGCGATGGCGATGCCGAGGCCCGCCACGGCGATCGCTGCTCCGAACGCCAGCGGTCGGGGGCCGGCCAGCGCCGCACCCAGCATGGCGCCGCCCGTCACGACCGCGGCGGCGCGGGCGGCGCGCTCCCAGCCGATGCGATCCACCATGCGGCCCGCCAGCGGGGCGGACAGCCCACCGACCGCGAACGAGATCGTCACGGCGGTCGCCACGGCGGTCTGGCCCGCCGGCATGTCCGCGTTGATCTGCACCGCCAGGGCTCCGGCCAGCAGCACCGGCAGCAGCGAGGACACAGACGACAGCAGCGCCGCACCCAGCCGCCGGACGTCCGAGCCGCCTTGCCGCGCCGCCGCCCCACGCACGGCTAGCCGAGGTCCTTCTTGGTGACCCTCGGCTGACCGGGGCGGGTGACACCCGACTCGCGCAGCTCGGCCAGCTCGTCAGCCGACAGCCCCAGGAGGTCGCTCAGGACCTCGTCGGTGTGCTGGCCGAAGAGGGGCGGGGGCAGCGTCTGCGAGCGCGGCGACCCGGTCTTGACCGGGTTGCCCAGCAGGCGTATCGGCCCCGCCAGCGGATGCTCGACCTCGACCACCATCTCGCGGTGCTGGACCTGGGGGTGGCTCAGGGCCTCGGAGATGTCGTTGACGGGAGCAGAGGGGATCCCAGCCTCCCGCAGCAGGTCCAGCCACTCCTGCGACGTGCGCGTGAGCATCACCTCGCGGATGGGTTTGAGCACCTCCTCGCGGTGGCGGACGCGGCCCGGGTTGGTGGCGAAGCGCGGATCGGCCGCCAGGTCGTCCAGCCCCAGCGTCTGGCAGAAGATGCGGAAGAAGTGGTCGCCGAACACTGCGACGACGATGTGCGAGTCCGCGGTGGCGAACTGCCCGTACGGGACGATCGTCGGATGGCCGGCGCCGACGCGCTCGGGCATGTGCCCGGTCGTCAGCTGGATGGTCGCCCAGTACATGAGCAGCGCGACCTGGGAGTCCAGCAGCGCGACGTCCACGCGCTGCCCCCGGCCGGTCCGGCCGCGCTCGACCAGGGCGGCCAGCGTCCCCATCGCCCCGACCATCCCTCCGACCAGGTCGCCGATGGGGGCGCCGCAGCGCACCGGGTTGCCGTCCGGCTCGCCGGTGATCGACATGATCCCGCTGAGCGCCTGGATCGACAGGTCGTAGCCGGGCTGGTCGCTGTAGGGGCCGTCCTGGCCGAAGGCGGACACCGACGTGCTGATGATCCGCGGGTTGATGGCCGCCAGGGTCTCGTAGTCGGCTCCGAGCCGCTCGAGCACGCCCGGGCGGAAGTTGTCGAACACCACGTCGGCGTGGCGGACCAGGTCGTGGAAGAGCTCGAGCCCGCGCTCGGACTTGAGGTCGAGGACGACGCTGCGCTTGTTCTTGTTGACCGCCCAGAAGTGGACGCTCTCGCCCTCGACGAAGTCGGTGCCCGCTCCGCGCCCCAGGTCACCGCCTGAGGGCTGCTCGATCTTGATGACGTCGGCGCCGAGGTCGGCCAGGTACTGGGTGCCGAACGGGCCGGCGATGAAATGCGTCAGGTCGAGCACCCGCACGCCGTCGAGCGGTCCACCGAAGCTGCTGCCGGTCACTGAACCTCCAGATCTGATCGCGCGGGCTCCGTGTGAGCGCAGATCCAGGCGACCACGTCGTCGAAGCGGGAGTCGGTCGGGAAGATGGCGTCGACGCCCAGCTCGCGCAGGCGCTCGTGGTCGCGGGTCGGGACGTTGCCGCCGAGCACAACCAGGACGTCCTCGCCGCCCTGCTCGCGCAGCAGCTCGCAGATGCGGCCCATGATCTCCAGGTGCGCGCCGGACAGGAGCGACACGCCGAGAACCTGCACGTCCTCCTGGAGCGCGGTGGCGACGACGGACTCGGGGGTCTGGCGGAGGCCCGTGTAGATCACCTCGAAGCCGGCGTCGCGCAGGGCCAGGGCGACCGCCTTTGCTCCGCGGTCGTGCCCGTCCAGGCCCACCTTGGCGATCACCACGCGCGTGCTCACAGCAGCGCCTCCGTGCGGTGTCGTCCGAACACCCGGGTCATCACGTCCGTGATCTCACCGACGGTGGCGCGGGCCTTGACCGCGGCGATCAGCGGCTCCATGACGTTGACGTCGGCGGAGCAGGCCCGCTCGACCTCGGCGAGCGCCGCCTCGACCGCGGCGTTGTCGCGCTCCGCGCGCGTGCGCTCCAGGCGGGCCTTCTGCTCCTCGGCGATGGCCGGGTCGGTCTCGTGCATCTGCGACTCGAGCTCGGCGCGGTCCTCG
Organism: uncultured Actinomycetota bacterium; assembly: GCA_964629825.1. Classification (GTDB taxonomy): domain Bacteria; phylum Actinomycetota; class Nitriliruptoria; order Euzebyales; family Egibacteraceae; genus CAZVUW01. Next base: position 10,178 of record CAZVUW010000002.1, read on the forward strand.
GGCACCTGGAAGCGGTTGACGCCGACGATCACGCGGGTGCCGTCCTGAATCTCGCGCTCGAGCTCGTAGGCGTGCTGCGCCATCTCGCGGAAGATCGAGCCGTCCTCGATGGCCGCGATCAGGCCGCCGCGGTCGTCCACCTCCCGCATCTTGGCCACGATGCGCTCCTCGATCTCGTCGGTCAGCGACTCGACGAAGTAGGAGCCGGCCAGCGGGTCGACGACGTTCGTCACGCCGGTCTCGTAGGCGATGATCCGCTGGATGTTCAGCGAGGTCCGCACCGCGTCCTCGGTCGGGATGGTGTAGGCCTCGTCCCAGCACGGGAGCACCATCGACTGGCAGCCGCCGAGGACGTTCGCCAGGCCGTGCAGGGCGATGCGGGCGATGTTGTTCAACGGCTGCTGGACGGTCATGTTCAGCGGGTTGCCCGAGCCGGCCAGCCGGTACTGCTGCGCCCGCTCCGTCTTGGCGCCGCAGCGGTCGCGCATCAGCCGGGCCCACAGCCGCCGTGCGGCGCGATGGCGGCAGACGGTCTCGAAGAAGTCGTTGTCCGCGCCGGCCAGGAAGGACATGCGGGCGCCGACCGCCTCGACGTCCGCGCCGCGCTGCACAGACGCGTCCACGATCAGCAGGGCGGCCAGGAACATGTAGGCCAGCGCGTCCACGTAGCGAGCGCCCGCGCTGCGGATGTGCGGAGCCGAGACGCTGACCGGGTTCAGCTTCGGCAGGTTCGCGACGCTGAAGGCGATGAGGTCGGCGGTCAGCCGCAGGCTGGGCGCCGGCGGGAAGATGTACAGGCCCCGCGCCAGGTACTCCTTGAAGATGTCGTTCTGGACGGTCCCGCGGAGCAGCGAGCGGTCCACGCCCTGCTCGTCCGCCATCGCGACGTACATCGCCAGGATCACCGGCGCGGTCGCGTTGATCGTCATGGACGTCGACGTCGCGTCGAGGGGGATGCCCTCGTACAGGCGCTTCATGTCGTCGAGCGTGTCGATGGCCACGCCGAGACGGCCCACCTCGCCAAGGGCCTCGCGATCGTCGGAGTCCAGGCCCAGCTGGGTCGGCAGGTCGAAGGCGAGCGACAGGCCGGTCTGGCCGTTGGCGTAGAGGAAGCGGAAGCGCTCGTTGGTGGCTGCCGCGTCGCCGAAGCCGGCGTACTGGCGGAAGGTCCACAGGCGCTTGCGGTACATCTCCGGGTGGATGCCGCGCGTGAACGGGAAGCTGCCGGCGCGGCCGAGCTGCTCCTTTGGGTCCCAGCCGGAGAGGTCCTCCGCGGTGTACTCGCGCTGAAGCGGGATGCCCGAGCTGGTGGTTGGGGTGCCGTTGTCCTCGCTCATGGGGGGCTCCTTCAGCGTCCCGCGCGGGACAGGTGCACGCCGAAGCGGTGGTGCTCGCCCGGGTAGTGGGCCGCGACCAGCTCCAGCGGTGTCCCGTCGACGGCGTAGGTGACGCGCTCGACGTAGAGGACGGGGCTGCCGGGCTCCAGCCCGAGGCGCCGGGCGGGCTCGCCGTCCGCGGCGCGGGCGGAGATGGTCTGGTAGCCGCTGGACAGCCGCAGGCCTGGGGTCTCGTCGATCATCCGCAGCAGCGAGCGCTCCTTCAGCTCTGTGGTGTCGACGCGCTCGGCGATGTCGCGCCGGAGGTGGTTCACGATCCACGCGTGCGGCCGCTGAGCGGTGGCGCGCAGCCGGCGGAAGCGGACCACGCGGTCGCCCGTCGGGACGCCGAGCGCGCGCGCCACCTCGGCGCTCGCCCGCACCTCGCGCCGGTCGACGAACACCGTGCCGGCGTAGTCGGCCTGGAGCAGGATGTCGTCCAGAAAGCCGTGCAGCTGCACCGGCGGGCTGCCGTCGGGGAGGTCCGCGGCGACGAACGTCCCGCGCCCCCGTCGGCGCTCGATCAGCCCGGCGGTGGAGAGCATCCCCAGCGCCTGCCGCACCGTGATGCGGCTGACTCCGAACGCCTGCGCGAGCTCATGCTCGGTGCTGAGCATCGAGCCGGCCGGGTAGACGCCCGACAGGATGCGGGATCGCAGCAGGTTGGCGATCTGGTAGTAGAGCGGGATCGGCGATGCGGCGTCGACGGCCTCCGCTCGCATCGCCATCCACCTCCACTCCTGCGTTCCCGCAGGCTCCGCTGCTTGTATTGACTTTATAGCAAATTGCGTGGAGGGCGGGCCCAGACGCGCTCAGCCGAGGGCGCGTGCCACGGCCTCGATGGTCCGCTCAGGGTCGCCGCCGCGGACCGGCAGGACCGGCTGGATCATGAGGTCATCCGCACCCGCGACCAGGTAGGCGCGGAGGCGCTCAGCGACCTCGTCGGCGGTCGCGCCCGCGATCAGCACCTCGTCGAGGAAGCGATCGCTGACGGCCGCGGCCGTCCCTTCGCGGTCGCCACGGGCGAAGGCCTCGTTGACCGCGGCGACCTCCTCCTCGAAGCCGACCGACGAGAAGTAGCGGGCGTACGGCGGCGACACCATGTACTCGACCACCTCGCGGCGGACGGCCTGGCGCACGGCCTCGACGTCGTCGACCACGGCGACGTAGGCGCGCGCCACCAGCGTCACCTCAGAGCGCTCGCGGCCGGCGGAGGAGATCTGCTCGGCGAAGCGGGTGCTGAACTCGTCGAGGACCCGCGGCGAGACCCAGGTGAGGATGAGCCCGTCGGCGTGCTCGGCGGCGAGCCGCTGCATCTTCGGGCCCATGCCACCGATGTAGACGCGCACCTGCGGCTGCGGGCCGTAGCCGAGACGGAAGCCGCGCGAGCGCCGGGTGGCGCCCTCGAAGTCGGTCTTGGCCCCGGCGAGGGCCTGGCGAAGCACGGCGAGGGTGTCGGCCACCGCGGTCAGCGGGCGTTCGAACGGGACGCCGTGCCAGCGCTCGACGATGACCTGCCCGCCGGCGCCGATGCCGAGGTGGACGGGCCGGCCGCCTCCCAGGGTCGACCACGTGGCCGCCATCATCGACAGCAGCGCGGGCGTGCGGCTGTAGACCGGCACGATCGCCGTGCCGACCTCGAGGCTGGTGCGGTGCGCGAGGGCACCTCCGAGCGCACCGGCCTCGATCGAGTTGGTCTCCGCCAGCCAGATCCGGCGGTAGCCGCAGGACTCGATCAGCTCGGCCATCCGCACGGCGGCCTCGAGATCGGTCACGTTGGCCAGCAGCACCGACGCGCGTTCGATGGTCACGCCCCCACCCCCTTGTGCTCCTCGGTCAGCGCCCACACCCGCTGGCGATGCCACGACGGCGTGCCCAGCAGCTGACGGGCGGATTGGATGCGACGGACGTAGACGTGGGCGTCGTGCTCCCAGGTGAAGCCGATGCCGCCGTGCAGCTGAACGGTCTCCTTGCCGACGCGCGCCGCGGCGTCACCGCACACCGCCAGCGCGACGGACGTGGCCTCGGCCAGGGCAGACGGGTCATCCTCGGTCGCCCGGCAGGCCGCGACGTAGGCGGCCGAGCGGGCGTGCTCTAGGTCGACCAGCAGGTCGGCGCAGCGGTGCTTGAACGCCTGGAAGGAGCCGATCGGGACGCCGAACTGCTGGCGCGTCTTGCCGTACTCGACGGTCAGGTCGAGGCAGGCCTGCGCGGCGCCGACCAGCTCGGCGGCCAGACACGCTCCCGCCTCGTCCAGCGCGCGGGCGATCGCAGGGCCGACGTCCTCCGCCAGCAGGCGGGCCGCTGCCCCCTCCAGCACCACGTCGGCCTGAGGGCGGTTGCGGTCGAGGCCGTCGAGGTGCTCGAGCTTGACCCCCGGTGCACCGAGGTCAACGGCGAGGAGGACGAGCCCGTCCGCTCCGGAGGTCCCGGGACGTCGCGCCACCACGAGGAGCTCATCGCACTGCTCCGCCGAGACCACCAGCCGCTTGGCGCCGGAGACCGCCGCGCCGTCGAAGACCGTCTGGACCGCCTCGGGCCGCCAGGCCCCACCGTCGTCGGCGGCAGCCAGGCCGACCACGCGGTCGCCCGTTAGCAGCGGCTCCAGGGCCTCCGCCGCGCCGACGCGGACCAGCGCCCTGGCCGCCAGCACGCCGCTGGCGAGGAACGGGCCCGGGTATGCCACCCGGCCGAGCTCCTCCATCGCCAGGGCGAGCTCGACCAAGCCCCAGCCCTGGCCGCCCAGCTCCTCAGGGACGGCCATCGAGTGGAGCCCGAGGTCGGTGGCCAGCGCGTTCCACACAGCGCGGTCGTAGCCGCCGTCGAGCGCAGCTCGAGCCGCGGCCGCTGGGCTGCGCTCGTCGAGGAAGCGGCGCAGCAGGCGGCGCAGCTCCTGCTGCTCCTCCGTCAGGGTGAAGCGCACGGGTTCTCTCCTCTTCAGGGGTTGATGAGCAAGGCGGTCTTGAGGTGGGTGCGGTCGGCGACGGCGGCGAAGGCGGCCTCGTAGGCGTCGAAGCCGTACACGCCGTCCACCAGGGCTTCGAGGTCCGGGCGCCGCGACATGACCGCCAGCGTCCGATCCCAGGTGCTGGGCAGGCGCCGCCAGGAGCCCGCGACGGTCAGCTCCTTGGCAACCAGGCGGCTGACGTCGACCGCTCCGGCGCCGCCCAGGCCGACCACGGCGATCTGCCCGCCGAAGCGCGCCAGGTCGGCTGCGAGCATCAGCGTGGCGGCGGATCCGACGGCGTCCACCACCACGTCTACGCCACCGAGCGGTGCGACCTCGGCGGCCCGCTCGGACGCGCGATCGGTGGTCACGGCCTCGAACCCGAGGCCCCTGGCCACGTCCAGCCGAGCGGCGTCCTCCGCCAGGCCGGCGACCAGCACCGGTGCGCACCCGGCCTCCTCAAGCGCCACCGCGGCCAGCAGGCCCACCGGGCCCGGGCCGATCACGGCCGCGCTGCCGCCCGGCGGCAGGGTGAGCCGCTCGACCGCGTGCATTGCGGCGCCGAAGGGCTCGAGCAGGCATGCGGCGCGGTCCGACACGGCCTCCGGGATGGGATAGATGGAGCGCTCGGGGACCGCGACCAGGTCGGCCAGGGCCCCGTCGCGCTGGGTGCCGATCCGCGACTGCCGCTCGCAGGCGTTGCGCAGACCCCGGCGGCACCAGCGGCAGGAGCCGCAGCCGCCGTCGCTGTCGGCGGTCACGCGCGTGCCGACGGGGGTGGTGGTGTCCGGACCCGCCTCCTCGACCACACCGACGAGCTCGTGGCCGAGGGTGCGGGGCAGCTCCACGAAGGGGCGCACGTACTCGGCCCAGCGCACGATCGACAGGTCGGTGCCGCAGATGCCCGCCATGCGGACGCGCACGAGCAGCTCGCCCGGGCCAGGAACCGGTGCGGGCACATCGGCCAGCGTGACCCCGTCCTCGGGCGCGAGCTTCCGCAGGGCGCGCACCTAGAGCCCTCCCAGGTCGGCCATCAGGCGGTCGAGGTCGGCCGGCGCGGTGACGGGGCCGAGCACGATGCGGTCTGCTCCGGCCTCGATCAGCTCGCCGATGCGCTGGGCCACGGCGTTGGGACCGCCGCCGACCAGCAGCTCGGGCGGGGTCCGGCTGCCCGTGGGCTGCGGCAGCCGGCTCAGGTCGGCGGGGTCGTCAGCGGGCAGCCAGCGCCGCAGGACCACGACCTCGGCCTCTGCTCGTTGGGACCGCAGCGCCGCCCCGAGACGAGCGATCGCGGTGGCGTCCACGGTGGTCGGGGTCAGCCACCCGTCGACGCGGGCGGCCCGCTGGATGGCGCGGTCGCTCCCGCCGCCCACGAGCACCGGGCAGGGGCGCTTGGCGGCCAGCTCGTCGACCAGTTCATCGAGTGCCGCGAAGCGGCGCGCCATCCGGTCGCCGGGCAGGTCCGAGGGCTCGTAGCCGGCCACCAGCCCAAGCCGCAGCCGGCTGCCCGCTGAGGTGGCCGCCATGGTGGCGACGGCCGCGTCGCGCCGGACGGACACGGGATCGCGCGCACCCGCGATGACCCCGGCGGTGGTCACGTCGATCCCCGGGCAGGTGACCGCGAGCAGCGCCGCCGCCATCAGCGCGGACGGGACGTAGTCGGGCCGATCGGCGTGCTCGCCGAGCAGGACCGGCAGCCCGCTCGCCGCGGCGGCGCGCGCGGTCTCCGCGAGCCGCTCCCAGGCGCCGGGGGCGCGCCAGTCCGCAGGGCCCAGGAAGACGGCTACGTCAGCCGGCATCGCAGGCTCCCCAGGACGCCGCGGACCGGACCGCCCTCGAACAGGGCGTCGACGGCCCGCTCGGTCGCGGCGGCGCGGTCGTCGTCGAGCACGGCGGCGACGGTCGAGCGGAACTTGGCGCGCACCTGCTCCTCGCTCATCGGCGCGTCGGGGGAGCCGGTGGCGTAGGCCTTGGCCTCCAGCCAGGTGCCGTCCCTGCGCCGCACCCGCACGCGTGCGAGGAAGCGCTCCGGGAAGGCGGCGTCGGCCTCGGCGTCGAGCTCCAGGCGGATGCGGTGCGCGAGCTCCTTCACCTCGGGCAGGTCGTAGCCGCGTCGCTCGGCCTCGACGTACTCGGCGAAGCCCGCGCCGCCGAGGAGCAGCGCCATCGCGAGCGAGAACTCCATGGAGAACTGCGCACCGGTCGTGTCCGTGGGCTCGGGGCCGATCTTGCCGACGTGCATCAGCGACAGGTGGTCGCAGCCGACGACGATCTCCTCGACGTCATCCGCACGCAGCTCGGCCTCGTCCACCAGCGTCTTCAGCGCGTCGATCGGGGCGTGGATGAGACCGCAGTTGGCGTAGGGCTTGATCGCGGCGTTGAGCAGCGCCCAGCGGGTGCCCAGCCCGTCGACCAGCGCCTCCGGGCGGGGCGTGGTCGCGAAGGCCTGGAGGAGCCCGCGGGCGCCCTCGAGGATCGTGGTCGGCCCGGTGAAGCCGCGGCGGGTCAGCTCGACGGCGCGGATCCCGCCCATGGCGCCCAGGCCGGCGTGGAGGCGCTTCACCTCCCCGCCGGACTGCGTGTACTCGGTGGTGCCGGATGCGTGGCTGCCCGCGATGCCCAGGGCCGAGGCGAGCGCTTCGGCGTCGAGGCCATGCAGGCGCCCGGCCGCCAGAGCGGCGCCGAAGACCCCTTCGATGCAGGTCTCGTGGAAGCCGCGGTCGACGATCATCGACGGCATCAGCGCCAGGCCGAGGCGCAGGATGGACTCGAACCCGATGGCCAGCGCGACGACCACCTCGTCGCCGGTCGAGTCGAGCTCCTCGCCCACTGCCAGGGCGGTCGGCACGGCCACGCAGCCCGGATGGGACAGCGCCTCGGCGTGGTAGTCGTCCATCTCGAAGCCGTGCCCGGCCGTGGCGTTGGCAAAGGCGGCCCACTCGGCCGAGGCGCCGCGCTCGTCGCCCACCACGGCGGCGGGGCCGGGGCGGGTGGAGTCCAGCGCGTAGCCGCGGACCGCCGCGTTCCAGCTGCGCGTCGCGCCGGCGACCTCCGCGCCGATCTGATCGAGCGTGTGGATCCGCAGCTTGGCGACCACCTCATCGGGCAGGTCGGCGCGCCGCAGCCCCGCGGCCAGCTCGGCCCAGGTCCTGGTTGCTCCCATCACCGGCTCTCCGTCTGTCGATCGTTGAAGCGGGGTTCGCGGCCTTCCCGCCGTGCGCGCACCGCCTCGGCGAGGTCGTCGCCCGCGAGCACCTTGGCACGCTGCTCGGCCAGGGATCGCCCGAGGTCCTCTGGAAGGAGGTTGCGGCGCAGGGCGCGCACGGCTCGCAGCGTGTACGCCATGGCCGCAGGGGCGGCCGCGGCGAGCTGCTCGGTCAGGCGTGTCACCACGGCCTCGAGCTCGCCCTCCGCGACGACGCCGTGCGCGAAGCCCGGCAGGTCATCGACCCTGCGCCGCTCGCCGGTCAAGATCAGCCCGGCCGCGGCGGGGGTGGCGGCGAGGAGGGCGGCCAGACCCTCGCTGCGGTAGGCGACCCCCAGGCGCACGGCGGGGATGCCGACCTCCACGCCGGCCCTCGCCACCCGCAGGTCGCAGCGGCAGGCCAGCTCCAGCCCCGCGCCGACGGCCGGCCCGTCGAGCACCGCCACGGTCGGCAGCGGGAGGTCGTCGAGGGCGGCCATCAGCTCCTCCAGGCCGGTCGGGACCTGCTCACCGACCCGCCCGAGGTCGAAGCCGGCGCAGAAGGCGCGCCCGCCGGCTCCGCGCAGAACCACGACCCGGACCTCCGGATCAGCCGCGGCGGCGGCCAGCTGGCGGGTGAGATCCGCGGCGAGCTCGGGGGTGAGGGCGTTGGCGCGCTCGGGGCGGTCGATGGTCAGGGTCGCGACCCGCTCGCCGATCGCGCTCGTGATCCGCCCGCTCATGGCTGCAGCTCCGGCGCCAGGTCGCTGACGTCGTCTAGCTCGGCGACCCGCCACAGACGTGCCGCCAGGCGGCGGGCGCGATCCTCTCCCAGCACCGGCGCGGCCAGGGCCACGAGCTTGAGCTCCAGCTCCTCGTTCGAGGCGGGGTTGGCGGGTCGGCCGCGGGGGGTGTCGACCGTGCGCTCGAGGACGTCGCCGCTGCGCAGATGCACCGCGACCCGCGCCGGCATGGCCTGGTCGTAGCGGAAGCTGTCGTCCACGCTGACGGTGACGCGCTGGCGCAGCGCGACCACGGCCGGGTCTGCGACGGCCTCGTCTGTGAAGGCCGCCGGCAGCAAAGGGTGCTCGAGCACCGCCATGGCGGCGGTGTGGGGGAGGCTGAACTTGGCCTCCAGCCCCGAGGTCGGCGCGGTGATGGCGGCGGCCTGCACCGCCAGGCGGTGCACGTGCGCGTCGATGCGCTCGATGTCGTCGGGCTTCAGCCCGAGCTCGCCGACGAGGCCGGCGACGGCGTCGATCAGGCAGTGGGTGGCACCGCAGGCGGCGTGCTGCTTGAAGGCGGTGTCGAGGATCGCCGGGCGTGCGAGCCCGGCGGTGCCCGAGTCCCCAGCCGTCCCGCCGGTTGCCCGCAGCCACCCCCCTGCGCCCTCCAGCGCCTCCGGCGGGGCTTCGAACCCGGCGGTGATCAGCGCCTGCGCATGGACGCCCGCCGCGGCTGCCCGGCCGGCGTTGAGGGCCTTGCCGTGGCTGCCGAACACGGCGCGAATCCCGGCGGCGCCGGTCGCCGCGACGCTGAGGATGCGGGCCACGGCGCCGGCGTCCGCCCGGGCGGTGCGGGCCGCGGTGGCGGCTGCCGCCAGCGTTCCGATGGTCCCGGTGGCGTGCCAGCCGCGCTCGTAGTGACCGGGGTTGACGACCGCGCCGAGCCTGGCCGCGACCTCGTATCCGGCGACGACCCCCGCCAGCAGGTCCGCGCCCGTCGCGCCCTGAGCCTCGGCCACGGCCAGGGCGGCGGGGATCACCACCACGCCGGGATGGCCGATCATGACCACGTTGACGTCGTCGAAGTCGAGGACGTGCGCGGCAGCGCCGTTGACCAGCGCGGCTCCGAAGGGCGAGGCCCGCCCCGCCCGGCCGATCAGGGTCGCCTCCTCCCCTCCCCCCAGCACGGCGAGGGTTTCCGCGATCGCCTCCACCGCGGGATGCCTCGCGCCCGCGACCGCGCAGCCCACGAGGTCCACGAGGCAGCGGGTGGCAGCCGCGGTCGTCGCGTCGTCCAGGGTCGTGGCGGCCACGACCTCGGCGAGCTCGGCGGTGATGCCCGGGGCGCGCTCGCTCATGCGCCCTCCAACCCCTCGGCCACGGCTTGGATGGTGTTGACGACGTCGGTGACGAGGTGCCAGCGCGTCCCGGCGCCCACGTGGGGGGTGAGGATGACGTTCGGCGCGTCCAGCAGCGGGTGGCCCTCGGGCAGCGGCTCCCGGTCGAACACGTCCAGGCCGGCCGCGCGGATCGTGCCGGCGTGCAGCGCCTGGACGAGCGCAGCGGTGTCCACGAGCAGACCGCGCGAGGTGTTGATCAGGATCCCGCGCGGCCCCAGGGCGGCCAGGAACGGGCTGTCGACCACATGGCGCAGCTCGGGCGCGTAGGGCAGGTGCAGCGACACGACGTCCGCCCACAGCGGCAGGTCCTCCAGGGACAGGTGCCGCGCGCCGAGCTGCTCCTCGAGCCGCGGCACGCGCCGGCGGCCGGCGTAGGCGACCTCCATGCCGAACGCGTGCGCGCGCCGCAGCACCTCGCTGCCCGTCTCCCCGGCGCCCAAGACGCCGAAGCGCCGCCCCTCGAGGGCGTCGATGTCGCCGGCTCCCACCCAGTTGAACAGCGTCGGCGGGTGACCGCCGTGCTCGGTGGACGCGGGTGCGGCCGCGCTCGTGCCCTCGGTGACCAGCGCTCCGTCGAGCAGCCGCCGCGACAGGGCGAGCGTCAGCAGCAGCACGTGGTCGGCCACGTTGGCGGTGGTGCGCCGCCGCACGCAGGTCACGCTGATCCCCCGCCGGGCGCAGGCCTCGCCGTCCACGAACTGCGGGTCGGAGCCGTACACCACCACCCGCCGCAGGCGCGGTGCGGCCGCGATCAGCTCCGCATCGACGCGCTGGCGCTCGACGATCAGGGCGTCCGCGTCCGACACCGCCTGAAGAAGCTGCTCGCGCGTCGGGGCGAGGGTCACGCGCCAGGGCCGGCCGGCCGCGGTCAGCGGTCGCACGTAGTCCGCGACCGCGATGCGCTCGGGCGCGAGGAAGCGCTCGAACCACTCGTCTGCGGTCCGCACCCCGCAGGCGATCTGGAGCATGCGGAACTCCACGCAGTCCTCGGCCGCGACGACGTGAGTCATGCGCGCACCCTCCGCAGGAGCGGCGCCACCTCGGCGGTGAACAGCTCGAGCGACGAGCGCACCAGACGCTGCGGCATGCCGGGCCACTGGATGCGGAAGATGAAGTGGTTGACGCCCAGCTCCTCGACGTGGCGGGCGAGCTCAGCGGCGCAGTGCTCGGGGTCGCCGAGGATGAAGCGGTCCCGCTCCAGCTCCTCGAACGGCAGGTCGAAGCCGGCCCGCTCGGGGATGACGCCGTCCTGGCCCCAGTCGCGGAAGGAGCGGTACTTTGCGGCGATGTAGGGCCCAGCCTCTGCCAGCGCCCGCTCGCGGGTCGGGGCGACGTACAGCTCCTTGATGATGGGCAGCTCCTGGGGCTGCGGCAGCCCGAGGCGCTCGCGCTCGGCGCGGTACAGGCCCATCTGCCGCCGCAGGGTCTGCAGTGTCGAATGGTTGTTGACAATCCAGCTGTCGGCCAGCCTGGCGGCCCGCAGCACCGCACCGTCGGCGTTGGCGGCCATCCAGATGGGCGGATGGGGTCGCTGCGCCGGCCGCACCGTGGGCCGGACCCTCGGCAGAGGGTAGTGCGGCCCGTCTGAGGCGACCTCGTCCTCGGTCCACAGCCGCCGCACCAGCTCGAGGCTCTCCTCAAACGCGGCGACCCGCTGCCCCTTGGGCGGACCGAGCACGTCGTACTCCAGGTCGCGATAGCCCTGCCCGACCCCGAACACCACGCGCCCGCCGGTCAGGAGATCCAGGGTCGCGACCTCCTCCGCTATGCGAACAGGATGCGTCAGGGCGAGCAGCACCACGCTGGTCCCGATGACAGCGCGCGGCGCCTCGGCGCTCAGGCGCGCCAGCAGCGGGATCGGCTGCACATACGCGTATGGATCCGGCAGGAAGTGGTTGCCCGCCCACAGCGAGTCCAGCCCGAGCTCGTCGACCCAGCGCGCCTGCTCGATCCCCTCGGCGACCCGCGTCGCCATGTCGTCGGACGGGTCGTGCTCGGGCACGACGACCACGCCGAAGCGCAGCTGCGCGGGCGCCCTGTCCTCGTCCACCGCTGCGGCGTCAGTCTGCGCTGACCTGTAGGCGGCCCTCGGAGATGACGGTGATGTCGTCGACCACGAGGGTGGGATATCGCACGACGCCGTCGAGGTGGGTGCGGCTCGCCACCTTGCCGCCCGTGTCGGTGTTCATGCCGAGCGCGATGTGCATGCAGCCGGCGATCTTCTTGTCCTCACGGACGAAGCCGGTGACGCGGCAGCGGTCGTTGATGCCGACCGACGTCTCACCCAGCATCCACGAGCCGTCGTCGCCGTTGGCCTCTAGGTAGGCGAGCAGCTTGGACGCCGACGCCCCGCCGGTGATCTTCACGGCGCGGCCCTCGCGGAACTCGGCCCGGATCGGCTCGCTGAGCAGACCGACGTGGTGCATGGTCGTGTCCCAGACCACCGTGCCCTCGATCGACTCCTCGATCGGCGACATGCCGACCTCGCCGTCGGGGAAGCCGGCGGCGTACAGGTCGCAGCCGGGGTTCTCCAGCACCTTGGCGGCGGTCAGCCAGCTCGGCCGGCCGGTGATGTCGGCGCGCAGGTCCGTGCCGTTGGGGCAGGTGACGTGCATGGTCTTTCCGGCCATCCAGATGTCGTAGATCTTCTGGCCGAGCCGGTTCATGCGCTCGTAGTCGGCGGTGGCGCCGCCCTCGCGCAGCATGTCGACGGTGATCTCCTCCGAGGCAAGGAAGCGCACGCCCTCCTTCTGGAGCGCGTGCGTCGGCTCGGAGTGGATCACCGCCTTGGACGTGACCAGGTGCACCAGGTCGGCGCCCTCCATGGCCGCGAGCACCCCGGCGGAGGGCGCATCGTGGTGGAAGGCCACCGGCGGGGACATGACCTGGGTGACGTCGAGGTCCAGCGCGATGGCGGCGGCCATGAAGGCGTTCGACACCATCGGATCGGTGCCGGTGTCGGTGACGATCACCAGCCGGTCCCCGGCCGACAGGTTCAGCCGGTAGGGCGTCATCGCCGTCCGGACTATCTCCGCGAAGCGGTTGTCCATGCTCGGCCTCCTAGCGGCTTGGCGCCGGCGGCAGCCGACCCGGGTCTAGTCGTCGAAGCTGTCCAGCACGTGACGGGCGACCACCAGCTGCTGGATCTCCTGCGTGCCCTCCTCGAACCAGAAGCCGCGGGCGTCACGGTAGATGCGCTCGATCGGCGCGTCCTTGGTGTAGCCGTAGCCGCCGTGGACCCGCAGCGACAGGTCCGTGACCCGGCCGATCATGTTGAGGCAGAACAGCTTCGCCGTTGCGGCGGCGGCGGTGAAGTCCTCGCCGGCGTCGTGGAGCTCTGCGGCCCGGCGCACGAGGCCGCGGCCGGCGTCGATGTCCGCCCGCATCATCGCCAGGTGGCCCTGGATCGCCTGGCGCTCCGCGATGGGCTTGCCGAAGGTGACGCGCCGCTTGGAGAAGCGCGCGGCCTCCTCGAGCGCCCGCTCGGACAGCCCGACCATGCAGCAGGACAGCGAGACACGGCTGTAGTCCAGGAAGGACAGGCCGATCTCCAGCCCCTGTCCGACCTCACCGAGGACGTGCTCGTCGCCGACCTCGACGTCGTTGTAGCGCAGCCAGGCGTGCCCCGTGCCGTGGATGCCCATCGTCTGCTGGGTGGCGTCCACCTCGAAGCCGGGCAGGTCGCGCGGCAGCAGGAAGGCGGTCAGCGAGTCCTTGGCGCCGCGGTCGTCGCTGGCGGCGATCAGGATGAAGTAGTCGGCCCGGTCGGCGAAGGTGATCAGGTGCTTCTCGCCGGTCAGCCGCCAGGCGTCCCCGCTGCGCACCGCGCGCGACTTGGTGTCGCGGCCGGTCCCGCCCGACAGCTCGGTCAGAGCGAAGGCGAGCACGGTGTCGCCGTCAGCCACCGAGGACACCAGCTTGCGCTGCGAGTCGTTGCCGTAGCGGGCGACCGGCCGCCAGATCCCGTTGGTCAGGTGCACCAGCATCCGGCCGGCGCCGGGCCCGTAGGACGCCGCCTCCAGGTACGGCAGCAGGTCGACCACGCTGAGGTCGAAGCCGCCGTACTCCTCGGGTAGGGACAGCCGGTAGCAGCCGAGCTCGGCGGCCTGCTGGAGGAGAGACTCGGGGATCCGGTCGGTGCGCTCGATCTCTGCGGCGGCCTCTTCCACCGGCCCGGCGAAGAACGCGCGGAACTCATCAACCGACGGCAACGACCGGGTCATCCCGACACCCCCTGGGCAGGCACGCGAGGCTATTAACTACATACTATCATCAGGAATTTCGACCGAACAAGCGCTACTTGAGATCGAAGATCTGGCGCGCGACGCCGCCGAGGACCAGCTCGCGGGCCTCGTCCTTGAGGGGCAGGTGCTCGACCGCGGCGATGGCGTCGGCGTAGTCCATGACCGGGTAGTCGGTCCCGAACAGGACCTTGCCCCGACCGCGGCTGTTGGCGAAGCGCACCAGCGAGGGGTCCCAGTACTTCGGGTGGTGAGCCGAGGTCCCGATGTAGACGTTGCGGTGCTTCCAGGCGAGGGCGATCAGCTCCTCGACCCATGGCCAGCCGGTGTGGGCACCCACGATCGTGAGCTCGGGGAAGTCGAGCGCGATGTCGTCTACGTGGATCGGCCGGCCCATCTCGGAGGGCATCGCCTCGGCCGAGTGCCCGACCTGCATCACCACCGGCACGCCCAGCTCGGCGCACTTGGCGTAGAAGGGGTAGTAGCGGCGGTGGTTGACGGGCAGCGCGAAGCCGTAGGGGTGCAGGTGAGCGCCCACGAACGGGCCGTTGCGCACCCAGTGCTCGAGCCGGCGAACGCCCTGCATGCCCTCGCGCGGGTCGATGCCGACCAGGCCGTACACGCGGCCCGGCGCCTGCTCCGCGACCTCGGCGACCTGCTCCTCGGAGACGTCCCAGATGAGCTGGGAGGTCTTGTAGGAGTTCATCTTCGCGGAGGGCACCAGGACGGCGTCGACGCCGGCGGCGTCCATGTGCTCCACGAACTGGGGCACGGTGCGGGGGATGATCCGCTCCCGCATGCCCCACCACTCGACGACCTCTGCGACCTCCGGGGGGTCGAGGAAGGTCTGGTGAAGGCCCTCCTCGGTGAACAGGTTGCACCAGTAGTCGATGGCACCCATTGACGACTCCTTATGCGCCCGCGGCCGCGGACCTCCGGCAACTCTGATAATGATGCATATCTAATACCGGAGCGCGGCGACGCGCAAGCCGGAGGGGTCAGTCCGAGGCGCCGTCGGCGGCCGGGCGGGGCTCGACCCTCGACTCGGGTTGCCACAGCAGCTGCAGGGCGACCAGCGCGACCGCCCCGAGCAGGCCCACGGCGTCGGCGATGGGGTGCGGGAAGACCAGCAGCAGGGCGAAGGCGATGAAGCCGGCACGCTCCCACGGGACCATTCGACGCCGCAGGTAGCCGGTCAGACCCGCGGCGAGCAGGCCCACCCCGATCACGGCGAACACGAGCGCGACCGCGATCTGGGTCGCTGTCCCCTGAAGGATCAGCGCCGGCCGGTACACGAACATGAAGGGCAGGATGAAGCCGGCCAGCCCGAGCCGCATCGACTCCACCATCGTCCGCATCAGGGGCGCACCCGCTATGCCCGCGCCGACGGTGGGCCCGAGCGCGGTCGGCGGCGTCAGGTCCGACATGACCCCGAAGTAGAAGACGAAGAAGTGCGCTGCGATCAGCGGCACGCCGAAGTCCGCCAGGGCGGGCGCGGTGAGGATCGCCAGGATCAGGTAGGTGGGCACGGTGGGCAGCCCGGTCCCGAGCAGCAGCGACGCGAGCATCGTCAGGATCAGCAGGACCAGCAGCCGGCCGCCGCTGAGGTTGATCAGCAGAGACGACAGCTTGAGGCCGATCCCCGTGGTGCCCACGGTTGCGATGACGATCTGGACGGCGGCCGTGGCGGTCGCCACGATCAGGCCGCCCTTGGCTCCCGCGATGATGCCGTTGATGATCCGGCCGGCCTGGAGCGTCCGGCGCTGCACCAGCCGGCGGCCGAACTCGAGCACCAGGAGCAGCATCGTCGCCTGGAACGCGCCCAGGGCGACGGAGCGCTGGAAGACGCCCAGCACGAAGATCAGCAGACCCAGCGGAGGGAGGAAGTGCCAGCCGGCCGCCAGGACCGGCTTCAGCGGCGGGCGCTCCGCACGGTCGAGCGACGGCAGGTTCTGCTTCACCGCTTCGAGGTGCACCGCCAGCATGACCATCAGGTAGAAGAGCAGCGCCGGGATGATGGCGTGCCGGATGATCGTGCTGTAGGAGACCTGCAGGAAGTCGGCCATCACGAACGCCGACGCGCCCATGATCGGCGGCAGGATCTGCCCGCCGATCGAGGCCGAGGCCTCGACCGCGGCCGCGAAGGCGGGCTGGTAGCCGGTCCGCTTCATCAGCGGGATGGTGAAGACCCCGGTGCTGGCGACGTTGGCCGGTCCAGTCCCGGACACGGTTCCGAACAGCGCCGAGGCCAGGACGGCGATCTTGCCGGCGCCGCCGCGCACGTGGCCCATGAGGCTGGTCGCGAGCTGCGTGAAGAAGGTCCCGCCGCCCAGGCTCACCAGCAGGGCGCCGAACAGGACCACGGGGAAGATCGTCGTCGCCGACGTCCCGACGGCCGAGCCGAGCATCCCCTCGATGCGCAGGTAGAGGAAGGACAGGACGCGCGGGACCGGGAAGCCAGCGTGCCCCACCGGTCCGGGTAGGTGCTGACCCAGGAACGCGTAGGCCAGGAACAGCAGCGCCGTGATCCCGAGCGAGGGTCCGGTCGCCCGCCAGACCGCGATGATGGCGACCGCCAGAGCGCCCCAGGCCAGCCAGATGTCAATCGCGTGGGGGATCGTCAGCCGCTGGAACTCGGGATTGGAGAAGTAGATCAGCAGGTGGACCATCGACCAGACGCCCACGCCGGCCAGGACCAGGTCGATGACGTGCCGCAGCCGACCGAAGCGGCGGCTGGTCGGCAGCAGCGTGAAGGTCAGCGCGAACGCGAACGACATGTGGATCGTCCGCATGGGGGTCGGCGCCAGCGGGATCGTCGCGGCGATGTAGGACTGGAACAGCGCCCAGCCGGTGGCGATCAGCACCACCAGCCAGCGGCGCACGGGCCCGAGGTGGCTGACCTCCTCCGTCGTGCCCTCGTCGCCCATGACGACGTCCTCGCCGGGTGCCGGCAGCGTCCCGCCCGGAACCTTGTCGGCGCCCCCCGCAGGGCCGCTACCGCTTCCGCTGCTTGAGCGGCTC
>CAZVUW010000002.1:27171-70803 GCA_964629825.1 uncultured Actinomycetota bacterium
AACCTTGTCGGCGCCCCCCGCAGGGCCGCTACCGCTTCCGCTGCTTGAGCGGCTCACGTCACTCCTTCCCGGAGGCCGGCGTGCCGGCTGGCCGCGCCCGCAGCGCGCGGCCAGCCGACGGCACTCCGGTCGCTACGGGCGTAGCAGTCCCTTCTCGGTGAGGTACCGCTCGGTGCCCGGGTGCAGCTTGAAGCCCTGCGCCTCCGCGGTGGCCTCGGCGGTCGAGGTCGTCGCACCGGGGAAGGTCCGGACCAGCTGGTCGTAGTTCTCGTCAAGGGCCTTGGCGAGGGTGTAGGCCACGTCCTCCGGCATGTCCTCCTGCACCACGGCGTAGAACCACTCATCGACGGTGGGCAGCGCCTCGTCCTGGCCGGGGTAGGTGCCTGCCGGGATCTCCGAGAGCACGAACTCGTCGGAGCCCTCGACCAGGCACTCGAGGACGTCGTCACCGATCGGGACCAGGCGACCGCCGCGCGGGCTCTCGATGACCTCGACGAACTGGGGAGTCGGGTTCGGTCCCTGCGCCGCCCAGGCGTCGATGTTGCCGTCCTTGTAGGCGGCGACGGCCTCGTCCTTGCCGATCGGCTGGAGCTGGAAGTCGGACTCGGACAGGCCCGCGCACTCGATCGCGGCCATGAACAGCGGGTGCTCGCCACCGCCGGGGATGCCGATGGCGATACGGCGCCCGACCAGGTCGGCGAGCGACTCCGCCTCGACGTCGGGGGCGACGATCAGCGCCCAGCTGACGTTGAAGATGTTCCACAGGGTGCGGTACTTCGCATCCTGGACCGCGGTCGCGGAGCCGGTCGCGCTGATGGCGTCACCGGGTGCGGTGATGGCGAACTCGAGCTCGCCGCTGTCCATCAGGAGGGCGTTCTCCTGGGTGCCACCCGCCTGCACGGAGGTGTTCATGCCCAGGACCTGGTTGAAGACCTGGCTGGCCGCGACCATCCAGTTGTAGCCGGAGCCACCTTGCGAGGAGCCGACCAGGACCATGTCCTGGTACTCCTCAGGGATCTCGGCGGTCTCACCGCCGTCGGTGGCCTCGTCGGCCGTGTCCTCGGTGGCCTCCGTGGAGTCCTCCGCGGTCTCCTCGGCCGCGGTGTCCGCCTCCGTGGACTCGTCTGCGGTGTCCCCGCCCGAGTCTCCGCAAGCCGTTGCGAGCAGCATCGCAGCCAGCAGGACTGCGACCATCGATAGTGTGCGGTGAGCCCTGATCATGCGGCGCCTCCTGCCAGCAACAGGGATAATGATAGGCATTATTCAGCGCTGGAGGTCAGCGCGTCAATGGGTTACCGGCAGGTAGTCCGGCTCAGCGCGGCAGGCCGAGGACCCGCTCCGACAGGATCTGGCGCTGGATCTCGGAGGTGCCACCGGCGATCGTGGCCCCGTGGGCGGTCAGGAAGCGCTGGCGCCACTCCGCGCCGCGCTCCCCCGCTGCGAACTCGGGACCGAGCGCATCGGCCGCGAGGGCGGCCACGTCCTGCTGAAGCTGCGAGGACGTCAGCTTGAGCACCGACATCCGCGGGTCGGCGGCGCTGCCCTCCCCGCTCGTGTCCGACAGCAGCCGGAACCAGGTCCAGCGCAGCAGCTGCACGCGATTCCACAGCTCCACCCAGCGCGATCTGAACAAGGCGTCGTCCGCTCCGCGCTCGGCGACGTCGCTGCGGAGCCGCCGCAGCACCACCGCGAGGCTGATCGCGATCGACCCGAGCATCCTGCGCTCACGGCCCAGGATCGACAGGGCGATCTGCCAGCCCTGGCCGGGCTCGCCGATCACCTCGTGCGCCTCGACCGGCACGTCGTCGAGGAAGACCTCGTTGAAGCGCGACTCCTCGTCCATCTGAAGGATCGGCCGGACCTCGATGCCGGGTCGGTCCATCGGCAGCACGAAGCAGGTGATGCCGCGGTGGCGGGTCGCCTCCGGATCCGTCCGCGCGAGCAGCAGGCCGTAGTCGGAGTACTGCGCGCCGCTGGTCCAGACCTTCTGGCCGCTGACGCGCCAGCCATCGCCGTCGCGGACTGCGCGCGCCTGGATGCCCGCCAGGTCAGAGCCGGCGTTCGGCTCGGAGAACAGCTGGCACCACAGCTCGTCGCCGCGCAGGATCGGCGGCAGGTGCCGCTCGCGCTGGTCGTCCCGGCCGTGGCTGATCAGGATCGGACCGGCCAGCTCCATGCTGACGAAGCTGAGCTGGCGGGGCAGGCCGCGGCGAGCCATCTCCTCCGCGTACAGGGCCTGCTCCGCCGCGGTCGCGCCGGCGCCGCCGTGCTCGCGCGGCCAGGACAGACCCGCCCAGCCGCCCTCGTGCAGCAGCCGCTGCCAGGCCCTGCCGGCTGGCAGGTCCTCGACGGTGGGGGTGGCGCCGAAGTCGCGCAGGCCCTCCGGCACCTTGACGGCGTCGAGCCATTCCAGCAGGCGGGCGCGGAAGCGCTCCTCCGAGGGGTCGAGTCCGAGGTCCATCAGCTCGCCATGTACAGGCCGCCGTCGATGCACAGCACCTGGCCGGTCACGTACGCCGCGCCGGGGGACGCCAGGTAGACGAACGCGCTCGCGACCTCGTCCGGCTCGGCGAAGCGGCCGAGCGGGATCGATGCCAGGTAGCGCTCGCGCAGCTTCTCGTCGGTGCGGATCTTCTCGGTCATGGGCGTGGCCGCGACCGGCGCGACCGAGTTCACGCGGATGTTGTGGCGCGCCAGCTCCTTGGCGGCCGACTTGGTCATCGCGGTGATCGCGCCCTTGGCGCCGGCGTAGTTGATCTGCCCGATCGTCCCCTGGAGACCGGCCGAGGACGTGACGTTGAGGATGACCCCGCCGCGTCCGCGCTCGATCATGCGGCGGGCGGCCTCGCGCACGCCCAGGAAGGTGCCGCGGGCGTGCACCGCCATCACCAGGTCGAAGTCCTCGACCGTCATCTTGTGGAGCATCGCCGGGCGGGTGACGCCCGCGTTGTTCACCCAGATGTCGATCGGCCCGAGCTCGGACTCGACCCGCCCGGCCAGGGCGACGACCGAGTCCTCTCGGGCGACGTCGGCACCGACGCCGAGGGTCCGCGCCCCGGTCTCGGCGGCGATCTGCGCGGCGGTCTCCTCGGCCGCGGCGGCGTCCAGGTCAGCCAGCGCCACGGCCGCCCCCGCGCGCGCGAAGGCGGCGCCGACCCCGGCGCCCAGGCCGCGCGCGCCGCCGGTCACCACCGCCACCAGGCCCTCGAGCTCAGCCACCGGAGCCCTCCAGGATCGTCACCGCCGACACGGCGGTCGGCCCGCCGATGTTGTGCGCCAGGCCCCACCGCGCGCCGTCGACCTGGTTGGCGGCGTGGCCGCGGAGCTGCTCGAACAGCTCGACGCACTGCGCCACGCCGGTCGCCCCCGGCGGGTGGCCCTTGGCTTTGAGCCCGCCGCTGGGGTTGACGGGCAGGCGGCCCTCAAGGGTCGTGTCCCCGGACTCGATGAGCTTCTTGGCCTCGCCGCGGTCGCAGAAGCCGAGGTCCTCGTAGCTCATCAGCTCGACCCCGGTGAAGCAGTCGTGCACCTCCGCCACGTCGATGTCGCCCGGGCCGATCCCGGCCATCTCGTAGGCGCGGCGCGCGGCCTTGACGGTCGCGGGGAAGGTGGTCATGTCGGGCTTGTGGGCGTGCATCACGCGGTCCAGGCCGAGGCCGAAGCCGCGCACCCACACGGGCCGGTCGGTGTATCGGGACACCACGTCCCCCGCCACGAGGATCACCGCCGCCGCGCCGTCGCTCTGCGGGGTGCAATCCAGCAGGCCGAACGGTCCGACCACGCGCGGTGCGCTGAGGACCTGGTCGACGGTGATCTCGAAGCGCATGTGCGCGTAGGGGTTGGTGACGGCGTTGTGGTGGTTCTTGACCGCGACCATCGCCAGGTGCTCGGGAGCGACGTCGTGCTCGTGCATGTAGCGGGTCACGTGCAGGGCGAAGTTGGCCGGTGCGATCAGCCCCAGCGGGAAGTCCCAGCCCTTGTCACGTGACAGCCCCATCCAGTCCCAGAAGGTGGAGCGGACTGAGGTCTCGCGGGTCTTGTCCGCCCCGATCACCAGCGCCACGTCGACCATCCCCGACCCGATGGCCAGGGCGGCGTTGCGGACGGCGTCGTTGCCGGTCGCGCACTGGTTCTCAACGCGCGTGATCGGGATGTCGAGCAGCCCGCAGGAGTCGGCCAGCACGCCGCTCGGGAAGCCGTCGGCGGTCTGGAGCTGCCCGAACCAGGCGGCCTGGAGCTCGCCGCGCTCCATCCCCTTGTCGACCGAGGACAGCGCCGCCGACAGGGCGCCCGGCAGCATCTCCTTGATGCCCTGGTCGAACAGCTCGCCGAAGCGGATCATGCCGGCCCCGGCGATCGCCACCTCCCTCATGCCGCCGCCTCCGCTGATACCGGCTCCGGCTGGAAGCCATAGCCGTAGTCGGGCACACCCTCACGAATCGCGACCCGGCGCAGGACCAGGCGGCCCCTGGCACCGATTGACACCTGCGAGCCGGCGCTGTCGGTGACGTGAGCGAGGACGCGCAGCGGCAGCTCGTCCAGCTGCACGATCGCCAGGCCGTAGGGCCCCGGCATCCCCGGGACCGGCGCGTGCACGGTCACGGCCGTGTAGACCTCGCCGGTGTACGGCAGCGGCAGCGGCTCCGTGTCGTCTTCCGCCCCGCAGGACAGGCACACGCTGCGAGGTGGGAAGCTGACCTCGCCGCAGCTGCAGCGGGCCCCGATCAGACCCACCTTGGCGCGGAACGCGCGGTCATATGCGGGCAGCGACAGCGGGATCTCCGCTGCGTGCTGCGGCGGCTGGGGGGCGGCAGAGAGTGGGAGGGCTGGCAGCGCGGAGCGGCACAGCGAGATCCGCGCGGCGTCGGCGACCTCGAGAGCGGCGCCGCGGGCGGCGTCGAGGGCGACGACGCGCCCATCGCGCTTCGCCTCGATCAGGGCGGCGAGCGCGAACAGCGGCGCGGCGGCACCGACCTGGCTGACGGTGTCAGCGCTGCCCAGACGTTCGGCCTGTCGTGGTGCGACTCCGACGATCACCGAGCCGTCACCGCCGAGGCGATCCAGGACCGGGCGCCAGCCGCGGTCGCGCTCCAGGCGGGCGTCGTCGTACGCGCGCAGCGACGGGGAGCCGACGTGCTGCACGCGCATCGGCAAGGCGCCCTCGACGCGACCGCCGTCGGACAGGACAGCGCCGTCATCGCCGAGCACGGCCGCCGCGGCACCCGCGCTGCCATCGGTCTGGGCGTCGACGCCGATCACCAGCGTGCCGGCGCCCGCCGAGGTGAGCGCATCGACGGCGTCGGGCGCGGCACCCACGCGCAGCTCCACCGGGATGTCCTCGGCCAGGCCGAGCCCGAGCGTGATGACCGCGGGAGTGGCGCCCTCGAGCACGTCTGGGCGCTGGGTGACCACGGCCACGCGGCGGATCTCGGCGCAGGGCGCGACCTTGAGCGCGGCCAGGCCGGCGGCGACCGCCATGGTGGTCACGTCCTCGTCGGGCCCCGCGACGCGCCGCCCCCGGTCCTCCCAGGCCGGCTCGTAGGTTCCGATGGAGGCGAGGTTCATGACCGCTGCCCGTTCAGGAGCTGCTCCGCGATGAGGACGCGGTGGATCTCGTTCGTGCCCTCGACGATCTGGAAGATCTTGGCGTCACGATAGGCCCGTCCGACGATGTACTCGTCCGAGGCGCCGTAGGCGCCGTGGATCTGGACGGCCTCGGTGGCGGCGCGCTGGGCGACGTCCGAGGCGTACATCTTGGCCATGCTGGCCTCGGCGCGGCCGCGCTTGCCGGCGTCCAGCGCCTCGGCGCAGCGGCGGACGAGCAGGCGTGCGGCCTCGATCTCGACGGCCATGTCCGCGAGCTTCTTCTGGACCATCTGGAAGTCGCCGATCGGCTTGCCGAAGACGATGCGCTCGCGGGCGTAGGCGACGGAGGCGTCCAGGCACGACTGCGCGAGCCCGACCGCCCTGGCGGCGACCGCGAGGCGACCGCGCTCCACCGCCGTCATGGCGACGGGGAAGCCCTCGCCCTCACGCCCGAGCAGCGCCTCGGGGCCGACCCGGACGTCGTCGAGGACCAGCTCCCCCGTCGAGATCGGGCGGAAGCCGAGCTTGTTCTTGAACGGGTGGACGCTCAGCCCCGGCGTGTCCCGCGGGATGATGAAGGCCGTGATCCCCGAGTGGCGCAGGCTGCGGTCACGGGTGGCGAAGGTCACGAAGAAGGACGCGATGTCCAGGTTGGAGATCCACGTCTTCGAGCCGCGCAGGATGAAGTCGTCGCCGTCGCGCGTGTACGTCGTGTGCATGCCGGCCACGTCGGTGCCCGACTGAGGCTCGGTGACGCCGGCGCCGCCGAAGATCTCGCCGCGCGCCAGCGGGGTGAGCCAGCGCCGCTTCTGCTCCTCGGTGCCGTAGGCGAGGATCCCCGCCCCCACCAGGGCCGACGGCATGCTCATCAGCACGCCGAGGATGTGGTCGACCTTGGAGACCTCCTCGATCAGCATCGCGTAGGTCACGTGATCGAGGCCGCTGCCACCCCACTCCACCGGTACGGTGCCGCCGAAGAACCCCAGCTCCGACATCTTGTGCAGAAGGTCGGGCGGAATGGACTCCTCACGGTCGTAGTCCCGCACACGCGGTGCCACCTCGTTGCGCGCGAACTCCCGCACGAGGCCCACCAGCATGTCGCGGTCCACGGAGGCAGCAACACTCACTTACGGCTCCTCGGCGCACTCCGAGCGCCGGATCGGCGCCCTCATGATTGGTCCTAATCATGATCATAGATCGCACTTAACCGGACGTCCACCCCCGCCCACCCGAGGACGCGCCCACCCGCGCGGGCCGGTGCGCGGGGTCTTGAGAACGCGCGGGCGGTCCCGGTTCAGCGGCCGGCTTAAGACGGGCCCCCACCGATGGTTGGACATTTGGCCCGAGATCTCGGGCCAAATGTCCAACCGTTGAGGGGTGGTGGGGGGGCGCCGGGGACGCTGGCGGGCGGTGGATGGCGGCCGGGGGGACGCGGCGGGGTCGCGCGACGGGCGCAAGACGCAGTGCAAACGCTGCGATGGGTGGACGGTTGAGTGGCTGATCGGCCACTCAACCGTCCACCCATCCTTGCAAAGGAGAGTCCTAGAAGCTCAGTGGATCCAGCGCACCGCGCTCGAGGTCAGGTTGGAGTACTTGCGCCGCCAGTAGTCGCCCGCCTCGTCGAGGTGGCGGAGCATGGCCTCCTCGGCCGCTGCGCTGTCGCCCTTGCGGAGGGCGTCGACGATGGCCTGGTGGGCGGTCGCGACGGCCGAGTGGCGACGGGCCGTGTAGTGCACCCCGACCGAGGCGCCGTCCGCGATCGACTTCAGCGAGTCGTTGAAGGTCAGCAGCACGACGCTGCCGGTCGCCTCGGCGATGATCCCGTGGAAGCGCTGGTTCTCGCGCAGGAACAGGTCGTGGTCGCCAAGGCTGCCGCGCATGTTGTCGATCGTCGCCTGGAGCTCGTCGATCTGCTCGGGCGTGATCCGCTCGGCCGCGAGGCGGGCCATCATCGGCTCCAGGGCGGCGCGCGCCTCCAGCACGTCGTTAAGGGACGCGCCTGAGAACTGGAGGAAGAGGGTCAGGCCCTCGCGCAGGTCGTCCGGGCGCGGCCGCCGCACGACGGGGCCGCCGCCGGGCCCCGGGCGGATGGTGATCACCCCGCGGGTCTCCAGCAGGCGCAGCGCCTCGCGCAGGGTCGTCCGCCCGACGCCGAAGGCCTGAACCAGCTCCTTCTCGGTCGGCAGCAGCGTGCCCTCGGCGAGGTCGTTGTCGACGATGTAGTTGACCAGTCGGCGAGCGATGCGCTCGGACGTCTTCGGGTTGCGCTTGCCGCTGCCGGTCGAGAGCTCAGTCAGAGGTTCCATCTCCCACCCTTCCGGTCGGCAGTCTAGAGGCGGGCCCCCGCTGCGGGGAGGAGCTGCCGTCGGCATCGGGACCTTAGCCGCCTGCCTGCGGCGGCGCGGGACCCCCGGCCTCGGCCGGCAGATTGCCGGACATCAGTATCTATGATTAGGATAGATCCGGCCACCCGTGGGATGTGGTCTCGACGAGCGAGGGGAGCTCGCGGTGCGCATCGTCGTCGGCTATCTGCAGACCCCCCAGGGCGAGGCCGCCCTCGAGCGGGCGATCGAGGAGGCACAGCTGCGGTCTGCCGAGCTCGTCATCGCTGCCTCAGTTCGGGTGACGGAGCATCAGGATCCAGCCACCTATCAGCGGATCACTACCCACCTGGAGTCGGTCGGCAAGCGCGTCGAAGCGGCGGGCGTCCCCCATCGCATTCGCGAGCTGCCGCGCGGCGCCACCGCGGCCGACGATCTGCTGCGCGTGGTCGATGAGGAGAAGGCAGATCTGCTGGTCATCGGCCTGCGCCGCCGCAGCCCGGTCGGGAAGCTGGTCCTCGGGAGCAACTCCCAGGACGTCCTGCTGAACGCGAGCTGCCCGGTCCTGGCCGTCAAGGCGGCCGAGGACGAGCCGTGACCGACCGCGGCGACCGCGTCGCCGTGGTGACCGGGGCGGCGCGAGGCATCGGTGCGGCGATCGCCACCCGGCTGGCAGGCGACGGCGCGCACGTGGCCGTGCTCGACGTGGCCGACTGCGGCGCAACGGTCGAGGCGGTGCGGGAGCAGGGCCGCGAGGCGTGGGCGCTGCAGGTAGATCTCTCGGACCGAGCGGCGGTGCGCGAGGTCCTCGGCGGCTTCGCCGAGGAGCACGCCGTAGACATCCTCGTCAACAACGCGGGGCTGCTCTCGACCAGCCCGATCGCCGCGGTGTCGGACGAGGAGTGGGACCGAGTCCTGGCCGTCAACCTCACCGCGGCGCTGGTGACCACCCAAGTCGTCTGGCCGGGGATGGCGGAGCGCGGCGACGGGCGGCTGGTCTACATCGGATCGCGCGCCGCCCGGACGGGGGGCAACAACGCCGGGCCCGCGTACGTGGCCTCCAAGGGCGGCATCCACGCGCTGGTGATCTCCGCCGCCCGGGAGGGCGCGGCGTTCGGCATCCGAGCGAACGGCGTCATGCCCGGCCCGATCCGCACCGAGATGACCCGGCTGCCCTCCTACGACGACGAATCAGCCGCGACTCCGCTGGGCCGGATGGGCCGGCCCGAGGACATCGCCGCCGCGGTCTCCTACCTGGCCTCCGATGACGCCGCCTTCGTGACGGGCACGGTCCTGAACGTCAGCGGCGGCCTGCTGATGGGATGAGCATGGGCGAGCTGTCGGGGCGTGTGGCGTTGATCACGGGCGGGGCCAGCGGGATCGGGCTGGCGACCGCCGAGGTGATGCTGCGCGAGGGGGCCCGCGTCATGCTGGCCGACCTCGACGCCGAGGCCGTGCAAGCCGCGGCCGAGCGGCTCGGGCGGGACGCCCTGGGGACCGTCGCCGACGTCACCTCCGAGGAGGACGTCGCCGCCGCCGTCTCGGCCACGGTGGAGCAGCTCGGTGGTCTGCACGTCCTCGTGAACAGCGCCGGGGTCGTGTCGAAGCACCGCTTCCTGGAGCTGCCCGCCGACGAGTGGCGCAGGATGCTCGACATCCACCTGACCGGCACCTTCCTGTGCACCCAGGCCGCCGCCCGCCACATGGTCTCCGCCGGCGGGGGCGCCGTGGTCAACATCTCGAGCATCGCCGCGGAGCTCGGCAACCCGCTGGCGGTGCACTACGCCACGGCCAAGGGCGGGATCCGCATGTTCACCCGGTCCGCGGCGGTGAGCCTGGCGGCCCAGGGGGTGCGCGTGAACGCCGTCGGTCCGGGCACCACCGAGACGCCGCTGACGGGTGGACGCCTGCAGGACCCCGAGGTGCGCACCTCGGCGCTGCGCCGAATCCCGCTCGGCCGCTTCGGGCAGGCGCACGAGGTCGCCGAGCTGGTCACCTTCCTGGCCTCGGACCGAGCGGCCTACATCACCGGTCAGACCGTCTACATCGACGGCGGATGGACCGCCCAGCTCTACACCTCCGACTACGAGGAGCTGCAGTGGTCACGACTGCCGGGGGTCCAGCGGTGAGCCGCTCGGCCCGCCCCTCCAAGCTGATCAGCCTCGAAGAGGCCGTCGGCTGGGTGTCGCCGGGGGATCTCGTCGCCTTCGGCGGCTTCCTCATCCACAACAAGCCCTCCGCCTTCGTGCGCGCCCTGGTCGCCGCCGGGACGTCCGACCTGACGATCACGTCGTGCCCGACCGCCAGCTACGACGCGGACCTCCTCATCGGGGCCGGGCTGGTCCGGCGCACGATCCTCGGCAACGTGAGCTTCGACTACCTCGGGGCCGCGCCGAGGTTCCAGGCCGCCGCGCTGTCCGAGTCGATCGACGTCGAGATCTGCGACGAGGCCATCGTCGCCGGCGGCTACATGGCGACCATCGAGGGGATCCCCTACCACCCGCTGTCGTCGGCCCGCGGGCATGACGTGGCCAAGGGCTCCTCGCTGCTGACGCCGTACCGCTCGCACACCGGACATAACCTGGTCGCCGTGTCGCCGCTGGCGCCGGACGTCGCGGTGCTGCACGTGCAGCAGGCCGACCCCTACGGCAACGGGCGCCACCTCGGGTCGATCTGGGGGGACGAGCTGATCGCCAAGGCCTCCCGCCGGGTGATCCTCACCACCGACGAGCTGATCGATGAGACCGACACGCGCTCCAGCCCCCGCTCAACGACGATCCCGGGACATCTTGTGGACGCGGTCGTGCACCTGCCCGGCGGGGCGCATCCCTGCTCGAGCCACGGGCGCTACCTGTACGACGAGGCCCACCTGCGCGAGTACCTGGAGCTGGCCGCCAGCGACGACGGCTTCGACTCCTATGTGCAGCGCCACGTGACCGGCGGCGACTACCTGGAGAGCATCGGCGGCTCGGCCCGCCTGGCCGCCCTTGAGCAGAGGTTCCCGTGGTGAGCTGGTCCCCCTCCGAGATGATCGCCGTGATCCTGTCGCGCCAGCTGCGCAACGGCTGGAACGGCGTGACGCCCTACTCGCCGATCATCGTCGCGGCCTGCATCCTCGCCCGCCGGACCCACGCCCCCGGGCTCACCTTCTGGTCGGGAACGCTGGGCATGAACCCGGAGCCCGAGCGGCTCTACCCCACCGGCACCGACCCGCGCTACCTCGCCAGCGTCGAGGCGATCCGCGACTTCTACGACGTGTTCGAGTACGGCGAGACCCGCTGCGACTACATGTTCTACAGCGGCCTCCAGATCGACCGCCGCGGCAACGCGAACAACGTCCGGGTCGGCGGCGCCGGGACGGGACGGCCTCTGCGTCTCGGCGGGGGTCAAGCCAACACCTCGCACCCTGTCGTCGACGACCGCATCTTCCTGTTCGCGCCGCGCCACACGCCCGAGGTGTTCGTCGAGAAGGTGGACTTCGTGTCCATCGCGGGGTTCCTCGACGGCCCGGATGCCCGTCAGCGCGAGAACCTGCCCGGCGGCGGCCCCGTGCTGTGCGTCACCGACCTCGCCGTCATGGACTTCGACGAGCACGACAAGACCATGCGGCTGGCGTCGGTCCACCCCGGCGTGACCGTCGAGCAGGTGCGGGCGGCGACGGGCTTCGAGCTGCCCGCACCGAACCCGGTGCCGACCACCGAGCCGCCAACCGCCGAGGAGCTGGCGGTCCTGCGCGACCTCGACAAGGACGGGATCCTCCGCGATGGCTGACACCCCGCAGCTGCTGCTGGCGGCGATCGACATCGCCCTCGAGCACGCCGACGAGTTCGACCGCTGGTACGACGAGGAGCACATCCCGGAGCGCGCCGCGGTGCCGGGCATCTCAGGCATCCGGCGCTGGCGCCTCCTCGAGGGCGACCTGCCCGCCTCGCTTGTGACCTACGAGGTCGCCTCGGCCGAGGTCATCACGTCCGGCGCCTACGCCCGGCTCAAGGAGCGCGGCGACACGCCGTGGACGCAGCGCCTGCGGCCCCACTTCCAGCGGATGGTCCGCGGCGTCTTCGCCTTGGCCTCGGACCTGGGTGACACCTCGCAGCCGGTCCACGCCTGCGCGGTGGCGCTGACGTCGGTCGCCGAGAGCGATGTCAGCGCATACCGCGACTGGTACGACCGCGAGCACGGCCCGCTGGTTGCCGCCGTGCCCGGGGTCGTGCGCCTGCGCCGGTTCGAGCGCGCCGAGGAGCCCGCGCACCTGACCGTTGTGGAGCTGACCAGCGCCGACGTGCTGCGCTCCGACGCCTATGCGGCGGCGAAGGCCGCCGCGCCCGGCTCGGATCTGCGCGCGCGATGGCGGCGTCAGCAGGGGATCTACGCCCTTCGCGACCTCGAGTCGGAGGAGTCGACATGAGCTACCTGATCGCAACCGACTGGCGGGATGCGGCCCGCTGGCACGGCGAGGGCGTCTGGCAGGACGTCACCATCCCCGGCCTGCTGGCGCGCGCCGTGGCCGACCGGCCCGACTCGCTCGCCGTGGTGCAGGGCGAGGCGCGGCTCACCTACCGGCAGCTGCAGGCGGGGGTGGATCGCTTCGCCGCCCGGCTTGCCGAGCTCGGGGTCGACCGCGGCGACGTCGTCATCCTCCACCTGCCCGACAGCGCGGCGTTCCTGGCCGTCTCGATGGCCGTGCACTCCGTCGAGGGCGTCACCGCGCCGGTTCCGCACAGCGCCGGCCAGGCCGAGATCGCCTCCATCGCCGAGCGGACGCGCGCGCGAGCCTACGTGGGCCTGACGGAGCTGGACCTGCCCGGCGTGCCGCACCGGATCGCGATGAATCCGGCTGACCTCGGGCTGTTCGAGGTTCCGGCCGAGCCGGTGTCGGGCTACCAGCCGGACCCCGACGCGCTGGCCGAGATCATGTTCACCTCGGGCACCACCGGGCTGCCAAAGGGCGTGATGAACTCGGCCAACACCAAGCTGACCGGGCTGCGCGGTTTCCTGGAGACGTTCGACTTCGGGCCGGACGACGTTTGGGCGGTCGTGCCGCCGATGTCGCACAACGCCGGCTGGCTGTACAGCGCCCTGCCGGCGCTGGCGACGCAGGCGCCCATGGTGCTGGTGCGCCGCGGTGATCCCGCCGCGATGCTCGACACGCTTGCGGCCGAGGGCGTGACGGCCTGCTTCCTGGTGCCGACCCATCTCACCGACCTGCTCGCGGCCTATCGCAAGGAGCCGGAGCGCTACCCACTGAAGCTGCGGCACGTGCTCACCGGTGCGGCCCTGGCGCCGCCAGAGGCAGTCGCCGCGGTGGCCGATGAGTGGGGCGCCATCCCGATCTCGCTGTACGGGATGACGGAGTGCCAGGCCAACCTCTTCACCCGCCCCGACGACCCGGTGTCCACGGTCGCCACCAGCGTCGGGCGGCCGTGCCCCGGCTCAGAGGTCGCGCTGCGCGACCCGGCCGACGGCCGCCTGGTCGGCGAGGGCGAGGTCGGCGAGGTCGTGACCCGCGGCGCCACGACCTTCCTCGGCTACTACGACGACCAGGGCGCTACCAGCTCCTCGTTCACCAAGGATGGCTGGTTCCGAAGCGGAGACCTCGGCACGATCGAGAACGGAAGCTTTCGGATCGTCGGTCGCATCAAGGAGGTCATCCTGCGCGGCGGGGCGACCATCGTCCCCACCGACGTCGAGGCCGCGCTCAGCACCTACCCGGGCATCGGCGAGGTCGCCGTGGTCGGCCTACCCGATGAGCGCCTCGGCGAGCGCGTCTGCGCCTGCGTCCTCGGGCCGGCGCCTGCCCTCGAAGACCTGCTCGCCCACCTCGAGTCCTCCGGCTTCGGCCGCAGCGTCCGCCCCGACCTGGTCGTGTCGGTCGCCGACTTCCCGCGCACCGACCTCGGCAAGGTCCAGCGCGCCAAGCTGCGCGAGCGCCTGCTGAAGGACGCCTGACCGTCAGCACGGCGGGCTAGCCGAGGCTGAAGACGTCGTCGGGGAGGTCGAGGTCGGCGAGGTTGCGAGGGTCGAAGGAGCTGGCGCGCGGCAGGCCACGCGCGGCGTAGAAGTCGGCCAGCTGCGCCAGGTGGAAGCCGGCGTGCCAGCGCTGGGACATGAGGAGCTGCGAGAAGGGCAGGTCGCCGCGGGGCGAGGTGATCAGCGGGTCATCGCCGCTCCAGTCCTCCTCGTGGGTGAGGACCGCGTCGGTCCACGCCCGCAGCACCCCGCGCGCGTAGGTGACCAGACGCTCGTGGCCGGGCACCGTGGCCTCCACCAGGGGGTCGTCGCGCTCGGGATGCCACGGGAAGTCGTGCGAGCGCCAGGCCGCGGGCAGGAGCGAGATCGGCAGGAAGACGTTCACGGTCAGGTGCTTCAGCGTGCGGCCGCGCGACGGCGTCGGGACGAGCAGGACCTCCCAGGACGCGGACTCGACCTCCTCGAGCCACGACTCGAGGATCGCCGCCAGGTCCCAGGCCAGGCGCACGGATTCGAGCTCGGCGGGGCCGGCCACGCCTACCAGTGAGGCGACTTGGGCGGGGTGCAGCACGCTGGTCACGCGGCCGTCGACCGCGACCGCCGGCACGAGCGGTCGCCCGTCGGCCTCCCACTGGCGCACCTCGGCCTCGGGGCCGCGGACGTTGACCGCCTCGTAGGCGATCCCTACGGAGCCAAGGAACTCCTTGACCGCAGAGCAGGTCGCTCAGCCGGGCTGCCAGTAGACGCGGATCATCCTGCCTCCCTCATGTGACGGGCGGACCGGCAGGGTCCGCTTCGGAGCGCTGGATCGCGGTGCCGAGCAGTGCCCGGCCGAGCTGCACCAGGCCGGCGGAGACGACCATGGAGCCGGCAGCGCCGAGCCAGGCGGCCTGGTTGGAGACGTGCTCCACCATCAGACCGAACAGCAGCGGCCCTACCGCGCCGCCGAAGAACAGCCCCGCCTGGGTGAAGCTCGCGGCCACCGCGGGGGCGGAGCGGTGGTAGTGGACCATGCTGTAGTGCAGCAGGCCGTTCCAGCCCCACCCGAACGACGAGCCCACCAGGGATCCGACGACGAACCAGCCCCACTGCGTCGCCCCCGCCAGGGTCGCGAAGCCGGCCGCGCCGACGAGCATCATCCGGGTCACGGTGACCAAGTGCCGGCCGCCGCGCCGGTCGGCCCTCCAGCCCTGCACGATGCGGGTGAGGATCGACCCGATGCTCGCCCCGGCCAGGAGCAGGCCGGCCGAGGTGTGGGCGAACCCACGCGCGACCGCGGTCTCCACCATGAAGGTCGACATCGAGACCACGGCCGCGCCGGCGAACACCGCCGCGACGGCCAGGATGATGAGGCTCGGCAGCCGCCCAGCCGGAAGGACACCGCGCTTGCCCTTCGAGCCGGCCGCGAGCGAGGGGAGCAGCCGCTGGCCCACGGCTGCGAACAGCAGCGCGGCGACGCCCAGGCCGATCCAGGTGGCGCGCCAGCCGAGCCACAGGCTGGCGACCGGCACCGCCATCCCGGCGAGGAAGCTCGCCGACGGGACCGCCGCCTGCTTCAGACCGAACGCGAAGCCCTGCCGCTCCACCCGGACCTGACGAGCCAGGACGAGGTTTGCGGCCGGCTGAGCGGCGGCCTGGCACACGCCGCTCACCGCCATGAGCACGGCGAGCTGGACCCAGCTCTGCGCGAACCCGACGCCTGCGAGCAGCGCCGCCATCAGAACGGTGGCAGCGACGCCGCCGATGCGAGGGCCGACGCGCTCAACGAGCTTGCCGGCGCTGACCGACGACAGACCCGCGACGAGATGCCCGAAGGTGACCAGCGCACCGAGCCCGGCAGAGTCGAAGCCCAGCTCAGCGCGCATCTCGGGGGCCAGCGCGCCCAGCAGGAAGTTGGGCAGGACGCTGATGATGGTCAGGCCTATGGCGAGCGCCACGGGCCGCAGTCCCGCCGCTCTACCGACCCGTGTGCCGGCCATGCCTCCCAATCCGAAGCGCCCGTGAAGGGATATATGATAGCCATAGATGGTCGATCTCTCCGGGCAATCCTGCGCTCTGGTCACCGGTGCCGCTTCGGGCCTGGGACGCGCGACGACGACCCTTCTGCGCGAGCGCGGGGTGCGGGTTGCTGGGCTGGATCTGGCGGCGGACGACATCGATGCCGAGGTCGCGATCGGCTGCGACGTCTCGGACGTCGACGCGGTCGCCGCGGCGGTGAGCCAGGCGGTTAAGGCTCTCGGCCGTCTCGACGCGGTGGCGCACTGCGCAGGCACGTTCCCGAGCAGCGCCGTGCCGCTGCACGCGCTGGAGCCCGAGGTCTGGCGCCGCACCATCGCGGTCAACCTCGACGGCGCCTTCGCCGTGGCCCGCGCCACCCTGCCGGAGCTCATGCGCGCCCGCGGCGCGATGGTGCTGGTGGCCTCGGTGGCGGGTGATAACCCGCAGCCGGGCGCGGCCGTCTACGCGGCCAGCAAGGCGGGCGTGACCGCCCTGGCGCGCGCGATCGCCATCGAGTACGCCCACCTGGGTGTTCGCGTCAACGCGGTGTCGCCGGGCTGGATGGACACCGCGATGGCGGCCCCCGTCCTCGGTCGGGTGCACCTGCGAGCCCGGGTCGAGAAGCGCGTCCCCCTCGGCCGCGTTGCTGCTCCGGAGGAGGTCGCCGAGGCGATCGTCTGGCTGCTGTCGGATGCGGCCGGCTACGTGACCGGCCATGAGCTGGTGGTAGACGCGGGGATGGGTAAGTCCGCCTACGTCGACGACGGGGATGTGGCCGCCACCTGGCGGCGCGTGGAGGGATAGCAGTGCGCTGCGTCGAGATGGACCCCGGAGACGCGCGGCTCATCGACTGCCCGGGCCCGCAGCGGCAGCCGGGTTGGGCGCTGGTGCGTGTGCTCGCGTGCGGGGTCTGCGGCACCGACGTCCACATGCTGCACGGAATGGTCATGCCGCCGGGTGCCTCCTACCCCGTCCGCCCCGGGCACGAGGTCGCCGGCGTGGTCGAGGAGGTGGACGACGGCGCCCCCGTGGCCGTGGGCGACATGGTCGTCCTGCACCCCCTGGCCCCCTGCGGCCATTGCCCCCAGTGCGCCGCCGGCGACGAGCAGCTGTGTGGGTCCACGCGCGTGCTCGGCATCCACGAGCCGGGCGGTCTGGCCGACCTGGTCGTCTGGCCTGCCGATCGCATGCTGCCGGTCGAGGGGGTCGAGCCCGCGCTGGCCTCGGTCCTCGCCGACGCAGTCGCCACCGCGCATCACGCCGTCGACCTCGCCCGGCTGCCGCGCGGCGGCGCCCTGTGCGTGATCGGCTCGGGCGGTGTTGGCACGCAGGTGCTCCAGATCGCCAGAGCACTCGACCCGGACGTCCGTCTGGCCGCCGTGGTCCGGTCCGCCGCCAGCGCCGAGCGGGTCCGGGCGCTCGGCATCCCGGTCGTCGACGGGCTGGAGGGCGCGGTCAAGCAGCTGCGCTCCGAGGTCGGCCGCTTCGATGCCGTGGTGGACTTCAGCGGCGCCGCCGAGGCGCCGGCTCAGGCGGTGCGCCTGCTCGAGCGCGGCGGCCGCCTGCTGATCGGCTCGGTGGTGGATGAGCCGCTGGACCTCGGCCCTTCGAGCATGCTCGTGACCCGCGAGATCTCCGTCCAGGGCGTCTACGCCTCAAGGCTGTCCGATCTGGCCGCGGTCATCGACCTGGTGCGGCAGGGCCGGCTCGACCTCGCGGGCACGGTCACCCACCGGCTGCCGCTGGACCGCGCGGTCGAGGCGATCGAGCTGGTCGATCAGCGCCCGCCCGGGATGGTGCGCGTGGTGGTGGACTGCACCGCCTGACGGCCGCGGTCGCTCAGGGGATCACGCGGATGCTGCGGGTCGGGCACAGGTCCTCGGCCTCGGCAGCTGCGTCGGCCAGCTCGGCTGGCACATCCGGCTGAAGCACCTCGACCCAGCCCTCATCGGTGACGTGGAACAGCGCCGGGGCGACCTGCTCGCAGTAGCCGGCGCCCTCGCAGGTGTCCTGGTTGGCCTCGACTCGCATGGTGCCTCCTAGGCTCGCAGCCGGACCGGGAAATGCTCGTAGTGGCGCTGGCCGCTCTGGGCGAGGCGCGGCGTGCCGTCCGGCTCAACGCCGGCGTCCAGCAGCCGCCGCAGCGTCAGGTACTGGAAGCCCTCGCTGTCCACGCCCGTGTCGCGGCCCATGACCAGCGGACGGCCCAGGCAGACGTGCGCTCCGCCGCCGAAGGCGACGCCGAAGTGCTTCACGCGCGCCGGCAGCCGGTTGTAGCGGTAGGGGTCGAAGACGTCGGCGTCGTCTCCGAACACCTCCGGATCGCGGTTGGCGGCGACCATGTCCAGGCCGACCTTGTGGCCCTCCGGGATCCTGCGTCCGGTGGAGTGCAGGGTGACGTCCTCCTTGGCGAGCCTGACCAGCACCGGTGAGCCGCCGATGTGGAGCCGCAGCGTCTCGGCGATGGCGTGGCGGACGAAGGCCTCGTCGCTCAGGTGCCCGCGATCCTCGGGATGCGCCGCCACCCAGCCGCTGAGGTCCTCGACCGCGTAGGCGATCTGGGCGACCGGGTTGCCCGTCGATCCGGCCAGGAAGAGGATGCTCTCGCGCACCGGCAGGTCCTGGTCCCAGGCGTCGTCCCAGCTCAGCTGCATCAGCGTCAGCAGGTCGACCGGCAGCTCCTCACGCTCGAGCTCCCCGCGGCGGTGGCGGGCCACGAGCTCCGCCCGGCGGTCCCAGGAGGGCTGGAAGAACTCGCTGCGGTAGGCCTCCTTCGCGGCGAGGCCCTCGCGCAGGACCTCGTCGTGGTCGCGCGGCGACCACTCGACCGTGACGCCCTCGGAGATCGGGCCGAGCAGCTCGTACAGGCGCGCCGAGGTCTTGTCGGAGTCATAGCCGTCCAGGCCGATCAGCGCCGCCGCGAAGCGCATGAAGACATCCCGGCAGTACGCGACCAGGTCGCCGTGCCGCCACCCGTCGCCGCCGTCGGTGAAGTGGATGCGCTCGCAGTCGTCGAGGATCGGACGGATGACCTCGCGCTCGTAGTGCTGGAGCTGGGCCTCGGCCATCAGCGGCATGTAGATGCGGCGGCGTGCGAGGTGCTCGGGACCGTCGATCACGACCAGCGATCCGCCCAGGAAGTCGCGGCCCTCGGGCCGGCCCTCCGCGGCCGAGAAGCGGCGGTCGCGGAGGATCTCGTGCACCTCCGCGAAGGAGGTGATCATGTCCAGGCCCTGCGTCACGCCGTACATGCCGCTACCTCCCGGTCCTCTGTCCTCCCGGCTCCGGTGCGACCCGTTCCGAGGTCGCCGTTTCCGCGGCGGCGAGCGCCAGGGTCGCCGCCTGAGCGAGGCCGCCGGCGTACCCGCCGTCGAACATGCCGCCCGCATCGGCGCCCGCGGCGAGCAGCCCGGGGATCGGCGCGCGATTGCCATCCAGGACGCGCGCTCGGGCGTCGACCGCGAGCCCGCCCTCGGTCATGGTGATGCCCGAGCGCACCTCGACCGCACGGAACGGCGGCTCCGCGAAGCGCGGCGCGCCCCGCAGCCGGGGCGGATCCGGCGTGCCGGAGCGGGCCGCCTCGTCGTAGGCCCGAAGGGTGCGCAGCGCCTCGGCCCCGTCGAAGCCCCAGCTCGTCAGCGCTGCGCCGAGGTCCCCGAGCCGCCCGCACTCGACGGCGTTGGCGCCCTCCGCGATCGACTCGGTGAACGGGTCCGGCTTGTTCATGCCGTCCGCGGCCTTGGTCGCGAGCGCCGACGCGGTCATCCCGGCGTCGAACACCAGCACGGCGCGCCCATCGCGGCAGCGCGCCACGGCCTGGGCGTTGCGGTGGT
Organism: uncultured Actinomycetota bacterium; assembly: GCA_964629825.1. Taxonomy (GTDB): domain Bacteria; phylum Actinomycetota; class Nitriliruptoria; order Euzebyales; family Egibacteraceae; genus CAZVUW01. The sequence goes on from CAZVUW010000002.1 coordinate 46,880, forward strand.
CCATGCGCGACTCGTCGGTGAAGCGGCGTCCGTCGAGGTCGAGCAGCAGCCCCTCGGTGCTGGAGAAGAAGCTGAGCCGGATGAACTGCTCGCGGCCCCAGCGCCGCACCGGCCAGCCGACGAGGTGTCCGTAGAAGGGCGACATCGTCTCGGTCGTCGCGGCTCCCAGCGCCGCGGCCAGCCGCAGCCCGTCGCCGGTCGCACCCGGGGCGCTGCGGACCACCACGTTCTCGGAGGGGCAGATGTGCCGCCCGATGAGATCGAGCGCAGCGGAGAAGCCGCCCGTGGCGAGCAGCGTCCACGGGGCCGAGACGGCGGTCGTCTCGCCGCGGTCGTCTCGGATCAGGGCTCCGCAGACGGCGCCGGATGAGGTCAGCAGCGCGGTCACCGCCCGGCCGGGCAGGACCCAGCCGCCGGCGGCCTCGACCATGCCCTGGCAGCGCTCCAGGTAGCGGAGGACGTCGAAGCGGTAGCCGCGGCCGTAGCCGAGGACGGTCAGCTCGTCGGTCATCTCCACGCCGGTCGAGCGGATCCAGTCGACGGCCTCGCCGAAGCGCGCGAGCAGCAGCGCCGCCAGCGCCGGGTCGCTGGCCGGGCTCTCGGCGCTCAGGACCTCGGCGGTCGGGGCGGTCCAGATGTGACCGCCGGAGATCGCGGCGGAGCCTCCCACCGCGGGCTCCTTGTCGACCACCAGGACCTCGGCGCCGCGCGACGCGGCGACGGCGGCGGCGGTGAGGCCGGCCATGCCGGCGCCGACAACGAGCAGGTCGAACCGCAGGTCTGCACCGCCGGCGGCGCCGTCGTCTGCCCGTGCCGGCGCGGTCATGCCTCGACCTGCCCGGTTGCCGTGACGATCAGGCGGCCGTCCTCGGCGCGCGCCTCAAGGGCGCAGCCGCCGGGCTCGTCGGGCTGCCACCAGCCGCGGATGAGCAGCGTCTCGCCGGGCCAGAGCCGATCGCGGAAGCGCAGCGAGAGCGACCGGATGGACCCCTCGGGCACGGCCGCGGCGAGGTGCACGCCGACCATGCCGCCCTGCAGCATCCCCATGGTGAACACCTGCGGCAGGCCGAGCATCTTGGCGTACGGGTCATCGTGGTGGATGCGGTTGAAATCCCCGGAGGCCCCCGCGTAGCGGACGATGTCGGTGCGCGTGATCGGCCCGATGCGCTGCTCGGGTGCCAGCAGCGGACCCTCCGGCTCGGGCAGCTCGACCGGAGCCGAGGGCGCCGCCTCGCCCTTCTGGTCGCCCTTGGGGTTCGCCGCCGGCGCTGGGGGCGGGCCGTTGGGCGGCTCGGTCTCGATCAGGACCATGTCCTCGGTCAGCACCTGCTCACCCTTAGCCGAGTAGCTGGTGCGCAGCGTGACGAAGCGCATTCGCCCGCCGCGGCGCCCCTCGCGCTCCTCGATCGAGTGCAGGGAGGTCTCGCCGTCGAGGAGGTCTCCCACCCGGACCGGGCGGGTGAAGCGCCAGCGCTGCTCGCCGTGGAGGGTGCGGGGCAGGTCCAGGCCGAGGGGGCCGGTCATCAGCTCGCGGCGATCTTGCCAGTGCCCGGAGCAGGCGGTGAAGGTCGGCACGACCACACGCCCCCACAGCTGTTCCGCGGTCAGATCGGACCACTCGGCGGCTCCGAGGGCCAGCGCCATCTCGCGCGCCTTCGAGGCGTCGACCGGCAGCCGGAAGGTGGAGAGGACGTCGCCGGGGCGAGCGCTCATGGAAGACCTCAGCCGCTCAGGGATGGGAAGGCGGGTGCGCGCTTCTCGACGAAGGCGCTCAGGCCCTCGCGTGCGTCGGTTCCCGTGACCACGCCGACGGCGCCCTCGATCTCGTAGTCGAGCGCGTCGTCGCTGACCAGCGGCGACGCGGTGTGGCGCTTCATGAAGGCCAGCGCCACCGGGCTGCGCTGGCCGATCTCGGCGGCCAGGTCGAGGACGGCGGAGGCGAAGCCCTCGGCGGGCAGCACCTCCTGCACGAGGCCTAGCTCGTACGCCCGCCGGGCGTCGATCATCTTGCCGGTGTACATGAGCCAGCGGGCCGCGCGCCGTCCGATCGCGTCGGGCAGCCGCTTGGAGCCCCCGCCGCCCGGAACCAGGCCGTAGTTGATGTGGGCGTCGCCGAAGCGCGCCTCGGTGGAGGCGACGACGACGTCGCAGGCGAGCACGAGCTCGAGACCGCCCGCCAGCGCCATCCCCTGCACGGCCGCGATGACCGGCTTGTCGACGGTCTCGATGGCGCGGAAGACCCTGCGCCAGCCGCCAAGCCAGGCTCGGAAGACCTCGGCGTCACGGGTCTTCTCCAACGCCTCCTTCAGGTCGGCGCCGGCGCAGAAGGCCCGCCCCTCACCGGTGATGGCGATGGCGCCGATCCCGCGGTCCTGCGCGGCGGCCTCCACCTGCTCCCCCAGCTCGGTGATCAGGCCGGTGTTCAGAGCGTTCATGTCCGCAGGGCGGTCCAGCGTCAGCAGAACTGCGCGGCCGCGCCTCTCGGACCTGACCAGCGCCATGGGGGCTCCTCTGGCAAGGCGGCAACTATTCGTTGCAACTATACACACAGATGTGAGCCCTCTAGGGGGGATTGCGCTACCCGAAGCGGGGTTCGCGGCGCTCGCGGAACGCGGCCAGGCCCTCCTTGAGGTCATCGGAGGCCAGGAGCGCCTGCTGCTGCGCCAGCTCGAGCTCCAGCTGCTCCGCCAGTCCCGCGTAGGCGGACTGGTTGAGGGCCCGCTTGGTCGCTGCGAACGCCTGGGCCGGGCCGCGCGCCAGCCGGGTCGCGATCTCGTCGACCCGGCGATCCAGCTCGTCGTCCTCGGTCACCTCGTTGATCAGGCCCCAGCGCTCGGCGGTCTCGGCGTCGACGCGGTCGGCCAGCAGGCACATCTGCGCTGCCCGGGCCATGCCGACGGTGCGGGGGACGAACAGCGTGGAGCCGCCGTCCGGCATCAGGCCTACGCGCGCGAAGGCCAGCAGCAGGTAGGACGAGCGCGCGGCGTAGATGAGGTCGCAGGCGAGCGCGATCGAGCAGCCGATGCCGGCCGCGGCTCCCCTGACCGCCGCGATGACCGGCTTGGGGCAGGACCGCAGCGCGAGGATGCAGCGGTTGGCGCGCGGGACCAGGGCCGGGTCGCCCAGGGTCGCGGGGTCGAGGTCGGCCCCCGCCGAGAACGCGCGTCCGGCTCCGGTTACCACGACGACCCGGACGTCGGGCGAGTGGGCCGCCTCATCCATGCGCTCGGCGAAGGCCGCGAAGCCGTCGACCGTCATGGAGTTGAGGGAATCCGGTCGATCGAGGGTGAGGCGTCCGATGCCGTCTTCGACCTGCCACCCGATCACCGCTGATCCCTTCTCTGACCGCTCGCGAGCCTGCCCGTCGGGCTATTCAACACCGGGCGCCGGCTGTGCCGAGGCGACGTGGTCGAGCAGAGCGTCCAGCGCCAGGCGGTAGCCGGCCGCGCCGAAGCCCGCCAGGTAGAAGCGCGCCAGCGGCACGAAGATGTCCTCTCGTGGCCACGGCGCGGGCCGGGCCATGAAGTTGCTGAGGTGGACCACCGCCAGCGGCAGGTCCGCGTCGGCCAGCCCGTCGCGCAGGGACACGCCGTAGCTGGTCAGGCCGGCCGGGTTGCAGATGATCGCGTCGGCCGCGTCGACGTGCTCGTGCAGGAAGTCCAGCAGCTCGCCCTCGGAGTTGGACTGGCGATGGACGAGCTCTGCACCGCGCGACGCCGCATGAGCCTGCAGCCCGTCGACGATGTCCGCGAGGGTCTGGGTGCCGTAGTGCTCCGGCGCGCGGCGCCCGAGGCGGTTGAGGTTGGGACCGTTCAGGACGACTACCAGCACTGCTCCTCCGAGCTCTCAGACTCCGCGGCGGACCATAGGCGGACCTATAGGGGACCACGCCCGAACCCCGGTCGCGCGCATCCCCGTTCGATGTTGTTCTTGGCGCGCATGCGCGCCAAGAACAACATCCTGGCCGCATCAGCGCTCGGGGTGCTCACCCGACTCCGAGGCCGGTGGGCCGAACGGTCCGATGCCGGCGGGGGGGACGCCCTCGGGCAGCGGGCCGGCGCGCAGGCTCGCCACGACCGTGACGGCCAGGACGACCGCGATGAAGCCGAGGCTCTGGAGCGGCGTCGGGTGGAAGACGCCCTCGATGTTCTCGGTGAACAGCTTCACACCGACGTAGATGAGGATTATCCCTAGACCGGTCTTCAGATAGCGCAATCGGTCGGCGACCTCGGCGAGCAGGAAGTACAGCGCCCGCAGCCCCATGATCGCGAAGATGTTCGAGGTCAGGACGAGAAACGGATCGCGCGTTATCGCAAAGATCGCGGGAATCGAGTCCATGGCGAAGATCAGGTCGGTGAACTCGACCATGACGAGCACCACGAACATGGGCGTGGCCAGCAGGCGGCCGCTCTCGCGCACGAAGAACCTGTCCCCGTGGTAGTCGGCCGTGGTCGGCAGCATGCGCTGGACCCGCTGGAAGATCGGCGAGTGCGTGACGTCGGGGTGCTCGGCGCGCTCCTTGAAGGTCTTGACGCCGGCGTAGATGAGGAAGAGCCCGAACACGTACAGCAGCCACTCGAAGCGCTCGATGAGCGCCACCCCGGCGAAGATCAGCACCGTGCGCATGACGATCGCACCGACCACGCCGTAGAAGAGGACGCGGTGCTGGAGGTGCTTGGGCACCGCGAGGGCCGAGAAGATCAGCAGGAACAGGAAGACGTTGTCCACCGACAGCGACTTCTCGATGACGTAGCCGGTGAAGTACTCAGCCATCGGGTTCGCGCTGGTGCCATCGTGCAGCTGGGGCACCAGCAGCCCGAAGGCGATCGCGACGCCGACCCAGATCACCGTCCAGGTCGCCGCCTCGCGGATGCTGACCGCGTGGGACTCGCGGTGGACGACGAGCAGGTCGACCGCCAGCAGGGCGGAGACGAGCACGGCGAAGCCGCCGTAGAGGATCGGGTCGGGGACCATCGGTGCTCCTGGTGATCTCAAGGTCGGGTGACCGGCCTGCCCGCAGAGCGAGCCCAGAAAGGTACCCCCAGAACCGATTGTGTGAACTGATAAACGGGAGCGCGGGCCCCGGCGTCTCACGCAGGGCAAGTTTGCGAAAACCTGACACGCTGGCTGCCAATTGATTCCAGCCCTGTTATTTGTTGACCTCGTGCCGGCCTGACATAGGCTCTCGGCGGGCGGATCGGACGGGCCGGCGTTGGGGCGCCGTGCAGAACCAGGAGTAGCTGACATGAAGGGCCGCATTTTCGCATTTCTCATGTCCATTCTGCTTCTGGGGACCGCGGCGCCGGCTGTGCCGGCGGCGGCTTCCGCCTCGACAGCCAAGATCGAGCCCTCCTTGCTCGCGGCCCTGGACGAGGACCCCGGACGCCTGGTGGTCGAGTTCGACCGCAGCGCGGACCTCGGCCCCGCCGGGCGGACCCGCGACTGGACCGCGCGCGGAAAGGCTGTCCTGACCGCGCTTGAGGGCACGGCCCGGGCCTCCCAAGGGCGTGCCCTCGCGACCGCGCGAGCAGACGGCGCTGCGGTCACCACCTACTGGCTGACGAACGTGCTTGTAGTCGACGGCGCCGACGCCGACCTGGCGCGCCGCCTGTCAGAGCTGCCCGAGGTGAGCGCGATCCGCGGCGAGCGCAGCTACCGGCGCGTCGAGCCGGTGAAGCCCACCGAGGCGGTGCGCTCGGCTCAGGCGGATCCCGCCTGGGGCGTCGCCAAGGTCAACGCGCCCGAGGTGTGGGAGGACGGCATCACGGGTCAGGGCGTGGTGGTGGCCAACGTCGACACCGGCGTGGAGTACACCCATCCGGCGCTCGTGGACTCCTACCGCGGCAACCTCGGCGGGGGGACCTTCGTCCACGACTACAGCTGGTGGGACCCGACGGGCATCTGCGGTCCGGAGCCTTGCGACAACGACGGCCACGGCACCCACACGATGGGGACCATCGTGGGCGGTGACGGCCCCGGACCGTTCTCCCCCGACATCGGTGTGGCGCCGTCGGCGCGCTGGATCGCCGCCAAGGGCTGTGAGGACATCTTCTGCTCCGAGACCGCCCTTCTGTCCGCGGGCCAGTTCATCCTGGCGCCGACCGACCTGAACGGGCAGAACCCCGACCCGTCGCGCCGGCCGGACATCGTCAACAACTCGTGGGGTGGTTTGCCGGGCGACCCGTTCTATGAGGGCACCGTCGCGGCCTGGAGGGCCGCCGGGATCATCCCCGTGTTCTCCTCCGGCAACGAGGGCCCCGGCTGTGAGACCGGCGGCTCACCCGGTGACTTCCTCAACACCTTCAGCGTCGGGGCAACCGACCCCGACGACGTCATCGCACCCTTCTCCAGTCGCGGCCCCTCCGCCGCCGGGAAGGTGAACCCGGACGTCAGCGCTCCCGGTGTCGATGTGATCTCCAGCTTCCCCGGCGACGGCTACGGGCCGCTGTCGGGGACCTCGATGGCGGCCCCGCACGTGACCGGCGTGCTTGCGCTGCTGTTGTCCGCCGACAGCTCGCTCCGAGGCGACTACGACGCCAGCACGGATGTGGTGCGGCAAACCGCCCTAGACCTGTTCGACGACAGCTGCGGCGGCGACCCCAGCGGCGATCCGAACAACGTCTACGGCGACGGCCGCGTCGACGCTGCCGCGGCGGTGGCGGTGGTGGCTACCGGCGGCACCTTGACGGGCGTGCTGACCGATGCGGACACCACGACCCCGATCGCGGGAGCAGCGGTCATCGCGAACGACGGAACGCGTCCATACCGCGCCACGACGGCGGCCGACGGCAGCTACTCCATGCGGCTCGCGGCCGGGACCTACACGGTGACGACCTCGGCCTTCGGCTACTACGCCGCGGTCAACCCGACCGTCGAGATCGAGACCGACCAGACCACGACGGCCGACTTCTCCCTGGAGCCGCTCCCGCGCTACGTCCTGTCTGGCAAGGTCACCAGCGCCGAGAACGGCGCGCCGATCGAGGGCGCGGCCGTGGGCCCGGTCGGCGTGCCGGTCGCTCCGGTGACCACCGACGCGGCGGGCGACTACTCGCTCGAGCTGCCCATCGGCTCCTACACGGTTCGCGCGGCCGCCGGCGGCTGCACCGACCAGGCCGCAGCCGAGGTGGAGCTCGTCGACGCCCCGGTGACGCTGGATTTCCAGCTGTCCCGCAAGCTCGACGATCACGGCCACGTCTGCCGCGAGATCCCGTTCGATTGGGTGGAGGCTCCGCTCGAGTCAAGCATGCAGGGTGACGAGATCCTGGGACGGTTCCGGCTGCCCTTCGCGTTCCCCTTCTACGGCGAGGACTACGACACCTTGTGGGTCTCCGAGAACGGGTTCGCCGCCTTTGAGCAGTCGGAGGGCATCTGGTGGCTGCCCGACCCGATCCCGTCGCAGGAAGCGCCGAACGCGGCCATCTTCGCCCTGTGGCAGGACTTCGTGATCGGCTCCGACTCCGCCGTGCGCTACGGCACGATCGGCGTCGCCCCCGACCGGGCCTTCGTCATCCAGTGGGACAACGTCGAGCTGTACTTCCTGTCCGGACGCGCAGACGTCGAGATCAAGCTGTGGGAGGACGGCACGATCGACGTCCTCTACGGAGAGGACAACCCGCGCTCGACTCAAGGCAGCGGCGCCGTGATCGGCATCGAGGATCCCGAGGGGGCCAGCGGGCTCGCCTTCGGCACCTTCGAGTCGGTCGCCACCCCTGGGACGGCGTGGCGCTACGAGGTGGTGCCGACCGGCAGCGTGACCGGCTACGCCCGAGACGCCAACGACGCCGAGCCGGTCGCCGGGGCGCTCGTCACCGCCCAGCCCGGTGGTCGCTCGACCACCACCGATGAGGACGGCTTCTACAACCTCGTCCTGCTGCCGGGCACCTACGACGTGGAGATCAGCGCGCCCCGCTACGTCGCGGACGTCGCGCAGGGCGTCGAGGTCCAGGTCGGCCCGGCCGCCATCTTCAACGGCACCCTCCGCGCGCCCGCTGCCGCGCTCTCCGAGACGGAGCTGAGCGCGACCGCCGCCTTCGGTCAGACCGCCCGACGCGAGGTCCTGCTGACCAACGACGGCACCGCCGACCTCGAGTGGGAGCTGCGCGAGCGCAACCGCCCGGTCGCGGCGCCCGAACCATTGCCGATCGTCCCGCAGCAGCGTCGGCACGCGCGCTGGGAGCGGCAGGAGGTGCGTGGACCCGCCACCGACCTGATCCCGGCCGACCCCTCGGAGCTCGAGGTCGTGATCGACGACCCCGAGGGTGACGCCCTTGGAAGCGTCGACGTCACCAAGGTGCGCGGCGGCGCCGACGACGTGCAGATGACCCTGTCCCTGGAGTTCAGCGACTCCACTGATCTCCTCGAGCTCGGCGGCTACGTCTTCCTGGATGTGGATCAGGACCGAACGACCGGACTTCCGCCGGAGGTCCTGAGCGGTGACCCGGCCCAGGACATCGGCGTCGACCTCTTCGTGGACATCTTCGACGTCGCCTGGACAGGCGAGGTCTACATCTACGACGAGCTCTTCGAGCTGGTCGCGATCGTGCCCGCCGACGTCGTCGGTCAGACGGTGACGTTCGCGGTGTCGTTCGAGCCGTTCGGCGGCCCCATCGACATGGACATAGCCATGGTCGTAGGCGATTGGTTCGAGCCGACGGACTGGGCACCCGACGCCGGTCACGGAACGGTCAGCTCGTTCACGGACGCGCCGTGGGTCGCGGCGAGCCCGGCTGCGGGAGCCCTGGAGCCTGGAGACTCGACCACGATCACCGTCGACCTCGGCGGTGCTGCGCTGCAGCCGACCTCCTACGCGGGTGAGCTGGTGGTGCTCTCCAACGCTCCTCGCCAGCAGGGCCTCAAGGTCGATCTGGCGCTGACGGTTCCCATGCCAGCCTCCTTCGGCGGCCTGTCCGGCACGATCGTCGATGCCAGGAACTTCGAGCCCATCGCGGCTGATGTCTCGGTCCGCGCGCGCTGGCAGGGCGCCCCGGTCACCCTGACCGTGCGCTCCCGCAGCGACGGCAGCTTCACGATGTACGCCCCGGAGGGCACGTGGCCGGTCGAGGTGTCACGCGCCGGCTACCTGACCTATGAGCTCGAGGAGCGCATCGAACGGGGCACCGTCAGCGAGAGCGTGTTCGCGGAGCTGACGCCGGACCAGCCCTGGGCGACGCTGGACCCGTACGGGATCGACGTCCCGGTCGAACCGGGCCAGGTACGCAAGGTCTCCGTCCGGCTCGGCAACGACGGCACCGTCCCGCTGACCTTCGACATCGAGGAGCTCGACGAGGACTTCGGCGACTACCCCTGGCTGTCGGTGAGCCCGACCGAGGGCACCGTCGCCCCCGGTGGGTCGCGGGCTCTGCGGTTCGAGGTCGATGCGAACGAGCTCTACGACCTGTTCGCCTACGGCGCGGTGCTCGTCACCACCAATGACCCCTACGAGCCCTATCACTACGTCGAGCTCTACGCCGAGGTCGTCGATGACCTGCCCGACGACGACGTCGTGACCGTCCGCGCGTCCAAGCCCGCGGCCGCCGAGCCCGACGTCGACGGCGAGCTCACCTTCCGCCGCAGCGAGCCGTTCGGCCCCCTGACCGTGCGCTACTCGGTGAACGGCACGGCGACGCAGGGCAAGGACATCGAGCGGCTCAGCGGCTCGGTGCGGTTCGAGGACGGTCAGACGACGGTGCGCGTCCCCGTGCGCGTGCTGGACGACCGCGAGCCCGAGGGGACCGAGACCGTCCTCGTGACCGTCGAGCCGCGACCGACCTACCAGGTGGGCAAGCCCTCCACGGCCGTGGTGTCGATCGCGGACGACGAGCGTCCGCCGGTCGAGGTGACCATGCGGCTGTCGGGCCGGGATCGGTTCGCGACCGCTGTGGCCATCTCGCGCGACCTCTTCCCGGAGGGCGGCGCCAAGGCGGTGGTCCTCGCCCGCGGTGACGACTACGCCGACGCCCTCGCCGGCACACCGCTGGCCGTAGACCGCGGCGGTCCGACGCTGCTGACCATGTCGGACCGGCTGCATCCGGCGACGGCGGAGGAGCTGGAGCGCATCCTGGCTCCCGGCGGCACCGTCTACGTCGTGGGCGGCGAGGCGGCGATCAAGCCGGCCGTGGTCAGGGCCCTCGAGTCGATGGGCTACAAGGTGAAGCGGCTGCACGGCCCCAGCCGGATCGAGACCTCGATCGCGGTCGCCCGCGAGCTCGGCGACACCGGCAGCGTGCTGGTGGCGACGGCCTACAACTTCCCCGACGCGCTGGCGGCGGGAGCGGCAGCGGCCGCGACCGGCGGAGTGGTCATCCTGACCGGCTCCGGGACGTCGCACTCGGCGACCGACGCGTTCCTCGCCGGCATCTCCAGCGGCGCGCGCTACGCCGTGGGCGGCCCGGCCGCGCGGGCCTACCCGTCGCTGACCCCGATCGCCGGCTCCGACCGCGTGGCGACGGCGCTGGCCGTGGCCGAGGTGTTCTTCCCCGCGCCTTCGGCCGTAGGGCTGGCGCGGGCGGACTCGTTCGCCGACGCCCTGACCGGCGGTGCTCATAGCGGCCACCTCGGCGGTCCACTGCTGCTGACGCCGAGCGCTTCGCTGGACCCGCGGGTTGGCGCCTACGTGTCCGAGCGGGCCGACGCCATCTACGGCGGCTACGCCTACGGCGGCGAGGCCGCGCTGTCTTCGGCGACCCTGGCCGGGCTGCGCGCGGCGGCGCGCTGATCCCGCCAGGCCGGCAGGTATAAGGCGGCCGCCGCGGCGAGCGCGGTTCCGCCCAGCACGATCGCCAGCGACACGGTGGCCCGGTCCGCCACGGCTCCGAGGAGGACGCCGGCGAGCGCGTAGGCCGGCTGGCCGGCCATGGAGCTGAGCGACAGGACCGTGGTCCGCTCCGCTGACCGCACCCGCTGGTGCAGCAGCGCCTGGTGGACCGGGTTGGCCGCGCCGTGCAGCGCGTAGCAGCCGAGGTAGGCGGTGAGCACGCCGGCCGGGCCTCCCAGCAGGCCCATGGCCAGGATCGTGGCGCCCTGAAGGATCTTCAGCGCGGCACCCGAGGCCGCCAGGCCGATGCGGCGGCCCAGCAGCGGAGCTGCGGCGGCGCCTGCTGCGGCGGCGACCCACGCCGCCGCGGCCGCCGGGCCAAGCATGGCCCCCGCCTGCTCAGCGCCGCCTGGCACGACCTCGCCGAGCTTGACCGGCAGGAAGGTCTCGAAGGCCGTCATGCCGACGCTCCACAGCGCCTCCACGCCGACCAGCGCGAGCAGGACCGAAGAGCCCGTCACAGTGCCGACCGCTGCTCGGACGACGGTCGGGATCTGGCCCACCGAGGCGCGCAGCGCCTGCGGCCCGCGCCGTTCCCGGACCTCGGTGACGAGCAGCGCGATGGCGCCGAGCTCGATCAGCCGGACCGCCGCCGCCAGGACCAGCGGCGCCGCGAGCGGTGCGACCACACCGAGCGGGTTCGCCGCCACCACGACGCCGGCCAGGAGCGCTCCGGCCGCCACCGCCGCGCTGGTCACGGCACCGCCCCAGGAGAGGCCCTGCGTCATGCGGTGCGCGGCGTCGGCGTCGGCCAGCGCGTCGACGAACCAGGCGTCGAGCGGCCCCGACTCCAGGGCGCGGTACACGCCCTCGAGCGCGAACACCACCAGGAGGAGCGGCAGGGAGGTGGTGACGGCCAGCAGCACCGTGACCACGAGCTGGAGGGCCGTCGCGGCCAGCAGCACCGGCCTGCGACCAAGGGCGTCCGCCAGCCCACCGGTTGGCAGCTCGAGCAGGAACACCGTCAGGCCCTGAGCGCCGGTGACGAGCCCGATCTCGGTCAGGCTGAGGCCGCGCTCCTGGAGCAGCAGAACCAGGACGGGGATCAGCAGCCCGACCGGAAACCAGCGCAGAGCCCGTAGGAGCAGGAAGCGCCGCGTGGCCGAGGCGGCGGTCACAGCTCCAGCTCCGGGCGGGGGAAGGCCCTGAGCTGGACGATGAACTGCCGCACATCCTCCTCGGCCTCCGGGTGGGGGCTCGAGCCGCCGACCGCCTGGCGGTGGCGTTCGACCACCGCGTGCAGCTCGGCGACCAGGGCGCGCGCCTGCTCGGACGTCAGCTCCAGGCTCCAGTCGGACAGGTCGCTGGCGTCCTGCCAATCCCGCGACCAGTCGTCCTGCTCGCGCAGCCAGGCCTCCAGCCAGCGGCTCTGGAGCGCGGCCACGCTGCCGGCCATCCACTCGACGGCGGCCTGATCGTCGGGGTCGCCCGAGCGCGCGGCGGCCGACCAGTCGTGCGCATCGTGCGCTGCTCGCCACCAGCGCTCGCGACCCCGTCCCCGAGCGTCGTCCTCGACGATCAGCCCCACCTCGGCCAGCTGTCTCAGGTGGTAGCTCGTCTGCCCGGTGTTAGTGCCAAGGCGCTGAGCCAAGGCGGTCGCGGTGGCGGGCCCGGCCACGCGCAGCGCCACCAGCAGGCGCAGACGCAGCGGGTGAGCCAGGGCACGCACCTGGGCGCTGGACAGGACGACCGTGGACTTCGCGCTCATGCATACACAATACTTCTGCACAAGAGTTCTGCAACTGGAGCCCGCGTCGGATGCTGGCGCCGGCCGGAAAGCGGCGTAGGGTCTGCGGCAGCCCTCCTGACCGACGGATCGGAGCAGCGATGAGCGGCCCGCTGGAACCCGCCGACCGCAGGTGCGAGAACGAGCGCCTCGAGGGAGTCGAGGCCCGCGAGGGCAGGCGGACGACCGTCGGCGGGTTGCCCGTCGCCCGTGTCCTCCCGACCAAGGGCCGGCGGACGGTGGGCGCCTGGTGCTTCGTGGACCTGATGGGCCCGGTCGACGCCGAGAAGCCGGACCCGATGGAGGTGGGTCCCCACCCGCACATCGGCCTGTCGACCGTCACCTGGCTCCTGGAGGGCGAGGCGCTGCACAACGACTCGCTCGGCACCGAGCAGGTGATCCGCCCCGGCCAGCTCAACTGGATGAGCGCCGGCCACGGGATCGCGCACTCCGAGCTTGCCGCCCGGCCGCCGTTCCGCGGTGCTCAGATGTGGGTCGCCCAGCCCGAGTCGACCCGGCACGGGGAGTCGTCGTTCGTCCACCACGCCGACCTCCCGCGCGTGGAGCTGGGCAGGGCGGAGGGCTGGCTCTTCGCCGGAGCCCTGGACGGGATCAAGTCGCCGGCCCGCGCCGACACGCCGATCGTCGGGCTCGATCTGACCCTGCGCCACGGGACCTCGGTGCTCCCCACCGACAGGTCGTTCGAGCACGCGGTCGTCCCGCTGGACGGCAAGGTGAAGGTCGGTCCCGAGGTGATCGACGTCGGATGGCTGGCGCTCGTCCCCACCGGAGTCGAGGAGCTGCCGATCGAGGCCGGCGAAGCCGGCGCCCGCCTGCTCGTCCTCGGCGGCGAGCCGCTCGGTGAGCGCATCGAGATGTGGTGGAACTTCGTCGCCCGGGACAAGGACGAGATCACCGCCGCCTGGCGCGACTGGCGCGACCGCACGGACCGCTTCGGCCCGGTCAGCTCGCCGCTGGAGCGGATCGAGGCGCCGCGCCCGCCCTGGCTGCGCGCTGGGGCGGACTAGGACCCGCCGGAGAGGCCATCAGCCCTGTCGGCTCCGTTCCTCGGCGTCCTCCAGAGTCGCCTCACGCCAGCGCCGGAGCAGCCACCAGCCGGTTGCGGCCACGGCGATCAGGCCGAGCACCTCGTCCGGGATCCGCTCCCCCACGGCGCGCGCCCACTCCTCGGCGCGGGCGCCGGCGAGCGCGAGCTCGGGCGACTCGACCAGGGCACCTCCGCCGAGCAGCAGCAGAACGCCGACCGCAGCCAGCAGCAGCCCGGAGATCAGCGCGGTCGAGTGCAGCCGGAGCCCGCCCACCCGGACCTCGCGGCCTCGCAGCCAGCGCTGCGCCCGTGCACCCAGACGGTCCCACAGCAAGGCCAGGAGGAGCAGTGGCACGACCATCCCGAGGGCGTAGATGGCGAGCAGCACCCCGCCGCGAACCGGCTGGCCACCCGCCGCGGCCAGCACGAGGATCGAGCCGAGGATCGGCCCCGTGCAGAAGCCGGTCAGCCCGTAGGTCAGGCCGAGCAGGTAGACGGCGCCTGCACCGCTGCCGCCCTCGCTCCGCTCGCGCAGACGACGCGGCAGCAGGACGAAGCCTCCACCGAACGCGGTCAGCAAGCCCAGGAGGATCACCACGGCACCCGCGACGGCGACGACCGTCTCCTGGTGGGTGCGGACCAGCCGGGTGGCCGCTGACGCCGAGACGCCCAGCGGCACCAGCGTGGTGACCAGACCGGCGTAGAACACCGCGGTCCGCTGTAGCAGGCGGCCCGCACCGTCGAAGGCGTAGGCGAAGAAGGATGGCAGCAGCAGCGCGCCGCACGGGCTCAGCAGCGCGAGCACGCCCCCCGCCAGGGCGGCGACATAGCCCACTCCGACGCCCAGCATCGGCTCAGCGCGTGGTCGCCGCCAGCACGCCCTCGAGGTAGGCGCGGAACTGCTCGGGACTGCTGTAGCCACCCGAGGGGACCCCGTTCAGCACGAACCCGGGCGTGCCGGTGAAGCCGAGCTGGTAGGCGATGCTCCGGTCGCGCTCGACGATGGCGGCGACCTCCTCGGAGCGGAAGTCGGCGACGAAGCGGTCCCAGTCGAGGTCGATCTCATCGGCCACTGCCTGGACCTGTGCGAGCAGCGCCTCCTCCGTCTGGCGCCTGCGGTACGCGGCGAGCTCCTCCCCCTCCAGCTCGCGCCCGATCGGCGGTTCGCCGTCGCCGGCGATGAACGGGTACAGGTGCTCCGCGAGCGCCCAGTAGCGATCCTGGAGCCCGGCGGCCGCGCCGACGCGCGCTCCCGCGAGGGCGCGCTCCTCGTAGGGGACCATGCGCGACTCAATGCGCAGCAGGCCGGTGTCGACGTAGTCCGACAGGACCTCCGGCATCGTGATGCGGTGGAACATGCCGCACCACAGGCATCCGAACGACTCGAACGACACCAGCACCAGCGGGGCGTCCGGGTCGCCGATGGCCATGCCCGAGTCGGGCTCGAGGCGCAGGAGCGCCATGCGCTCGACCGAGGGCCCGTCCGGAAGGGAGTCGGGGTCGGGCGTCGGGTCGCCGGTCTGGTCGGCGACGCGGTCGGTGTCGACGGTGACGGGGTCATCGCCGCTCGTGATGGCGACGACGGCCAGGATGACGGCGGCGAGAAACGCCGCCCCGGGAAGAACCAGGCGACGGATGGGCACGTTGACCTCGACTGGACGGCTTAACCGAGGGTAGCCGCGGATCTGCCCAAAGCGATGCGATGCGGGCTTAGGGAGCGGACCGTGGCACCACCGAGCGCACGTCCGTCCCGGCCACCCAGTCGTGCAGCCCGCGGCGCCCGGCGGGGATGGGGCCGACGATGGCGGCGAGCAGGACCAGCGCCGCGATGAGCATCAGCTGTGCCTGCGCAGTCGGGGCGTCGGTCGTCGCGAACCGGATGGCCGCCATGTGTCCCAGCTGCCACGGCAGGACCTTGACCACGTTGCGCAGCGCGATGCGCGCCAGGACGGCGGTCTCCCCCGCCACCCAGACGGCGAGTCCGGCGCGGCGCTTCCCCCAGGTCGCGCGTCCTCGGCCGGCCTCGCCCGCCACCAGATAGATGAGGTAGGGCATCACCGTGAGGACGGAGACGACCCCGTCGG
Source organism: uncultured Actinomycetota bacterium (assembly GCA_964629825.1). Taxonomy (GTDB): domain Bacteria; phylum Actinomycetota; class Nitriliruptoria; order Euzebyales; family Egibacteraceae; genus CAZVUW01. The sequence continues at coordinate 62,551 of CAZVUW010000002.1, forward strand.
CGGTCGCCGGGTCGGTCCACGCGTCGCCCAGGTCGATCCAGCCGATCAGCTGCGGGATGCCCAGGAAGGAGAAGACCAGGACGAGCCAGATCAAGATGGCCAGGTAGTCCCACCACCACGACGTCATCCGCTGCCGCAGGGACCGATCGGCGTCCGCTCCGCCATCCAGCTGCCGCCCCATCTCCCCTCGCCTCTCGCACGCTCGCAGGGCGATCCTCGCAGAGGCGGCGCTCGCCCACTAGAAGGCGAGCGCCGCACCGCGGCTTGGGATGATCCCGGTCAGCGAACTGACGTCTGCCCACCGTCGACGGGCAGGAGCTGGCCGGTGATGAAGCGCGATCCGTCCGAGGCCAGGAAGACCATCACGGGACCGAGGTCGCGGTCCGGGTCGCCGTAGCGCTTGCCCAGCGCGATGCTCTCCTCGTTGATCCAGCGATGCGCCTCGAGCTCCTCGGGGCTCATGCGCGTGAGCGCCTCCTCGTACATCGGGGTGGCGATGGCGGGCAGGATCGCGTTGACCCGGACGCCGTGGGCGCCCCAAGAGGCCGCGGCGGTGCGGGTCCAGGAGTGGACCGCTCCCTTCGAGGCGGAGTAGGCGGCGGCACCGGGCTCGGGGCGCAGGCCCGAGATCGAGCCGAAGTTGATGATCGAGCCGCCTGCCGACTCCTTCATGTGGTGGAAGGCGGCCTGGTTGGTCAGCATCGTGCCGCGGACGTTGACGGCCAGCATGAGGTCCCAGTCCTCGACCGTGACGTCCTCCGGCGAGCTGGGTCGCTGGATGGCCGCCGGATGGGCCAGCACGTCCAGGCCGCCCAGCTCCTCGACCGCCGCGGCGAAGACGGACCGGACGTCGTCGGCATCCGAGACGTCGACGTGCCGGTAGGTGGCCTTGCCCGGTCCCAGCTCGGTGGCCGCGGCGACCACCGCCTTGCCCTCGTCGTCGTTGACGTCCATCGAGACGACCGTCGCGCCTGCCTGGACGTACGCCCGGACCGTCGCGGCGCCCATGCCTCGGGCACCGCCGGTGACGATGATCCGCTTGCCTTGCAGCTCCATGGCTCTTCTCCTCTCGGCCCGGAGCGCTCAGCCTTCCCGGGCGGTAGATGTGAGGACGCCCGGGGGGCTCCCGGGCGTCCTGGGGGTTGGGTCAGACCTCGACGAGCTCCCGGTCGTCGTGCCGGGCGTCGCTGCGCCGGCCCTCGGAGGCTGTCGCGGCCTTCTCGACCTTCGGCGCCGGCCTGGTCTCGGGTGTCTTCACTACGCGCTCGGCGTGGTGGAGCGCCTTGGTGGCTTCCACGCCGGCGTGGAGGCGCTCGGCGCTGACCGCGTCGGCGGCGCGCTCGACCTCGGTGGCGGCGGCGTTCAGGGCCGAGCTCTCGTCGGTGCGCTCCGGCCGAGCCAGCGCGACGAGGCGCTCGCCGATGGTGCGCAGCTTGGCGACCAGCCGGGGCGTGCCGTTGACGCGCTCGCGGCGGGACATGCGAGTCCAGTCGCGGACGCTGCGGCGCGCCGCCTCGGCCTCGGCGACGATGAGCTCGCGGTCGGCCTGCTCCTGAGCCCAGGCCGGCAGAGGAGCCGTGATCGCCGCGTGCACCTCGTCGCGGTCGATGACCAGGTTTCCGGGCAGGGTCGCCAGACGCTGGAGGCTGGCGGCCAGCTCACCCGCAAGGGTCTCGGCGCGGCGGGCCTCCTCGAGCAGCAGGAACGCGTAGCCGCGCGTCAGCGGAGCCCCGCAGCTCGGGCAGCTGGCCGAGCCGTTCGTCGTGAGCTCACGGAGAAGCAGCTTGCGCTCGCAGGCGCGGCAGTGGGCGGAGATGGGAATCGCCATGCTGATCACCCTCCTGGTGGTGCGGTCGGCTGAAGGTCTGGGCGCGAGCCCGCCGAGATGAGGTCGTAGAGGAGTCCCGTCCGCTCCTCGTCGGACGCCCGACCGGTGGCCCGCAGGTAGGCGATGGCGCCCAGGAAGGCCGCGGCGGCGAGGTCCACGTCGAGGTCGGCGGAGAGCTCCCCGCGCTCGACTCCGCGGCGCAGGATCGTGGCGACCAGGCGCTCGCGCGGGCCCATGACCGTGTCCTGGAAGAGCTGGAGGAGCACGGGGTCGCTGGCCGCCTCCCCGAGCAGCCGCGCCAGGAGCCGGTCGCCGCCCCTGGCCTGCAGGTCGGCGACGCGCCGGCCGACCTCGAGCAGGTCCTCACGGGCGCTTCCGGTGTCTGGCACGTCGGGCGGGGTGATGCCGCCCAGCGCCTCGGCCACGACGTCGCGCTTGGTGCGCCAGTGCCGGTAGATCGTGGCCTTGCTGACGCCGGCCCGCGCGGCGATCGCCTCGACGCCCAAGGCCTCGTAGCCGAGCTCGGCGAGCAGCTCGATCGTCGCGTCGAGGATCGACTTGTGGGCGCTGGCGCTGCGCGGACGCCCGGGCCGGGTCTCGGCCGTCTGGACTGGCATGGCGGCTCCTCCGCGGGTGGCGACTTAACGAAACGCTACCGTTTCGTATTTATCCACAGTACCGCTCCTCTAACACCTTGCATGGAGGCCGAGGGAGTGCTTGCTAGAGTCCGGCCCGCACCTGACGGGAGCTTCGTCAGCCGACGGCAGGGGACAGCGACGAGGTGGCGACGCCTGAGGTCCTTGAGGGCTTTGACCCGACCCTGCTGCTGGTGCTGAACCTCGCCGGCACCTTCGTGTTCGGCCTGAGCGGAGCGCTGGCGGCGGTGCGGGCCCGGCTGGACATGATCGGGGTGCTGTCGCTGGCGATCGTCGTCGGCATGGCGGGCGGCATCACCCGCGACGTCCTGATCGGGATCCCACCCCAGACCTTCCGCGACTGGCGCTACCTGGCCGCGGGCACGGCGGCCGGGTTCGTGACCTTCGTGGGCCACAACGTGCTCAGCCGCCTCGAACGGCCGATCCTGATCTTCGACGCGGGCGGGCTGGCGCTGTTCTGCGTCACCGGCGCCGCCACGGCGCTGCACTACCGGGTGGGGCCCGCCCTGGCGATCGTGCTCGGCGCCATCACCGGTGTCGGTGGCGGCGCGCTGCGCGACGTGCTGCTGCGCGAGATCCCCGTCGTCCTGCGCACGGGCCTCTACGCGGTGCCGGCCCTGCTAGGAGCCGCGGTCGTCGTGATCGCGTTCGAGGCGGGCGCGCACAACCTCGCAATCCCGATCCTCGGCGCGGCCGTGTGCTTCGCCATCCGCGTGGCGGGGATCTACTTCGACCTCAACCTGCCGCGCGCGATCCACCGCCCCTAGGGTCGGCCTCGCGCCGCGGTCACTCACGCCGGGATTCGAGCAGCTGCCGCAGCAGGTCGGCGTCGATCTCGCCGAGCTTGCGCAGCATGACCTGCTTCTCGATCTCCTCGAGCTCGCTCAGCGACAGCTGGCTCAGCCGGGCGACCACTGCGGCCTTCTCCTCGTCCGGAGGCAGCTGCGGCGGCGGGTGCGGGGTGGGCGCGACCTTGCCGAGGTCGCGGCTGCCGCCGCCCTTGGGCACCGTGACCGTGATCGAGATGATCGCGAGCAGCACGAACAGCAGGTTGACGGCCAGCGCGAACATGCCCGCCTGCCGCAGGAGGACGTTGTCCGTCCGCCCGTGGAACTCGACCACGTCGCCGATGATCGTCGAGCCCGTGGCGGCCATGCCCGTGAACAGCCCCAGGGAGATCGCGGCGCCGATGGCGCTGCCCAGCGAGGACGCCATCTTGTAGATCCCGGACCCGGAGCCGGCCTTGTCCTCGGGCAGGTTCGACAGCGCCGCGTCGGTCGACGGCGTCGCGTAGAAGGCGAGCCCGAGGCCGAACAGGCAGTAGGCGATGATCGACAGGACGACGTAGCGGCCGATCAGCACCTGCGTCTGCATCAGCAGCAGGATCGAGGCCGCCACGATCATCGAGCCCCAGATCATCGGCTTGCGGGGGCCGAAGCGCTGCAGCAGCTTCTCGCCGACGCGGATGAACGCGATGATGAAGATCCCGTAGCCGATCGACAGCAGCCCGGCATCCAGGGCGCTGTAGGGCGTCCCGTCCGGCTTCTGACCCGCGAGCTGGATGAGCTGCTGGCTCACCAGCATGATCCCGACGGTGCAGTTGAGCAGGAAGTTCGACAGCGTCGCGCCGGTGAAGGTCGTGTTTCTGAAGAGGTCGAAGTCGACGAACGGGTTGGTCTGTCGCCGCTCCCACACGTAGAAGAGCCCGAACGCGACCAGCGTGACCACGGCCAGGGCCAGGACGCTGGGGCTCCCCCACCCGAGCCCGCCGCCGAAGATCAGGGCCACCATCAGAGCCAGCGTCCCGATCACGAACAGGGCAAGGCCGACGAAGTCGAAGCGCTGCCGCTGCCCCGCCGCGGGCCGGCTCTCGGGCGTGCCGAGCATCAGCACGAAGGCGAGCCCTGACACGATGATCGAGATGCCGAAGATGCCCCGCCAGCCGAGGTAGTTGACGACCGTCCCGCCGAAGATCGCCGCCAGGCCCGACCCGCCCCACGACCCGATCGACCACATCGAGACGGCGCGCTGGCGCTCGGCGCCGTCCCAGTAGGTCTTAACCAGCGCCATGGTCGACGGCATGATGCAGGCCGCCGCAAAGCCCTGGAGCGCCCGGCCCGTCAGCAGCAGCGGCAGGGCGAGCGACCCGGTCGCGATGACCAGCAGCGCCGAGCCGACGATGTTGATGACCACTCCGGTCAGGGCGATCCGCACGCGCCCGAACTTGTCCGCGATTCCGCCCATCAGGACTATGAAGAGCCCCGAGAAGAGGGCGGTCACCGAGACGGCGAGGTTCATCGCGTTCGCGTCGACGTACTCGGTGGTGGTGTTGATGTCCTCGAGGATCGAGGGCGCGACCGTGCCGGCGGTCATGGCGAAAAGCCAGAACGAGGTGACCGCCAGGACGATGCCGAGGAGGAGCTTGTCGTTTCCGCGGAAGCCCGCCTGGCCCTCCGTCTGACCAACCGCTGCCTTCGTGGCCATCGAACGGTCACCGGTCCTTTCTGAGATAGGCGAGGATCGCGACCACGGCGGCCTCGGTGCCGGTTCTCAACGTCGGCTGCAGCGCAGGGGCGAAGCCGGGGTTGTGGTTGGGCAGCGCCTGCTGATCAGGTGTGAAGCCGCCGAAGCCCCAGTAGCAGTAGGGCACCCCGAAGGCGTCGGGGACGATGCTGAAGTCCTCCGAGGCCGTGATCGGCGCCAGCTCCTTGACCCGCTCGGGTCCGAAGTGCTCGACGAACGCGCTGCGGACCGTCTCGGTGACCTCGGGGTCGTTGTCGGTCAGCGGGTAGCGGTCGTAGATCTCTATCTCCGGGTCCTGCGGCGAGCCGGAGGCGGCGCACTCGGCCTTGACGATGCGCTCGATAGCCTTGAGCAGGCGGTCGCGGACGTCGAGGTCGTAGGCGCGGATGTTGAGCCGCAGCTCGGCGCGGTCGGGGATGATGTTCGCGGTCGCGCCGGCCTGGAAGCTGCCGACCGTCACCACGCCGAAGGCGCTCGGCGGGATCTCACGCGCGACGATGCCCTGCAGCCGCACCACGATCGAGGAGCCGAGCAGGATCGGGTCGATCCCCATGTGCGGCATCGACCCGTGCGAGCCCTTGCCGTAGACGGTGATCTTGATGCTGGCCGCCGTCGACAGGATGGGGCCGGCGGCGATGGCCACCTCCCCCGAGGCCGGCGTCGGCAGGACGTGCTGGCTGAGCGCCACGTCGGGCTTCGGGACCTTGTCGACCAGCCCGTCCTCGACCATCGCGCGGGCGCCCTGGGCGGTCTCCTCCCCCGGCTGGAACAGCGCGATGTAGGTGCCGGACCAGGCGTCCCGGTTCTGCGCCAGCCAGGCCGCCGCGCCGAGCCCGGCCACGATGTGGAAGTCGTGCCCGCAGGCGTGCATGACGCCGGGGACCTCCGAGGCGTACGGCAGCCCCGAGGCCTCCTCGACCGGGAGCGCGTCGATGTCGGCTCTGAACAGGACCGTCGGACCTTCGCCGTTGGCGAGCACGCCCACCACCCCGCCGCCGATCTGCTGGACGTCGTAGCTGTGCTCGGTCAGCCGGCGGGTGATCTCGGCGGCGGTCTCGTGCTCCTGCATCGACAGCTCGGGATGGCGATGCAGATGGACGTACAGCTCCTCCTGCCACGCGCTGCCCTCGTCCAGGCCGTCGAGCACCTGCGTGACTGCCATAGCCACCCCTCGTCGCGCAACATCGCCGGGTTGCCCGCAGACAATAGAGGGCCAGAGTCCGCCAGCGCTACGGTTTCCGCTGCTCTTGGCGACGCAGGGTGATCGGGGGCGGGCCGAGCGGGCGGCGCGGCGCTTCGCCTACCTGAGCGCGAACCAGACCCTCTCGCCGTCGAATGAGAACATCGGCTCGAGGAACATGACGAGCGAATCCGCGCGCTGGCTGTCGACCGACCAGCACAGGTTGCCGGTCACCGTCCCGCCGGTGAACGCCTCGCCGGTGCCGTCGATGCTGTCGGGTATCGATCCGCACGTGTCTTCGAACGACTCGTAGGTGACGTTCGCGTCATCGAGGGTGCTGGCGCTGATGTCGGCCCAGAACTGACCCGACTCCTCGCCGACGTAAGTAGCCTCGAGCGAGACGATGAAGAACTGGCGCCCGTCGGCCGGAGGATCGTTGAACTGGTTCTCCGCCATCACCTGATCGGTGGCGTTCGGCGTCGTGCCGGTCACGCGGATCTCCCAGTCGCCGACTCGTGCCGGCTCGCCAAGCGGGACCGGGTTCGTGCGGCTGCCGGTGGCCGCATCGTGCGGCTCTTCGCTTGTCTCGACGGCTTCCTCGGCCGCCTCGTCGGTGGTCTCGTCGGACCCGGCGGAGTCCGCCCGGCTGAGCTGCTCGGTGAGCTCCGCGATCTCCGAGGCCTGCTCCGCGATCGTCTGCTCGGCCTCGTCCAGCCTCTGCTGGAGGGCCGCCACCTCCTCCGAGTCCGAGGCGGCGCCGCCCGCACCACCTCCGCAGCCCGCGACGATCAGCAGCAGCGCAAGCGCAACGACCCTTGCCATCATCAGCTCCCTGTCCCGTCTGCCTGGGGACGGCTCCCTGCCTTCACCGTCCGTGCAGGCAGGCTAGGAGCGCACTGTGATGTGGCCGCGTCACACCGAGTCGGCGAAGACGACGATGTTGTCGGTGTAGTGGCGCACGGAGCGGTCGAAGGTGCCGCCGCAGGTGATGAGGCGCAGCGCGGGCGCGTCGTCCTCCCCCCAGATGCGATCGGCCGGCAGCTGGTCCTTGGGGTGCTGCTCAACCGCCGAAACCGCGAAGCGATGCACCTCGCCTTCGGCGTCATGAACCTCCACGACGTCTCCGAGGGTCAGCTCCCTGAGCCGATAGAAGACGTCCGGGCCCGCGCGCGAGTCGACGTGCGCGGCCATGACCGCCGGGCCCGGCTCTCCGGGCCGCGGGCCGAGCTCGTACCAGCCGGCGAGGCCGAAGTCGGGCACCGCGAGCGCCCCGTCCTCGTGCAATGCGATCGGCACGATCTGTGCATCCACACCGATGGCGGGGATGACCACGCGAACGGGCCGCGCCGCCGCAGGCGCCTCTCGCGGAGTGTCCGCGGGAGCGGGGTCAGGGGTTGGCTCCTGCTCCTGCGCGTCGGCGGCCCTGTCCCTCGCCTCGCTGAGAGCGGCCGCAAACGGAGACGCGACGGTGACGTCGACCTGGGGTGCGCTCGCCGGGGTCTTCGGCGGCTGCGGCCAGCTGGCCGCGGAGCCGGTGGAGGTGCCGACGAGCGCCGCCGCCAGCATGGCGAGGACGCTTGCCACAAACAGGTGGCCCAGGGCGCTTTGACGCTGGCGACCGCTCATGGCCGGTCTCCTAGGTCGTCAAGAGGGTGGCGGGACCGGACCACGGGGCCCGATCCCGCCAGTGATCGCTAGCGGAGCAGCAGCAGCCCGCGGCCTGCCACGATGGCAGCGCCGATCGCCGCCACCAGGGCCGCGAACGCCGCGCCCGGTGCTGCCTCGGTAGCCGTCCCACCACCACCGGCGTCGACGCGCGTCGGCACGGTCACGCCGGCCTCGTCCCGGGTGATCGTCTTCCCAAGGACCTTGGTGGTTCCGCCAGCTTCGCTGGCCACCTCGTCCTCTTGGACGTCGGTGCCGGTGTCGTCGGTGTCGTCGGTGTCGTCGGTGTCGTCGTCCTCCGGGGTGATGACCTCCTCGAGGACCTCCTCACCCGGCTCTTCACCGGGTTGCTCGGTGGGCTCGTCCGTGGGCTCGTCGGTCGGCTCGTCCGTGGGCTCGTC
>CAZVUW010000002.1:70903-83522 GCA_964629825.1 uncultured Actinomycetota bacterium
TCGTCGGTTGGTTCGTCGGTCGGCTCATCCGTCGGCTCGTCCGTCGGCTCCTCGGTCGGTTCATCGCCCGGATCCGGCACTCGGCAGCCGTTCTCGAGGATCTGGGACCCTGCCGGCCAGTTCATGCCGGCGTAGGTGCGCACCTCGCCGTCCTTCTCGTACTCGAACGGCGGGATGATGTCGCCCCACCCACGGTTGTTCTGGTCGTGGACGTCAGGGTTGAAGACCGGCCCGGTGTGGCTGTCGTGGCCCTGCTGGATCACCGCGGCTGCATCGACGGTGATCGCGTTGTACGGGTTCTTCGCGGAGTTGGTCCGGTGGCAGAGCGTCACCGGTGTGTGGCCGCCGGGGGCGGCCTCACTCGTCTCGGGCCATACCGTCGCCACCGCCAGGCTCGCCACCACCATGGCGAGAACGGCGACCACGGCCAGGGCGCCTCGCACGCTCATCCGCACTAACGCCTCTCGCGCGGACATGTCCCCACCGCCTTTCTCGCGGGTGGGCCTGGGGCGCCGCTCTCGCCGCCGACCCATCACCGGCTGGCGCCGACGCCGCCGACCGTCTCGGTGGCCCCCCACCTACACGGTCCGCACCCGCAACTACACGATGCGTCGCCGCCACCGCCCACGCGGGGTCGAAGGTCCCGAGAACCCCCGCCAACCGGCCCTGTTCGTCCGTCTCAGCCCTTAAGAACCGGCCCAATCCTGCCGATAATGGCGCGCCGTTCGAGGCGCTCTCTCACTGGCAGGGGTCGCAGTAGGCACCTCGGGTAGTCGTCGAGGGCCCTTCGATCTCTTCGCTTGCGCACGACAGTTGTTGCTGCTTCTGGCTCGAATGCACCCCTGCACCGGCCAAGTTGGTGAACAGTTCGAATGCCCGCAAGATGCGCATACTCGACGCGCACGTTTCCCTGAAGCCGCCAGGATTCGGGCGACAGCGCCTAAGACGCTAGGCGGAGCGTCCTACTCCGTAAGATCGACCCGAGTCATCGTGGTTCGCGACATCACATAGATGAAGGGACCATCCTCGCGCGAAAGCGCCTCGACTTTGCGCCATTGAGAAACCACAATCTCGAGTTGATCCCAGACACGGAGATGCTCGCGCGAGGCAATCACAAACATCTTTGCGCCATGGTTGACGACGCTGGCCTTTTCAGCCGGACGCTCCTGAATCCGCCGATCACGAGTTATAATGATCCAGCCGCGCGTTGCGACCTCTGGGATCCACACGGCGTCATCGGTGTCCGTGTCTTCGATAGGACAGGGCGGTTTATGTCGTCCCTTGAACTCCCGCCCCTTGAATCCCGGGTATGTAACATCGGTGCGGATTCTCTCGAGAGTGTGAGCCAGGCCAAGGGTGTCGGCATCGACGTAGAAGCGGACGGGCCAGGGGTTCAGCGCAGGTCCACCACTTCCGCTCAGCGCAGGTCCACCACTTCGGCTACGCGCTCATACGCCAGAGCGTCCATGAGAGCTTCTTCCTCCAACCCAAACCAGCCCATGACGTCTTCACGTGTCTCACCAGCTACAACCAGCTCCGCGAGAACGTCGGTGCGAATTCCTCTTACGGTGGCGGCGCCAAATGACCGATTAGGATCGACAACGACTTGACTGTCGCGCCCATCAGGGTAAAGCCTCAGAGCTGGTTGGTCGCCAGAGTCTGCGAAGTCAACGTTCACCCTGAACAAGTCGAAAGTCGGCGTGAATGACAACTGGCCATCGCTAACACGTTCAACGAAGCGAAGACTTCGCGGCAGTCCAACCTGCTGCTGGACTTCCATGACTAGATCACCAGCAGCAATAAAGGGCCGCAAGTTCGCGAGGGGATACAAGAGGTTGAACTGGGACCGGAGCTTAGCCACGGCCGGTCGAAGTCGCTGCAGCGACACATGCCCTCGATATTCACGAAGACACGCAGCCTCGACAAACTCGCCCCACGTTACAATATCTGAACCGGTAGGCTCTGGACGGATAACAGGGGCATAGAATACACCTTTGCGCCAAGCCCCGTCGAGCCAGTAGCGCAGTTTGGGGGCGGCGATCTGCAAAATGTGGGCAGCCTCTCGGAGAGTGTAAAGTTCGCGAAACAGGATCGCATCCTCCATTGACTGGTCCCCTTTCCAACACACCACATCGTAAGGCTACCCTGCGACCGAGCCCCACTTCCAGGGCATGTCACCGCCAATGGTCAGGCGCCATGGCCAACGCGTACGACCTATCGGGCGAAGGATCGGCCCATGCCAGCCTGTCCCTTGAGCAGCAGGGTCCCCTTGTCTGGATTGAGGCAGAAGTCGTGAGGGCTCGAAGTCCCGAGCCCTCCTACTCCGAGACGCAGCGGCCTACGGATCGGGTGCCGAGGGGGGGCCAATGCTGAGTGGAGCCGGGACGGGGAATCGAACCCCGGACCTATTCATTACGAGTGAATCGCTCTGCCGACTGAGCTATCCCGGCGTGCGGACGCCTGGCGGGCCAGGCGGCGCGGCGCAAGGGTAGCAGCGGATCGGCCCGAGCGCCCAACGCCGGGCGGACTTCGGCTAGGCCCTGAGCAGGCCGGCCAGCGGGGCCGTCAGGCGGGTCAGGGCGGCCGCGTCGCCGCGCCGCCCGACGCCCATCACCACGCGGTCCGGGCGCACCACTGCGAGGTCGGCGCCAGCGGAGGCGAACCACCGGGCCAGGCGGCCGTCGACATCGCCGACCTCGAGCGCCCGCTCGAGCCCAGCAGCCGAGCGAGCCGAGCCAGAATCCCCAGTCCGCCGGACAGGCGCACCCCGCGGAGGGCGGTCGAGCACCGCGATGCGGCGGGCACCCAGTGCCTGCCAGAACCGCCGAACCTCCTCCGGCGCGCCCACCAGCGGATCCGCCCCCAACCCCACCAGCGCGAAGCCCGGCCCGAGCACCTCATCGCTGCGCACCACCTCGCCCGCGCCGACGATCACCGGCGCCTGCGGGAAGGGCCGCCCAGCGCCGCCGCCCAAGACGGCGTGGCGCTTCACGAGCGGACCGCGCGGCAGCGGCGGCAGCTCCAGGCCCTCCAGCAAGCGCCGCAACGGTCGCGACGCCGAGAGCGCCGACGCCGCCACGAACCGCGCTCCGTCCCACCCCGGCCCACTCCCCGTCACCACCCGACCCAGCGCAGCAGTGCGCCAGATCACACCGCTGACCTGCCGACGCCGCTCCGCCTGGTAGGTGTCCAGCAGCGCTTCCGCGCCGCCCACCCGGGATGCCAGCGCCAGCTTCCACGCCAGGTTCACCGCGTCCCGAATCCCCGAGCACAGCCCCTGCCCCAGGAACGGCGGCATCAGGTGCGCCGCGTCCCCCAGCAGGAAGACCCGACCGGACCGCCAGCGCCGCGCCACCAGGGCGTGAAACGTGTAGGCGGCCGTGCGCTCGATCTCGACCGCTGCCGGATCGACCCCCACTTCGCGGATCAGCCCGGTGACGTCGGCCGACACCGACCCTGCGTCCTCGCCCGCCAGGACCATGAACTCGAACCGGTGCCGACCCCGCCCCACGGGCACGGACGTCGCAGGCCGCGGACCGCCGCAGCGCTGCTGCGGCACCGCCAGCTCGAACGGCACGTCGTCGACCAGCAGATCGACAACCAGCCAGGTCTGCTCGAAGCCGAGGCTCCGCCACCCGACGCCCAACGACCGCCGCACCGTGCTGGACGCCCCGTCGCAGCCCAGCACGAACGATGCCGCCAGCTCCGCGACGCCGTCCGCGCCACGCACCACGACACCAGCGGGCAACGCCCGCACCGCCGTCACCTCCGCACCCTGCCGCAGCTCCACCAGCGGCTCCGCCCGGACCGCGGCCCGCAGCACCGCCCCGAGGTCCGGCTGGTGCAGCAGGACAGACCTGGGATGACCAAGCGGCTCGCCCACGCGCGGGAACCGGTGCAGCCGGCGACCGGAAGCGCTGCGCAGCTCGTAGTCGTACACCGGTGTGCTCAGCGCCCGGACCACCCGGTCAAGGCCCAGCCGCTGCAGCACCCGCAGCGCCTCATCGTCCAGGTGGACCGCGCGCGGCTCCGTCGCCGCAGCCGTCGAGCGCTCCAGGACGACCACCCGCAACCCCTCGGCGGCGAGCAGCAGCGCCGTCACCAGCCCAACCGGGCCGGCGCCGACGACCACGACCGGGTTCAAAGCGCTGCGAGGGCTTCGATCAGGAACACGACCCCGAAGATCGCAAACAGCACGCCGGACACAAGCCCCAACGTGCGCTCGGACACCCGCCCGCGCAGACCACGCCCGAGCAGAGCACCCACCAGCCCGGCCGCGATAAAGCCGCCGAGCGCGCCTGCCCAGGTCGCCACCAGCCCCTGCTGGGCGGCCAGGGCCGCCGTCGCGATCATCGTCTTGTCGCCCATCTCGGCGACGAACAGCGCCGTGGCGACCGTCAGCACGACGGACCTGGTGCCGGGCTCGGGCCTCGCCTCCGCCAGGTCCTCCTCGTCATCACCACCCAGCGCCTCGCGCAGCGAGAGCACTCCGAAGATCAGGAACAGGGCGCCCGCGAACGCCGCAAGGACAGGCCCTTGCAGCACCGCCCCCAGCGCCCCACCCGCCGCCACCGACAGCGTCGTTGTGATGGTCGCCGCCAGCACCAGGCCGGCGGCCGTCCGCCGGAACCCGTAGCGCGCGGCGAGCGCCAGGGCGAGCAGCTGGCTCTTGTCCCCGACCTCCGCGACGAACACAAGGCCGAAGGCCAGCAGGGTGGCTGCCACGCGCGCGTCAGCCGGAGCGCGTCAGCGCTAGCGCCGACAGCTCCATGAAGCAGGCCTCGAGGGCGAGGCCCTGCTGGACGTTGAGCTCCAGCGACTCGCGCGTCTCAAGGATCACGTCGATCGCCCGGAGGATCCGCGCAGGGTCGAACGCCGCGGCGTCCGCGCGCAGCTCGTCGGCGGCGTCGCAGTGCAGGGCGTGCGCCGGATCCCCGCCGGCGCCGACCAGCAGCACGTCGCGGCACCACGAGACGATGTCGTCTAGCGCCGCCTGCGCGACCGCGGTCTTGACCTCCCGCTCGCGGCGATGACCGCGCTCGGCCAGCTGCTTGGCGACCGCCTGCGGCACCGAGTCGCCGTAGCGCTCCGACAGGTCCTGCAGCTCGGCGGCGACCTCGTCCTTGATCACCGCGGTGGCGCGCTTGACCTCCTCGGCGATGTCATGCGCGGCGAGCAGCGAGAAGCCGGGCCCGTGCCGCCGCAGCGACCCGAGGATCGCCCGGTGCCGGCGCAGGTCCTCGATGGCGTGCGGCCGCGCCAGCCGCCGCAGCACCGCCGGCGCACCGCTGGCGACACGGACGGCCAGCGGGATGTCGACGGCTGGGATGCCGAGGCGCTCGGCCTCGGCGCGGAGCTCCTCAACCGGCCAGGGGGCGAACTGCAGCAGCCGGCAGCGCGAGAGGATCGTGTCGGGCAGCTCGTCGGGGTCGGCGATGTCGAGCACCCACAGCGTCCGCTCCGGCGGCTCCTCGAGCCCCTTCAGGAACGTGTTGGCGGCGACCTCGTTCATCCGGTCCGCGTCGATGACGCGCAGGACCTTCCAGCTGCCCTCCAACGCCGACATCGACGCCGCGCGCAGCCACTGGTTCTGCACGTCGTCCTTGCGGTGCATCGAGCCGACCGGCGCGAACTCCTGATACGACGAGAACGTCCCGCGCCGGCAGCGGCTGCACACCGAGCAGCGGCCGCAGGGCTCGCCGGGGCCGTCCGGAGTGGGGCAGTTGAGCGCCGCGGCGAGCGCGCGCGCCGCCTGCTCCTGACCGACCCCCGGCGGCCCGATGAACGCCCAGGCGTGCCCGGGCTCACCGCGAGAGCAGGAGCCGCGCAGGACCTCGGCCGCCCGCTGCTGCCCCGGCAGATCCCACACGCTGCCGGCCTCCGCTGAAGCGCTCATGGCCTAGCCCGCCGCCTCGGGCGCCCGGCGCCGATCGCGACGCCGCCGCCCCGTCTGCTGCTGCTGCTGCTTGGACTCGCCAGTCGAGTCGGGATGCGGGATCCAGGCCAGCAAAGCCGAGCGCACCTGGCGGGCGACCGTCTCGGGGTCCGCGCTGGCGTCGACTATGCAGAAGCGCCGCTTGTCGCGCTTGGCGATCTCGAGGAAGCCCGCGGCAACCGCCCGGTGGAAGTCGAGGCTCTCGCGCTCGAGTCGGTCGGCGTCGCCCTCCTGCCAGCCCGAACCAGCGGCGTCCGCCGGCCGAAGCCTTCGCCCGGCGCGTGCGGTCCGCGACTGCACGCGCCGCAGCCCCTCCTCCGGATCCAGGTACAGCAGCACGACCGCGTCGGGCAGCACGCCGCCGATCGCCCAGCGGTTGATCTGGTACACGTCGGCCTCGCCGAGGCCGCGCGCGAAGCCCTGATACGCCAGCGAGCTGTCGATGAAGCGATCGCAGAGGACGATCTTGCCGGCCTCGAGCGCCGGGAGGATCGTCTTCTCGACGTGCTCGGCGCGGGCCGCCGCGTACAGCAGCGCCTCGGTCCGCGGCGACATGCCCGCCCCGTTGGGGTCGAGGAGCACCCCGCGGATGCGCTCGGCCACCGGCGGACCGCCGGGCTCGCGCGTGACGACGACGTCGTGCCCCTCGGATCGCAGCAGCTCGGCCAGCGCCTCGACCTGGGTGGACTTGCCCGCACCCTCGACGCCCTCGAAGGAGATGAACACGCCCGAGTCCGTCGCGGCCTCGCGCTGCGGCAGCTGGATGGCGGGCGCCTGAGCCTCGGCGAAGCCGCGGTAGATGCCACGGCCGGACAGGACCGCGGACAGCAGGGCGACCAGCCCACCGAACAGGATCATCAGGCGCACGCCCGACATCTGGACGTCGAGGTTGCCGACGATCAGCTCCCCGGTGCCGATCAGACCGGCGAGGAAGGGCGCGAGGCCCAGCGCGGCGAACATCGCGATCCGCGTGCTCGTGTAGAAGGCCGCGAAGGTGCGCGCCCGCACCTCGTCCTCGGTGTACTCGTGCAGCAGCGTGTAGCCGGTGACGAAGCTGAGCCCGGCCGCGACCCCCAGCGCGAAGCCCACCACCAGCGTGACCGTGAGGTTGGGCAGGGTCGCGACCAGCGCCGCGATGCCGCCGGCCGCCCCCAGCGCGATCGGGAAGACCTTCTCCTTGTGGAAGCGCCGGACCAGCGGCGCCACCGAGATGATGCCCACGACCAGCCCGACGCCGACGAACGCCATCAGCGTGAACCAGTCGGTGTCGGCGCCGCCGAGCGAGGTGCCCACGAACGCCGGGCCGAGGCTGATCACAACGCCCGCCCCGAAGAACACCCCGACGACGCCGAGGATCAGCGAGCGCACCACCGGCAGGTCGCGGATGAACCGCAGGCCCTCCTTGACCTCCTCGACGAAGCCGGGGCTGTCCTCCTGCGGGGTCGCCCTGCGCCCGTGCTGCGGCATCCGGATGCGCGAGATCAGGGCCGCCGAGACCAGGAACATGCCGGCGTTCAGCAGCAGCGCCATGACGGTCGGGTCCGCGCCGGTCAGGCCCAGCGCACGCACCAGGGCCGCGACCCCGATCATCGCGGTTGCCAGCAGCGCGCCGATCGGCAGCGTCCCGTAGCTGACCAGCAGGTTCAGCTGGTTGGCCTGGGTCAGGTGGTCGCGGCGGACCAGCACCGGCAGCGACGCGTCCTTGGCGGACAGGAACAGCAGCGAGAAGCACTCGACGACGAAGGTCAGGGCGAACAGGCCCACCAGGTCCGAAGAGAACGCGATCGCGATGAACAGCACGCCGCGCACCAGGCTGGTGACCACCATCAGGCGCTTGCGGTCGTAGCGGTCGGCGAGCACCCCCGCGACCGGGCCGACCAGCAGGCTCGGCAGCAGGCGCGCCATCATGATCCCGCCGAGGGCGAACAGCGCTACGCGCGAGCCGCGCTGGCTCAGCTGGGTGACGAGCACCTGGAGTGCGACCAGCCCGGTCCAGTCGCCCAGGCCCGCGGCGAAGGCGGAGATGAACCACAGGCGGTAGTTGCGGCTGCGCAGAAGCGCTCCGTAGGCGCCCCACCGGCTGGTGGGACCGCTGCTCAGCAGCGAGCTGACCGCCTCGTCGTCGGCGACGGGCGAGCGCGCGCGGCCGTCGGGATCCGGTGCCATCAGGTCACCCTATCCCACGGCCTCGACCCGGCTACCCGGCCGTTTCGACACGTGGAACCCACTCGCGGGCCTCGACCCGGGGGGCGTCAGCCTCGACCGGCACGTGCTCGTCGCACCAGGCGCAGATGCCGACCGGGTTCTTGGCGTTGCGCCGCGGCGGCTTGAGCGGCCCGCCGCAGCGGGTGCACGGCTGGGCCAGCGGCTGGGTCCACAACGCGAAGTCGCAGTCCGGGTAGTTGTTGCAGCCGTAGAAGGGCTTGCCGTAGCGGCTGGTCCGCTCGGTGAGCTGGCCCACCGGCCGGCCCGCCTTGGCGGCCTCGGACTCGCCCGCGGCGCACTTGGGGCAGTCGAAGCCGATGCGGCGCTCGACGTTCACGATCCCCTTGCAGTTCGGGTAGTCCTGGCAGCCGTAGAACGGTCCGAAGCGGCCGTCGCGGCGGATCATCGCCTTGCCGCACTCGGGGCAGCGGACCGACTCGTCGGGCTGAAGCTCCTCGACGGTGGTCACGTTGCCGTAGGCGTCGAGCGGCAGGGTGCCCTTGCACTCGGGCCAGCGCTGACAGGAGGCGAACCACTGCCGCGACTTGCCGGAGAAGACCTTCTCCATCGGGCCGCCGCACTCTGGGCAGCGCTGGTCCTCGATGGGGATGCGCGGGCGCTCGGGCTTGCGCTCGGCGATCCAGTCGTCCACCTCGGCCAGGAAGTCCTTGACCGTGGCCTCCCACGACTGCTGGCCCTCGGCGATCTCGTCGAGCTCGCTCTCCATCCGCGCCGTGAAGGACACGTCGACGATCTCGGCGAAGTGCTGCTTGAGGTAAGCCGTGACCACCTCGCCCAGCGGAGTGGGCAGGAACTGGCGCTTCTCGAGCCGCACGTACTCGCGGTTGATCAGCGTCTGGATGATCGAGGCGTAGGTCGAAGGTCGTCCGATGCCCTCGGCCTCGAGCACCTTGACCAGGCTCGCGCCCGTGTAGCGGGGCGGCGGCGAGGTGAAGTGCTGCTCGGCGCGCACGTCGGCGAGCTGGAGCACCTCGCCGTCGGTGAGGTCGGGCAGCTCGGGCAGGGCGGCCTCGGAGTCGCCGTCGTCCTCGTCCCGGCCCTCCATGTACACCGACATGAAGCCGTCGAAGCGCAGGACCTGGCCGGTGACGCGGTAGCGCAGCTCGCGCCCGGAGCCGGGCTCCTCGCCGACGAGGTCGGCACGCACCGAGTCGAACACGGCCGGCGCCATCTGCGTGGCGACGGTGCGCTTCCAGATCAGGTCGTAGAGCGCCCGCTGGTCGCTGTCGAGGCGCGCCGCCACCCGCTGCGGCAGGCGCCGGATGCTGGTGGGGCGGATGGCCTCGTGCGCCTCCTGCGCGCCCTTCGACTTGCCCTTGTAGCGCCGCGGCTGGTCCAGCGCGTAGCGCTCGCCGTACTCGCGGCGGACCAGCTCGGTGATCTCGGCCAGGGCGGACTCGGACAGGTTGGTCGAGTCGGTCCTCATATATGTGATGAGCCCGACCGGCCCCTCGCCGTCGCCGACGTCCAGGCCCTCGTACAGCTGCTGGGCGACGCGCATGGTGCGGCTGGCGCTGAACCCGAGCTTGCGCTCGGCCTCCTGCTGAAGCGTTGAGGTCGTGAACGGCGCGGCCGGGTTGCGCTTGGTCTCCCGGCGTGTGACGTCGGCGACGCGCCAGCTGCGGATCGCCCGGGAGCGCTCGCGCAGCTCCTGCGCGGCGGCCTCGTCGCGGATGACGAGGTAGCGCTCGGCGTTGCCCTTGCGTGACTGCTCGGCGTAGCGCTTGGGCTCGACCACCCGCTGGTCGTCGACGCTGTGCAGGTTCGCCTCGAAGGTCGCCGAGGCGCGGGAGAAGCGCCCGTGCAGCGACCAGTACTCCTCGGGGACGAAGCGACGGATCTCGTCCTCGCGGTCGACGATGATGCGCAGCGCCACCGACTGGACGCGCCCGGCCGAGATCCCGCTCGAGACGTTGCGCCACAGGGTCGGCGACAGGCGGTAGCCCACGATCCGGTCGACCGCCCGGCGCGCCTGCTGGGCGTCCACCAGGGCGCTGTCGATGCGACGCGGCTCGGAGAAGGCGCGCAGGATCGCGTCACGGGTGATCTCGGTGAACACGACCCGGTTGTCCTGGTCGGTGTCGATGCCCGCGACCTCGGCCACATGCCAGGCGATCGCCTCGCCCTCGCGGTCGAGGTCGGTGGCGAGGAAGACGTGCTCGGCCTCCTTGGCGGCCTTGCGGATCTGGCTGACCACCTTGGCCGAGCTCTTCGGCACCTCGTAGCGCAGCTCCACGTGGCCATCCGTCTTGATCGCGAAATCGCTGCGCGGCAGGTCACGGACATGACCGATCGAGGCGAGGACCTTGTAGTCCTTGCCCAGGTACTTCTCGATGGTCTTCGCCTTGGTAGGCGACTCGACGATCACCAGGTTCTTGGCCATGGAGATGGCTTCCCTCGACGGTTCGGGTGGGGGACGGGTGGCCTGTCAACAGGGCTGCCCCCGCCGTTGTTCCCCCGTTTCGCGCTGCCCACAGTAACGGGATCCTTGCTCGGCGCCGCAACTCCCTCTCCTCAGCAGCCGTCGCCGACCTGCGGTCGGCGGTGCCCTGTCAGGTCGGCTCCCCCGGCAGCGGAGGGGGGTCGAACAGGCGCGGACGGAACAGCCGATCGTGCGCCGCGAGGGCGAACCGGTCGGTCATGCCGGCCACGTAGTCGGCGACCTGCGTGGTGAGGTCGGCGTCGTTGTCACGGTAGGTGGCGGGCAGCTCGCCCGGGTGGGCCAGGTGGTGGTCCATCAGCGCGCGGATGACGGCGATGGCGCCCTCCTTGCGCCGCGCGTTCTCCCCGGCGGTGTACACGCGCTCGAACATGAACGCGCGCAGCTCTGCCATCACCGCGGCGGTGTCCGGGGCCATCGCGACCTCGCCGGCCGCGATCGAGTGCGCCACGACCGAGGTGATCATGGTCGCGATCCACTCGCGTCCGGGCTCGCCGAGGTGCCGGAGCGCGCTGGCTGGCAGCTGATCCCTCCGGAGCACCCCGGCGCGGAGGGCGTCGAGCGCGTCGTGGGTGAGGTAGGCGATCCGGTCGGCGAAGCGCACGACCAGCCCCTCGGGCGTGGACGGCGGCGGCTCGATCGCCCAGGTGTGGGCGCGGATGCCGTCACGGACCTCCCAGGTGAGGTTGAGGTCCTCGAGCACCTCGAAGATGCGCACCCCCTGCGCGGCGTGGTGCCAGCCGTCCTCGAAGTAAGGAGCCAACGCCTCCTCGCCGGTGTGACCGAAGGGCGTGTGGCCGACGTCGTGGCCGAGGGCGATCGCCTCCGCTAGCGGCTCGTTCAACCCGAGCGAGGCCGCGAGCGAGCGCGCCACCTGCGTCACCTGAAGCGTGTGGGTCAGCCGGGTGACGTAGTGGTCGCCGGTCGGGTTGAGGAACACCTGCGTCTTGTGCTTCAGGCGCCGAAACGCCTTGGAGTGCAGGATCCGGTCGCGGTCCCGCTCGAAGGCGGTGCGATGCGGGTCGGGCTCCTCGCTGCGGCGCCGCCCGCGCGTGGCGACCGAGCGCGTCGCCGCCGGCGCGAGGTGCTCCTCGGCGGCCTCGCGCAGCTCGCGCGTGCGGTGGAGAAATGGGCTCGGCTGCGACGGCTCGGGTGTGGCGCTCATGACATCTCTGAGCCTAGGTGCACCCGCAGCGCGCGCCAGGCGTTCCCCACAGGCTCGTGAACTTGTGCACGAAGTAGAGTGACAATCTAGAATCCTGCTGGCCCCTCGCGGAGGGGGCGCTTCCTGTTGCGCCTTCAAGCGCCCATGCGCGGGGTTGGTCACCGCCCGTGTCCCGCTCGTCGTCGGCGTCCGCCTGCGCGCGAGCCCGCTGAGCCAACCGAACGGGAGCTCTAATACCGATGGAAGCCGTTCCATACATAGCCGCCGCGGCGGCCCTCGCCGGCCTCGCCCTCGCCTTCTACTTCTACGGGGTGGTCCGCAAGGCCAGCCCGGGCTCCGCGCGCATGGTGGAGCTGATGGAAGCCATCCAGGAGGGCGCCCGCGCCTTCCTGCGCCGCGAGTACAAGGCCGTGGCCATCTTCATCGCCGTGCTCGCGGTGCTGATCGCGCTGCTGCTCGAGAACGGCGTGCTGTCCGCCATCGCCTACGTGGTCGGCGCGACCTTCAGCGCCCTGGCCGGGTTCATCGGCATGACGGTGGCGACGATGGCGAACGCCCGCACGGCCGAGGCCGCCAAGACCGGCCCGCAGCTTGCGCTGCCGCTCGCCTTCCGCGGCGGCGCGGTCATGGGCTTCTCGGTAGCCGGCCTGTCGCTGGTCGGTGTCGCCATCGCCTACATCGTGTTCGTCCAGGTGATGGACATCGAGAACCCGATCCAGGTCGTGACGACCTACTCGCTGGGCGCGTCGTCGATCGCGCTGTTCGCCCGCATCGGCGGGGGCATCTACACGAAGGCGGCCGACGTCGGCGCCGACCTGGTCGGCAAGGTCGAGGCCGGCATCCCCGAGGACGA
>CAZVUW010000003.1:0-28808 GCA_964629825.1 uncultured Actinomycetota bacterium
TCTCTCAGACGGGGCTGTGACCCGAGACGCGCTCCAGCGCTACTTGTAGCGGTAGGTGATCCGGCCGCGGGTCAGGTCGTAGGGGGAGAGCTCGACCGTGACGCGGTCGCCGGGGAGGATCCGGATGTAGTGCTTGCGCATCTTGCCCGAGATGTGGCCGAGCACGGTGTGGCCGTTGTCGAGCTTGACGCGGAACATGGTGTTCGGCAGGGCCTCCTCGACGACGCCCTCGAGCTCGAGCGCAGCCTCCTTGGTCGACCCGGCACGTGCCTCCCGCTTGGCGCGCGTCTCCTCGTCGACGTAGCGCCGCCCTCTGGACGGCGGTCTACCGCTGCGTCGTCGTGCCATGCGTGATGCTTCCCTTCGTGGTCCGTGGATGTCGGCCTGCTGCCTGCGATGGAGCCCTGGAGCGGCGTCCGGTCGTCCCGCGAACGCGCCGCCTCTGCGCACGTCACGCTACACCAGTGGTGCCCGGGCTCACCTCCGACCCTACCCGCCCACCGCAACCGGCACACGACCTGCGTGTTCACGCGGCGCCGCGCGCGGCCGCCACGAAGCGCCTGGCGACCTCCGGCGTGGCCGCCCAATGGGTGTGCAGGTAGCTGGCGTGCACCGCGCCCTGGACGAAGCCCTCGCTGCGGTCGGGCCGCCCCGGCTCCTCGAAGCGCCAGGCCGGCTGGGACCCGGCGGCGGGCTCCACGACGCCGCGGTGGAACTCCTGGCCGTAGACCACACCGCCCTCGGGCCACCACGTCCCCGGCGTCGCCACCCGCGCCCGCCGGTAGCCGAGCGTGAGCCCGTCCCCCATCCGCGCCACCGCCGGCAGGACGCCGCACATCGGCTGTCCATCCAGCGACCGGCAGAGGTAGGTGAGCCCGCCGCACTCCGCCAGGATCGGCCGTCCCGCTCGGGCCAGCGCGGCGATCTGCGCGCGCAGAGGCTCGTTGGCGGACAGCTGGTCGGCGTAGGTCTCGGGGAAGCCGCCGCCGATGTAGAGGCCGGCCACATCTGGCGGCAGCGCCACGTCGCGCGTCGGATCGAACCCCACCAGGTCCGCGCCGGCCGCCTCGAGCAGCTCCAGGTTCTCCGCGTAGGTGAAGCTGAACGCCGCGCCCTCGGCGACCCCGATCCGAACCCGTGAGCCGCCCGAGAAGCGGAACGGCGGCTCCCACGCCTCCACCTCCAGCGGCGGAGCCGAACGTGCGACCGCCATCACAGCTGCCACGTCGACCGCCCCAGCCAAGCGCTCGCCCAGCGCCCGGACGGTGCGCTCGGCCTCAGCGCGCCGCTCCGCCACCGGAACCAGCCCGAGATGCCGCGAGGGCGCGGCCAGGTCGTCGTGGCCGCTCAGCGCCCCAAGCAGCGGCAGGCCGATCCGCCCAAGCGCCGCACGCAGCAGCTCGGCGTGCGCGGAAGACCCGACCCGGTTGGCGATCACCCCGGCGACCCGCAGGTCGGGGTCGTACGTCGCGTAGCCGTGGACCATCGCCGCGATCGAGTCGGCCATTGCCGCCGCGTCGACCACCAGCACCACGGGCGCGTCCAGCAGCCGGGCGATGTGCGCGGTGGACGCGTAGGGACAGCGACCGCCGGGCGGGGCGGACTCTGCCTCGGGCGCGCGGCCGGCGCCGTCGAACAGGCCCATCACTCCCTCGACCACCAGCACGTCGGCGTCCCGCAGGGCCCTGGCGGCCAGCCGCGGGATCAGCTCGGTGCCAGCCAGGACGGCGTCGAGGTTGCGCGAGGGCAGACCCGTGGCGGCGCGGTGGTAGCTGGGGTCGATGAAGTCGGGGCCGACCTTGGCCGCCGCGACCCGGTGGCCGGCCGCCCGCAGAGCAGCCATCAGACCGGTCGCGACGGTCGTCTTGCCGACCCCCGAATGCGTACCGGCGATCACCAACCGCGCTGTGCCCATGGTCGGGCGATCGTCGCCTGCGTGGACTCGGGCGGCAACCGAGCCGCTGGTCGTCGCTGCCCTCGATGCGTTACCGTGCAGGTGCCGCAGTGAACGGGAAACCGGTGCGAATCCGGTGTGGTCCTCGCCACTGTGACCGGGGAGCGCGACGTCGAAGCGCCACCTGCCCCTAGGGGTCTGGGAAGGCGACGTCCGCGGTGATCCGGAAGCCAGGAGACCGGCTGCGGCACGCCCTGACGTTCCTCGAGGCAAGGAAGGACGGTCTCACCCGTGATCTCCCCCGCCCTGCGCGCCTGCGCTCTCCTGCTCCTGCTCACCCTGGCCGCCTGCGGCAGCTCGGCCGACACCTCGACCGGCGACCCCACCCCCGAGGCCACCGCGGACGCCACCCCTTCGCCGACAGAGGCCGGCCAGAGCCCGCCGGACCAGGCCGCCCCGACCGCCAACCTCACCGACGGCTGCGTGGACGGCTACTCCGAGGGCGTGGACTACTTCCCCGACAAGGCCGAGGTGACCGCCGCCTCGGACTTCACGGTCACCTACCACGACACCTACAAGGTGGTCGAGGTGTCCCTCCCCGATGCCGCCGAGCCGCTGCGCTACGTGCTGGTCCAGTGCGGCACCCCCGCCCCCGCGCTCGAGGGCGACCTGGCCGACGCGGTCACCGTCGCGGTGCCGGTTGAGAGCATCATCACCCTCACGACCACGAACCTGCCGCACTTCGACGAGCTCGACGCCGTCGACCGCCTGGTCGGCGTCGGAACCGGCGCGTTCGTCACCACACCAAGCGTCGTCGAGCGCATCCAGGCCGGCGAGCTCCCCGACTACGGCGACGCCGAGGGCAGCGCAGACCTCGAGCGGGTGGTCGCCACGGCGCCGGACCTGCTCGTCTTCGACGGCTTCGGCGAGCCCGTGCTCGACCAGGTGAGCCGATACGCCGAGGCCGGGATCGCCCCCGTCGTCAACGTCGACTTCAACGAGCGGACCCCCCTCGGCCGCGCCGAGTGGCTCAAGTTCACCGCCCTGTTCCTCAACCGCGAGGCCGCGGCCAACCGCCGCTACGGCGAGATCGCCTCGGCGTACGAGGACATCACGACGCGGGCCGCCGCGCTGGAGGAGCGCCCGCGCGTGCTCGTCAACGAGCCCTATGAGGGCACCTGGTTCGCCCCCGGCGGACAGAGCTTCGTCGCCAGGGCGATCGCAGACGCGGGCGGCGAGTACGTCTTCGCCGACGACGACCAGGCCGGCGCGTTGTCGCTCGACATCGAGACCGTCCTCGACGCGGCCGGCGACGCAGACGTGTGGCTCCAGGCCGGTTCGGTGAAGGGGACGATCGAGGACCTCCTGGCCACCGACCCGCGCTTCGCCGAGTTCGACGCGATCGAGACCGGCGAGGTCTACGCCTACGACGCCGCGACCACGGAGCAGGGCGGCAACCCGTTCTTCGAGCTCGCCTACACCCGCGCAGACCTGTACCTGGCCGACCTGTTCGAGATGCTGCACCCGGACGACTCGGACCACGAGCTCATCTTCTTCGGCCGGGTGCCGCGTGGCGGCTCGGCACGGCGATGACCACCGTCGGAGGGCCCGAGCGGACCCGCGTCGCCCGGCGCGGCGCGGCGGACGCCGCCGCCGGCGGCGCCGGCCCGGCCCAGGGGCTTCTCGGCCTCGGCCGCGGACTGGTTCTGGGACTGCTGGCGCTGTTCGCGGTGACCGCGTTCGTCCTGACGATCGCCATCGGCTCGGTCGCCATCCCGTTGGACGAGGTCGGGCGCGTGCTGCTCGGCGGCGAGGCCAGCGAGTCGTCCTGGCAGACGATCATCTGGCAGGTTCGGCTGCCCCGCGCCGTCACGGCGGCGAGCGCCGGTGCCGCCCTGGGCGTGGGCGGACTGCTGATGCAGACCCTGTTCCGCAACCCCCTGGCGGACCCGTTCATCCTGGGCATCAGCTCGGGCGCGAGCCTCGGGGTGGCGCTCGTCGTGCTGGTTGCGGGATCGGCCGGGAGCAGCTTCGTCGCCGGTCTCGGCCTCGGCGGCAACCTCGGCGTCGCCGGCGCCGCCGCACTTGGCGCCACCGCGGTCACGGGGCTGGTGCTGCTGGTCTCACGGCGCGTGGGCAGCCCCGCCACGGTGCTGATCATCGGGCTGATGGTCGGCTACGCGGTCACCTCGGTGGTCAGCGTGCTGGTCTACGCGGGACTCGGGCGGTTCGAGCGCGTGCGCGCCTACGTTGCATGGGGCTTCGGCAGCTTCGCGGGGACGACCTGGTCCCAGCTGACGGTGCTCGTGCCGCTCGTGCTCCTCGGCGTGGCGATCGCGGTAGCCCTGGTGAAGAGCCTCAACGCCCTGCTGCTCGGCGACGCCTACGCCAGCTCGATGGGGCTGGAGGTCCGCCGCACGCGCCTGCTGGTCGTGGCCGCAGCCTCGCTGCTTGCCGGGGTGGTGACGGCCTTCTGCGGCCCCATCGCCTTCATCGGCGTCGCCGTCCCGCACCTGGCCCGCGCCCTGCTGCGTACCTCCGATCACCGCCTGGTCGTGCCCGGCTCCGTGCTGGCCGGTGCCGGCGTGGCGCTCGTCGCCGGGCTGGTCGCGCAGCTCCCCGGCAGCGATGCCAGCCTGCCGCTCAACGCCGTCACCGCCCTCATCGGCGCTCCGGTTGTCGTCGCGGTGCTGCTGCGCATGCGCCGCTCGGGACGGGAGGTGACGACTTGAGCGCCGTCATCGCGCCGCCCTCTCTGACGACCCACGGGCTGGCGGTCGGATACCCGGCGCGGCGACGACGGCCACCGCACGTGGTCCTCGACGGCCTCGACCTGACCCTGTCCGCGGGCGAGCTGGTGTGCCTGCTGGGGCCGAACGGCAGCGGCAAGTCGACGCTGCTCCGAACCCTTGCCAGCCTCCAGGCTCCGCTGGCGGGTGAGGTGCGGCTCGACGGCGACGAGGCCCGGGGGCTGCCCGCGCGCCAGCGCGCCCGCCGGCTGGCGGTGGTCCTCACGGGCAGCGTCGATGTGGGCGTCCTGCGCGTGCGGGATCTGGTCGCGCTCGGACGCCATCCCCACACCGGCTGGGACGGCCGCCTCGGCCCCGAAGACCGCGCCGCGATCGACTGGGCCCTCGCGGCGGTCGGCGCAGACGATCTGGCGGAGCGCGAGGTCTCGGAGCTCAGCGACGGCGAGCGGCAGCGGGCCCTGATCGCCCGCGCGCTGGCGCAGCAGCCGCGAGTGCTCGCACTGGATGAGCCCACCGCGTTCGTCGACGCGCCGCGACGCCTCGAGCTGGGCGCGCTCCTGCGCGGCCTGGCCCGCAGCACCGGGATCGCGGTGCTGCTCACGACCCATGACGTCGACCTGGCGCTGCGCTGCGCCGACCGCCTGTGGCTGATCGAGCCGCTCTCCCCCGCCGGTCGGACCCTCCACGTCGGCGCTCCCGAGGATCTCGCCCTGACCGGGGCAGTCGCCCGGGCGTTCGCCACGGCGGCCACGCGCTTCGATGACGAGGGCGCACGCTTCGTGCCCGACAGCGCTCCCCTTGGCCGGGTGCGGATCGTGGGCACCGGGCGGGAGGCGGCTTGGGCTGCGCGCGCCGCCGAGAGGGTCGGTCTCGCCGTCGACCCCGTGGCGCAGGACCTGGTCGTCGAGGTCTCGGATGGCCGGTGGACCGTCCGGGCGGGCTCAGAGGCGACCACCCACGACAGCCTCGGCGAGGTGGCCGTTCGACTCTCCAGTCTGGTGGCAACGGGCCTTGGACACGGCGAAACCCGTGGAAGGAGCTCGCAGGAGGACCGATGATCTCCCCCCCAGGTTTGCCGAGCTCGGTGGACCGAGTTGTTACCGAGCGGTAACATACCGACAAGTAGGTTACCGGCCGGTAGGCCAAGACCACCCGCGCGGGGAGGCGTCGGATGAGCCACTACAAGAGCAATCTGCGGGACATCCTGTTCAACCTCTTCGAGGTCAACGGCGGTTCTGGCTACTACGGCAGCGGCCCGTACTCGCAGATGGACGTCGAGACGGCGAAGGGTGTGCTCGACGAGGTCGAACGGCTCGCGACCGGGCCGTTCGCTGACAGCTTCGTCGAGGGCGACCGCGTCAAGCTGGAGCTCGACGCCAACGGCGACGTGAAGGTCCCCGCGGGGATCAACCGCAGCCTCGACGCCTACTTCGAGGGCGGCTGGGGAGCGCTCAACCTGCCGGAGCACCTCGGCGGCTTCGGCGCGCCGCCGTCCCTGAAGTGGGCGGCCACCGCGCTGCTGGCAGGCGCGAACCCGGCGGCCCTCATGTACTGCGGCGGTCCGTTCTTCGCCGCGATCGCCGACAGCGTCGTCACCGAGGAGCAGCGCGAGCGCTGGATCCGTCCGTGGGTGGAGCGCCAGTGGGGCGGGACCATGGTCCTGACCGAGCCCGACGCCGGCTCGGACGTGGGCGCCGGCACCACCAAGGCCGAGCGCAACCCCGACGGCACCTGGTCGATCACCGGCGTGAAGCGGTTCATCACCAACGGCGACTTCGACTGGCCCGAGAACATCATCCACCTGGTGCTCGCGCGTCCGCACATGCCGCCGGACCCGCCGCGGCCGGGGACCAAGGGCCTGTCGCTGTTCATCGTGCCGAAGTACTGGGTCGAGGAGGACGGGTCCCTTGGCGAGCGCAACGCCGCCAAGGTGACCAACATCGAGGACAAGATGGGCCTCAAGGCCTCGGCGACCTGCGAGATCACCTTCGACGGGGCCCGCGGCGTGCTCGTCGGCGAGGTCCACGACGGCATCCGCCAGATGTTCAAGGTCATCGAGTACGCCCGGATGCTGGTCGGCACGAAGGCGATCGAGACCCTGTCGACCGGCTACCTCAACGCCCTCGAGTACGCCAAGGTGCGCGTGCAGGGCGCCGACCTCAAGCAGGCCAGCGACAAGACCGCACCGCGGGTGGAGATCATCCGCCACCCGGACGTGCGCCGCAGCCTGATGGAGCAGAAGGCTCACGTCGAGGCGATGCGCGCCCTGGTCTTCTACACCTCGTGGGTGCAGGACCAGATCGAGCTCGCGCCGGCCGGCTCCGAAGAGCGCGAGCGCCTGGTCAAGCTCAACGACCTGCTGCTGCCGATGGTGAAGGGCTACGGCTCCGAGAAGTCCTACGAGCTGCTGGCCCAGTCGCTGCAGGTGTTCGGCGGCTCCGGCTACACCCAGGACTACCCGATCGAGCAGTACATCCGGGACGCCAAGATCGACACGATCTACGAGGGCACTACCGGGATCCAGGGCATGGACCTGTTCTTCCGCAAGATCGGCCGCGACATGGGCGCCACGCTCATGGGCCTGCTGACCCAGATCCAGGAGTTCGCCAAGGGCGACGCCGGCAACGGCGAGCTGGCCGCGGAGCGCCAGCTGCTCGGCGAGGCCCTCGAGCACGTCCAGGGCATGCTCGGCGCGCTGGTCGGCTTCCTGCAGCGCGACCTCTACCTGGTCGGCCTCAACACGACGCCGTTCCTGATGGCGCTGTCGGAGCTCACCTGCGGCTGGCTGATCCTGCGCCAGGCCGACGTGGCCCTGCGCGCTCTGGACGGCGAGGTGTCCGACCGCGATCGCGCGTTCTACGAGGGCAAGGTCGCGGCCGCCCGCTGGTACGCCGGCCACGTGCTCCCGCTCATGGCCAGCCGCCGCGCCGTGCTGGAGGGCACCACCCTCGACGTCATGGAGCTCGACGACTCGGCCTTCTAGGCCCGAGTCGGGTGCGACCTACACTGCGGTGCGATGCCCATCGCCCGCGTCTCGAGCACAGACCCCGATCCGGACACCATCGCGCGGGCGGCGGAGCTGCTGCGCGGCGGCGGGCTGGTCGCGTTCCCCACCGAGACGGTCTACGGCCTCGGCGCGAACGCCCTTGACGAGGCTGCGGTGCGGCGGATCTTCGCCGCCAAACGCCGCCCGGCCGACAACCCGCTGATCGTCCACGTGCCGGACGCCGACGGCCTGGACGTGGTGGCTGCCGAAGTCACGCCTCTGGCCCGACGGCTGGCGGAGCGCTGGTGGCCGGGTCCCCTGACGCTGGTGCTGAGCGCGCGGCCCGAGGTCCCCTCCGTCACCACTGGTGGTCTTGCGAGCGTTGCCGTGCGCGTCCCCGACCACCCCGTCGCCGCGGCGCTGCTCAAGCGCGCCCGCGTGCCCGTGGCGGCACCCAGCGCCAACCGGTCGGGCCGGCCGAGCCCGACGACCGCCCAGCACGTCGCCGATGACCTGGGCGACGAGGTCGACCTGATCCTCGACGCGGGCCCGTGCCGGGTCGGGGTCGAGTCGACGGTCGTCGACGCCCGCGGCAGCGAGCCCGTGATCCTGCGGGAGGGCGGCGTCACACGCGAGGACCTCGGGCTGGCGACCAACGGGTCCGTCCGTGATCTTGCGGCCTCCCCTGGGACGCGCTTCCGCCACTACCAGCCGGACTGCCGGGTGGTCCTGGCGCCGCGCGGCGAGGCTCCGGCGGTCGCGCAGGCGGAGCGGGCGCGCGGTGCCGTCGTGGCCATGCTCGCTTCGGTCCCGGCTCCGCCGGGCGTGGTGGAGATCGGTGTGGCCCCGGACGCGCAGACCCTCGCCAGCGGGCTCTACGACGCTCTGCGGGCGGCCGAGGACGCCGGCGTCGACGTGCTGGTAGTGGAGGCCGTCTCCGAGGTCGGCATCGGCCGGGCCGTCATGGACCGGCTGCGCCGCGCCGCCGGCACCCCCTGAGACAGCCGGCGCGCCGAGGCCCCTAGCGGGCGCGCAGCGAGTCGCGGATCTCGCGCAGCAGCACGACCTCGTCGGACTCGGGCGCCGGGGTCTCCTCGACAGCGGGGCGCTGGAAGCGCGCGGCAGCCCGCATGATGAAGAACAGCACCGTCGCGACGATCAGGAAGTTCACGAGCGCCGTGAGGAAGGCCCCGACGCGGATCGTGGCGTCACCCAGCGCGAAGCCGATGTCCGAGAAGTCCGGCTCACCGGCCACCGCGGCGATGATCTGGGCGAGGATGTCATCCGTGAAGGACGTGACCACGGTCGAGAACGCCACACCCAAGATGAAGGCCACCGCCAGGTCGAGCAGGTTGCCGCGGAACAGGAACGCCTTGTAATCCGCCCACATGTCGGGACTCCTCTCGCCGTTTTCTCGACTGCCCGAAAGGTCCAGTCTGTAGTGCTGCCGATTTCGGCCGACAGGGTTACCTTGCATCACGTGCGGGCCGAAAGCCCTGAACTGGTGCACCATGACGTAGAGAACCTGTGCAGCCGGCAGACCGGGGGCGTGGAGCACCGGCGCGGCGTCGGAAAGGTGATGGCAGTGGCCGATCCCGCCAGAGGTGGGGGCGGAGAGCAATCCGAGGACGAGTGGCTGGCCGACATCGCCATGCTCACGATCCCGCCGCACCCGGGTGTCGGTGGCGACGAGCTGGCGACCGCGCAGGAGCTCGCCGGATCCCTTGCGGCCCATGCGCGTGCGCTGCTCGAGGCGGACATCGTCGACCGCGACGAATGCCCGCCGGACTGCGGGTTCTGCCGCCAACGCGCCGGCTCGTGCGATCTGGCTAGGGACCTCGCCCGGGTGCTTCCGGCCGCCGGGACCGCTGCCAGCGCCAGCATCGACAGCTACCGCGCAGCGCTCGCTCGCGCGGGTGGCGCCGTGTTCGTGTGCCGCCGCACGCTGCACCCCGCCGGGACCTGCCTGTTCAGCCTCCCCGGAGGCGATCTGTGCGGGCGCGTGCTGGCGGCAACCCACCGCCTCGGCTGATCGAGAGCTCCCAGATCGCCCCGTACGGCCCTGTGCGCTGAGCGCCCGCTAGTCCCCCGGGAGGACGTCGCGCTCGATGACCCTCCACAGGGCGACTCCGGCCTCGGGGCCGTCGAGGTGTGCAAGCGCAGCGACGGTGACGTCCCAGCCGAACTGGCACAGCAGGATCGTCACGGCCTCATCCACTCCGACGGTGGAGATCAGCGCGCGGGCGACGCCCGCGACGCTGGCCAGGCGGGGAGACGGTCTCACGGGGGGTCTCCTGTTACGTCAGCGGGTCGTCCAGACGGGGTGGCCGAGGTAGCACATCTGCGGAGGGAACTCGCCCATGACCCGCGTCTCCAGGCCGGCCTCGCGCCCGGAGGCATCGAGCTCATCGGGTTCTGCATCGCCGGCGACGAAGCGCCGCAGGACGCTCACGAAGCCGTCGTCGAACAGCGGGAAGGCCACGTCGAGGACCGAGAACGGCCCCTCGCTCCCATCCGATCCGAGGGCGACCCACACGTGGTCCACCTCGGCACCGCGCAGGTCCAAGCCGCCGCGGTAGACGGTCGCGCGCAGCGCCAGACCGTCTAGGAGGTCGACCACCCGGCTGACCGCTCGGCGCGGATGCAACGGCGAGAACGGCTCGACGGCGTGCGCCGCCGCAAGCCGCGACTGCAGCTCCACCGACACCTCTGGCGGCAGCGGTGTGGGTTGGAACAGGATCCTCTTGGCAGCTATGGCCGTCTCACCTCCGTAGCTGTCCAATGTCGGCCGCCTTTCGGGAGACCTGCGCGGTCTCATCGCGGGGGGTTGCAGGGGGCCGTGCATCCATTCCCACCGCAAGCCGCTCTTGCACCGCTGCGTCCACGATCCGCTGGGCAAGGCGGGTGCGCCGGTGCCGCACTCCGGAGCCCGTGCGGCGGGCTGCGACGGGCACCAGGCCGGCGTCGCCGACCAGGAGCAAGCCGCGCGAGGCCCGGGTGATCGCCGTGTAGACCAGCTCTCGCCAGAGCATCGGCCGGTGCGAGGGGTCGAGGACGAAGACGACCACGGGCCACTCGCCGCCCTGGCTCTTGTGGACCGTCAGGCACCAGGCCGGCGCGAGGTCGTCGACCTTGTCCGCTGGGTAGTCAACCACCCCGTGCGCGAACGAGACCTTCAGCGTGCGCTGGGCCGGCAGGACCTCGACGACCTCACCGATGTCGCCGTTGGCGACCTCGAGCTCCGCGTCGTTGCGGGTGGCCACCACCCGATCGCCCTCGTTGAAGCCGGCCACCGCGGCGCGGCCGAGGGCCGGGTTGAGCCGTCGCTTCAGCCCGTCGTTGAGCGCGTTGACGCCGGCCGGACCGCGGTACATCGGCGCCAGCACCTGCACCTGCGAGCTCGGGCACCCGAAGAACTCAGGCGCGCGCACGGCGACGATCTCTGCGACGCGGTCGACCACGGTGGCGGCGACCTCGGGCACCACGAACACGTCGTTGTCGCGTCCGGACAGCGCAGCGACCGTACCCGAGTTGACCTCGTGTGCGAGCGTCACGATGCGGCTCTGAGCGGCCTGCCGATGCACCTTGGTCAGCCGGGTCGCCGCAACGGGCGCATCCGGACCGCCGCTGACCTCCGGGCTCAGGAGGTCGCGCAGGACGGCCCCGGCGCCGACCGAGGGCAGCTGATCCGCATCTCCGACCAGCACCAGGTGCGCTCCGTCGTCGACCGCGGTCGCCAGCGCCGCGGCCAGCCGCACGTCCGCCATTGACCACTCGTCGGCGATGACGACGTCGAAGGGCAGGCGGCGCTCGTCGCCGTAGCCGAACGTGAACCCGCCGACCTCGTCCGAGCCGTCATCGCCTCCGCCCGGGCGCGCCTCGAGCAGGCGGTGGACCGTGGCCGCGCCATGGCCGGTCACCTCCTCCATGCGCCGGGCAGCTCGCCCGGTCGGTGCGCACAGGGCGAGGTTGAGCCCCTCGCGCTCGCAGACCCGCACCAGCTCCAGGATCGTGCGCGTCTTCCCCGTCCCCGGGCCGCCGGTGATCACCGAGACCTGATGCTCAAGGACGGCGCGGACGGCGGCGGCCTGCTCCTCGGTGAGCGCCTCGTCGGGCTCGTAGCCGTCGGCAACCCGCCGCAGCCGTGAGGGCGCCGAGACCAGGCGTGCGATCGCCGCGGCCAGGTCGCCCTCCGCCTTCAGGTCGGCGGGGGTGTACCAGAGCACCTCGTCGGCCGCTGCCGTCTCCTCACGTCGCAGGCGCCCCTGGCGTGCCGCGCGGTCGAGTCCGACGCGGACCAGGTCGGGTGCGACGCCGAGCAGCTGGACCGACTCGTCGAGCAGCTCCTGCTCGGTCAGGGCGACGTGCCCGTAGCGCGCCGTGCGCTGGCGGTGCGCCGCCTCCACCCCCGCTGAGAGCCGACGCGGGTCGTCTCGGGCGATCCCGGCGGCCCGTCCAAGCGCGTCGAGGTGCTTCCAGGTGACCCCGCGGACGGTCCGGAACGCGAACGGGTCGGTGGTCAGGAGCTCGATCGCCGACTCGCCGAAGCGGCGGTGGACCGCGGTGGCGACGCTGGCGGGCAGCCCGGCCTCGGACAGCCGGCGGACCAGCTCCGCGAGGGCGCCGGCGGATTGCCAGCTCTCGGCGATCGTCGCGGCTAGCGCCGACGATATGCCCTTCACCGCGGCCAGCCGGTGCGGCTCGTCGGCGATCACGGTGCCGACGTCCAGCCCGAACCGATCGACCAGACGGCGCGCCAGCGTGCGGCCCACGCCGGGGAATCGCTCCGATGACAGGAACGCAACCAGGCCGTCGCTGCTGCGGGGGCGGTCGAGCTCGTAGGCGAGGGCGGCGAACGTGGGTCCGTAACGCTCGTGATCGGTCCAGCGCCCCAGCAGTCGGACCGGCTGGCCCACCACCAGGTCGCTCAGAGGTCCGCTTGCACGCGCGGAATCGGTCGCGTCATCGCCCACCACCTCGACCACGGCGAAGCCGGTCGAGGGGTTCGCGAAGATCACCGCCGCGACCTCGCCCGTCAGCACCTCGGTGCTCGACGCCTCGGGCGGGCGCGTCCGACCGGAGCGCTGCGCAGCCATGTGGCGAGTGTGCCAGCCGGCGGGGGCTCGGCCGGCCAGCGGCGCCGGATCCCTGTTGGAAACGACAGGGCCCGGCCACCTCAGGCTGATCTACGAGACGCTGTCAGGCGCCGTGCCCTCGGCCACGTTGATATCCAGCTCGCTGAGGTCGGCGGTGCGCTGGTCATCCTGTGGCGTGCTGCGCCCCTCGTCGGCCAGGTCGGTGCCGCCGCTGGAACCCGTGGAAGGAGCCGCTGCCGGCAGGTCCGTGGCCGGTGCCGGCGGCTCGTGGTCGGCGAGGCGCTGCGCGGCCTCGGCGAGGTCCTCACGGGCCTGGCGCTCGTTCTGGCTCGACATCATCTTGGCGGCGGCGAAGCCCAGCGCTGCACCCACCATCGCCCACATCCAGCCGGCTACGCGCGGCTTGCGCGTCACGCCGAGCCTGCGGGCGGCCTTCCCGGTCCCAAGCCATCCGCCCAGGACGGCGAGGGTCGCGTCCGTGGCCTCGCGGGCGCGCTTGGTCGCCTCCTTGGTGGCCGCCGCCTCACGCAGCTGCTTAGACAGCGCGGCTGCACGAGCGTCGAGGTCGGACTCCTGCCACATGGCCTTCGCCAGCGCCGCCAGCTCGCTGCCCTTGGCCTGGGCGAGCTCGGCGATCTCGCCGCCGCGGGCCTGCGCCTTGCCGACGGCGTCGCTCTCGCGCAGCCGCTCGGCCAAGAGCCGTGCGCGCTCCTGCGCGATCTCACCGGCCTTCTCGGCGAGGTCCGCCAGCTCGGCCGCGCGCTCCTGCATGCGGTCCGCGGAGCGCGAGCCGCCCTTGCGCGCCGCCTTGAGGAGCTTCCCCGAGCTCTTCTTCATCTTCGTCTTGGTCGTCATGCCTCTCCCCTGTCTTGTCTGCGTGCCGCACGGCGCCCCGCAGGAGTGCTTCCCCTCCCAATCCCCGCGACCGCCGACACGGAAACGGGCGCAGGGGGCACCCAGACGCCACAATTGCGTCGATCGGGGTCGGGCGAGCAAGCGAAAGGCCGATGGTCCAGACACTGCGCCTCGCCGTGGCCACCGCGGTGCTCGTGCTGCTCGGGCGGGCGGCGCGGGTGGCCTGGCCCAACCGCCGCCTGGCCTACGTCGTCTGGCGGCGCATCCGGCCCCGTCATGTCCTCGGCAGCATCGCCCTCCTCGCGGCGGTGCTGACGGTCGCGCTGGGTCTGCTCCAGCTGGTGCCGATCACCCGCATCGGGCTGGGCAGCCTCATCGGCCTGGGCACCAACGCCGTGTTCGCGCCCCTCGAGGAGGTCAGCATGCGCACGCGCGGCACCGGCCTCGGCGGCGCCACCACGGGTGCGGGCGCCCCGGAGGGCGCCACCAGCCTCCTCCTGCTCCTCGGCGTGGCCGTCTTCCTGATCGGTCTGCTTCTGCTGTTCCCCTGGCTCGCCTACGTCGAGGAGCGCACGTTCCGTGAGGGCCTCGAGAACGCCGGCCTGCTTGGGGAGGTCGTAGCCGCCCTTCGCTTCGGGCTGGTGCACCTCGTGATGCTCATCCCGCTTGCGGCGGCGCTGGCGATCTCGGTTGCCGGCTTCACCTACGGACGGCTGTACCTGCGCGCGCACCGCCGCGCCAGCGCCCGCCAGGTCGTGGTGGAGGGCCCTGCCGGGACGGCTTCGATCCCGGTGTCACCCGCCAGGGCGCGGGCGGAGGCCGTCCTGGAGTCGACGGTCTGGCACGCGACCTTCAACAGCCTGATCGTGCTGGCGGTGCTGGCGGGCTTCGTTCTGGAGGCCGTGCTCCGGTAGAGGCCCACCTAGCGGCGGGACCGCAGGTGCTCCCGCACGACCAGGCGCCCCAGGTCGGCCAGGTCCGGGTACAGGATCCGGCCGCCCATCCGGGAGACCATGTGCTCCACGAACTCGGCGGCGCCGGGGTCGTGATCCAGCAGGAACACGTTGAGGGTCGCCCCGGTGCGAGCCAGCCGCAGCCCCTCCTGCAGAGTCAGGCGCAGAGTCCGCGGTTCGGGCGGCCAGGCGAACAGCGCCCGCGGCCCGTCGGGGCCGTCCTCCAGGTGCGCCGTGGGCTCACCGTCGGTGACCATCACCACCTGGTGGTCCGAGTCCGGCGCGGCGGCCAGGAGGCGCCGGGCGAGCAGGAAGGCATGCTGCATGTTGGTGCCGTAGACGCGCTCCCAGCCGGTCACGAGCAGGTTGCGCGGCTCGATCTGGCGGGCGTAGTCGCTGAAGCCGACGATGTGCAGGCGGTCCTCGGGGAACTTGGACGCGACCAGGGAGGACAGCGCCAGCGCCATGCGCTTGGCGGGCTCCCAGTTGCCGCGCAGCGGCATCGAGAACGACATGTCGAGCAGCAGCACGGTGGTCACGCGAACCCGCCGCTCGGCCTCGGCCAGGGCGAAGTCCTCCGCCTTAAGCCGCACCCTTCCATCCGGCGGCCCCTCTACCGCTCCGCGCAGGATCGCATTGCTCACCGTCCGCGCGACGTCCAACCGGAACGGATCACCGAAGCGCAGCGGTCGGGTGCTGCCGGTCGGCTCGCCCTCGCCTCCGGCGGCGCTGGTGCGGTGGGCGCCGGTCGTGCCCTCGACCAGACGTCCGT
Organism: uncultured Actinomycetota bacterium; assembly: GCA_964629825.1. Taxonomy (GTDB): domain Bacteria; phylum Actinomycetota; class Nitriliruptoria; order Euzebyales; family Egibacteraceae; genus CAZVUW01. The sequence goes on from CAZVUW010000003.1 coordinate 15,307, forward strand.
AGATGCGCGCGAGGGCCTGGTCACCCAGGCGGCGGATGCCCCGGGCGGTCAGCTCGAGCCGGCCGTGGCGCCGGCGCACGGCGCCGGCCTCCTCGAGCACGCGCTCGATCTCCCGGAGCGCCCGCAGGTCGCGGACGGCCTCACCGCCCAGCGCGCGCCGCAGCGCGTCCTCGTCGACGTCCTCCAGGCGCGCCCCGGCGTAGTCCTGGCTGAGCTGCTCACCCAGGTCGGTCAGCTCCTGCAGGTGCTCCATCCAGTCGACGGCGCCGGACAGCGACTCGCTGGCCCAGCCCTCCGGCTCGGCCCCGGGCAGCGGCTCGCGCCAGCCGAGCTCGGGGAACCGCGACTCCAGCGCGCGCCGGAGCTGGTCCGCTTCGAAGGACAGGTCCAGGTCGCCGAGGAGGTCCTCCGCCAGCGCCGCGAGCTGGGCACGCTGATCGGGGCTCAGCCCCGCCAGCAGGCGGCTCATGGCGGCCATGCGGCGCGCGAGCTCCTCCAGCAGCTCCTCGAGGTTCTGCGGCGCGTCATCGCGGCCATCCCAGCCCAGGTGCGATCCCCAGCGCCGGGCGAACTCCTCGAAGTCCGCAGTGGTGTCCTCGCCGCGCGCGTCCTTGGCGATCATCGCGTTGAGGTCGCCGAGCAGCTGCCGCGTGGCCTCCAGATCCTCCGGGCTCATGCTCCCGAGGGCGCCGGCGAGACGTCCGAACGTGGCGTCCGCCACGTCCCGGCGCAGTTCTTCGAGCAGGGCGTTGAAGTCGCTCTCGGCCCGTGGGTCGCTCCAGCGGTGGCTCTGCAGGCCGGCGATGCGACCGCCCACGTCAGAGGGCAGTCGGTCCAGCTCGTCGCGACGCGCGCCCGCGTCCGGCGAGGCGTCGGCGTCCAGGGCCGCACGCTCGCGGGCGAGGATGTCCTCCAGACGCTCGGCGATCCGCGCCAGCGGCCCCTCCACCCCCATGCGCTGCAGCTCGCGCCGCCGGGCCTCCTCAACGCGGCGGCGCAGGTCCGCCAGGCCGGCGGTGCGGCCGGACAGCCCGCGCCGCAGCAGGCGCTCGAGCGCCTCGCCCACGTCGGTCCCCGACAGGAGCTCGTCGTGCAGCTCGTCGAGCACGCCCTCGGCCGTGATGTCGGGCGGGAAGGGCTCCTGCTCGCCGGACCAGCGCTGGTAGCGGACGCGCATCGCTCAGGCCGTGTAGCGGAAGGAGCCGGGGCCGAGGTCGTGCCGGTCGAGACGCCGTGACAGGTGCAGCCCCTCGAGCGCCATCTCCAGGGCGGAAGCGGCGAGCGCCGGCGACTCCTCCTCCACGCCGAGCGCCCCGAGGAGCCGCGCCAGCCCCGGAACACCGGAGCGCAGCTGGGCCAGCAGCTCCTCCCCCGGCACCAGATCGCCGGTCTCGACGGCCAGGCCGGTCTCGAACAGCTCCACCAGCCTCGTGAGGTCGGTGCCGCCGACGCGGCGTCGGAAGACCTCGAGCAGCGCGCGCCGAAGGGTTCGCTCGAGGATGTCGGCCTCCCGTCCCTCCTCGAAGGTCTCGAACTCGATCTTCCCGAGCCCGGCGGTCAGCACCTGTGCGAGGTCGCACGGTCGCGCGACCGCGCGCTCCTCGCCGGTGCGCACCGCGCGGCGCAGCGCCGAGGCGGCGAGCGTCTCGTACGCCCCGATCGAGAACCGCACGCTGACCCCCGAGCGCTGGTTCACCTCCGGAGCGGAGCGCAGCGCCCGCGTGTACGCGGCGATGACCTCGGTGAGGAAGGCCGGGACGACCACCTCGGGCAGGTCGCCCCCGCCGATCGGCGCCGCCTTGGCCACGATCACCTCGGCCTCGAGCTGGGCGCTCAGCGGGTAGTGCGTGCGGACCTCGGCGCCGAAGCGGTCCTTGAGCGGCGTGATGATGCGACCGCGGTTGGTGTAGTCCTCCGGGTTGGCCGTGGCCACGACCAGCAGGTCCAGCGGCAGGCGCAGCGAGTAGCCGCGCACCTGGACGTCGCGCTCCTCCATGACGTTGAGCAGCGCCACCTGGATGCGCTCGGCCAGGTCGGGCAGCTCGTTGATGGCGACGATGCCGCGGTTGTGGCGGGGCACGAGCCCGTAGTGGATGGTCTCCTCGTCGGCGAGGTAACGGCCCTCGGCGACCTTGATGGGATCCACGTCGCCGATGAGGTCGGCGACGGCGATGTCCGGGGTGGCCAGCTTCTCGGCGTAGCGGCGCTCTCGGCCGACCCACTCGATCGGAGTGTCATCGCCGCGCTCCGCGACCAGCGCCCGGGCGTATGGGGAGAACGGCCGGTACGGGTGGTCCAGCACCTCGCTGCCCGCGACCACCGGGATCTCCTCGTCCAGGAGCTCCTGCAGCGAGCGCAGGATCATGCTCTTGGCCTGGCCGCGCTCGCCGAGGAGGATCAGATCGTGGCCGGCGAGCAGCGCCGTCTCGAGGGCGGGAAGGACCGTGTCGTCGAAGCCGAGCACGCCGTCCACGACCGGTCTGCCGGCCCGCAGGCGGGCCGCGGTGTTGGCGGCCACCTCCTGCTTCACCGTGCGCAGCGGGTAGCCGGACGCGCGCAGCTCCCCGAGGGTGGCCGGTCGGTGCGCCATGGCGGCTCCTGTCTCCCGGCCCGCTTCGGACGGGTCAGGCCCCCTCCGTAGTACTGCATCGCAGCGTGGTTCGCACGGGGGTAGCAGATGCGTGACTACTGCGAGCGCGCCAGGCAGGATGCTCGTCTGCGTCGGCGGCCGTCGCCCCGGCGCGTCACCGCCACCGCCCGAGCGGCGGAGTGGGCATCAGCACTGGAAGGCACGGATGAGGGGTTCGCTGCGACCGCAGGTGCTGGACGGGGCGCTCGTGCGCGTTCCCGTCCAGGGCGAGGCTTGGGCCGAGCAGGTGCCCCCGCCTCCCGCCGACGCCGAGGTCAGCGTCACGTTCACCGAGCCCGAGGCAGCGCTGGTGCACTCCGACGCCCTCCGGCTGCTGGGCTATCGCGTGGCCGGCGTCCAGCCGCACCACCTGAGCGACGGGCCGGCGGCGGACTTCCTGATACCGCTGCGGGTGATCCAGGCGCACCCGCGCTGGTGGCGGGCGCTCGCGGATCAGGCTGAGCGCGCCTTCAACCTCTCCGCCGGTCCTGTCCTGGCCGACCTGGCGGAGGTCCTGCGGGTGCACCGGCTCTGACCCCAGCAGGCGCAGGGAATGACGGCGCTGCCGTGCGGGTTTGCGCAGGTGCGTCCCGAGGCCAGGAGGGTCGGATGCGCGATCCGAGGACCATCCTCGAGCAGAGCAAGACCGTGGCGGTCGTGGGGCTCTCGAGCTCGCCCTGGAAGGCGGCCCACTCCGTCCCCCGACGCCTTCAGCAGGTCGGCTACCGGATTCTCCCGGTCAACCCGCACGCCGACGTGCTCCTCGGCGAGCCGGTTCATCGGCGCCTGGAGGACATCGGCGAGCCCGTCGACCTGGTCGTCGTGTTCCGCCCGCCACGAGAGGCGGCCGAGGTCGCCAGATCAGCCGCCGCGATCGGTGCGCGCGCCCTGTGGCTGCAGCTGGGCATCACCAGCGCCGAGGCCAGGGCCACCGCGGAGGCCGCGGGGATGGACTACGTCGAGGATCTCTGCACGGCCGTGGAGGTGGCCCGCCACGGCGTCCGCGCACCCGCCTGACGGCGCGCTCCACCGGCGCCATCAGTCCGAGTCGACCGGCTCCCAGCGCTTCACCAGCTTGACGCTGTTGGAGTCCCCCTGCCGGATGAAGCGCAGGTCGTCCACCAGGGCGCGCATCAGCTGCACTCCGCGCCCCGACTCGTCCTCGGGATCGGCGGGCTGCCCGTCCGCCGCCGCCACCAGATCGCCGAAGCCCGGGCCGACGTCGATCACCTCGACCGAGCACGAGTGCTCCTCGACCTCGAGGTGGATCCGGTACTCGTGCGTGCCGGTGGCGTGGCGAACGGCGTTCGCGCAGGCCTCAGTCACCGCAAGCCGGATGTCGGCGATGTCCGGCTCGGAGGCGCGGAGCTGGGTGAGGACGTCACCCGCAAGGTCCCTCATCACCCTCACGAAGCCGGCCTCCCGGGGGAGGGTGAGGTCCATGCTGATGAGCATCAGCGTCGCGCCTTTCGATCGGTGGTGGTTCGGGGAATCGTTCCCCTGCGATTCCAGCGCCGTAACACAACGTCAACCGGTTGAACCAGATCGGCGAATGCACGGTTCTCACGCCTCGGCGCCCGCGCCTGCGCCTGCCGTCGCGGCAGGATCGGACGCCAGACCTATCCCAGGCGGGCGAGCCGCAATCCGACCAGACAGCAGGAGGGCCTCATGTCAGTCAGCGCAATCGTGACCACCGACTGGGTGGCCGAGCACCTCGATGACCCCGATGTGGTCATCGCCGACGTAGACGAGGACACCACGCTGTACGAGTCCTCCCACATCCCCGGCGCCATCGCCTTCCACTGGAAGGAGGACTTCCAGGACCCGCTGCGTCGCACCTTCCTCGGCAAGGAGGGCTTCGAGGCGCTGATGGACTCGAAGGGGATCACAAACGACACCCACGTCGTCCTCTACGGCGGCAACAACAACTGGTTCGCCGCCTACGCCTACTGGTACTTCAAGATCTACGGGCACGAGCGCGTCAGCCTGATGGACGGCGGACGCAAGCTGTGGGAGCTGCAGGGCCGGCCGACCGACTCCGAGGCCACCAAGCCGCAGGCGACCACCGGCTACACCGCCAAGGAGCCCGACACCAGCATCCGGGCCCGTCGCGATCAGGTGCTGTCCGACTACGTCGGCGCCCCAGAGGGCACGGCGCTGGTCGACGTCCGCTCCCCCGCCGAGTTCGCGGGTGAGATCATCGCCCCGCCGCACCTCCCGAACGAGGGTGCTCAGGTCCCCGGTCACATCCCGGGCGCCGCGAACGTCCCGTGGGTCTCGGCGGTGAACCCCGACACCGGAGAGTTCCTGCCCACGGACCAGCTGCGCGAGCTGTACGCGAGCAAGGGCGTGACCGAGGACAAGGACGTCGTCGCCTACTGCCGCATCGGCGAGCGCAGCGCCCACACCTGGTTCGTTCTCCACGAGCTGCTCGGCTTCGACAAGGTCCGCAACTACGACGGGTCCTGGACCGAGTACGGCAGCCTCGTCGACGTGCCGATCGAGCGCTAGAGCAGGAGCGATTGCGCAGGCCGGGCGGGGGTATCCCCTGCCGCTATGAGCGACTCAACTGCGAACGCGCAGCAGACCTTCCCCCGCCTGGCCGAGCACAACGTGATCGCCACCTTCCGCGACGATGACGCGGCGCTGGAGGTGCGCGAGAACCTGGCCGCCCGCGGCATCAGCGAGGGCGTGTTCATCCTCCACGAGGCGCCCGGTGAGCCGGTCGACCTGGTCAACACCATGGCGTGGCGGCTGGTGGACGACGCCACCGCCGAGGGCCGGGTGGTCGTCGGCGTCGCAGCCCCGGACGATGCGACCGCCGACGTCGCAGACGAGGTCCTGCGCGCCGAGGGCGTCGGGAACATCGGGCGCTTCGACGCCTCCGGCAACCCGCGCATGTGACCGCGGTTCGCGCCGCCGCCGCGGCCGTCGCTGCGGGTCGGCCCGGCCGCCGGTCGCGGGCGCGCTAGCCTCGGCCCGGCGGAGTGCTGAAGGGGCGAGGTGAGCGATGGCTGACGTGCTGCCAGGTCACGAGGCGTGGTCGGGAGGCGAGGGCGACGCCGGCGTGCTGGTCGTGCACGGCTACACGTCGAGCCCTTACGGGATGCGCGGCCTGGCGGAGGCCCTGGCCGGTGCCGGCTTCCGAGTGGAGCTGCCGCGGTTGCCCGGTCACGGCACGCACTGGAAGGACCTGGCCCGGACCACCTGGCGCGACTGGGTACGGGAGGCCCTCGCCACCCTTGAGCGGCTGCGGGCCGAGACAACCCGCCAGGCCCTGGTGGGGCTGTCGATGGGCGGCACCATCGCGCTGCATCTGGCGGCCACGCGCGACGACATCGCCGGCGCCGCCCTGATCAACCCGATCGTCTCGACCTCCAACCCGGTCGCGCGCGTGGTGCCGCTGCTGAAGTACGTGGTGCCGAGCGTGGCCGGCCTCGGCAATGACATCGCCAAGCCGGGAGCGGATGAGCAGCCGTACGACCGCAACCCCGTCCGTGCGCAGGCGTCCGTCCTGGAGCTGATGGCCCTGGTGCGCGGGGAGCTGCCGCAGCTCACCTGCCCCCTGCTCGTGTTCACATCACGCCAGGACCACGTGGTGGAGCCGGTCAACGGGGAGCAGATCCTGGCCGCCGTCTCGAGCACCGACACCGAGCAGGTGTGGCTTGAGCGCTCCTATCACGTGGCGCAGCTCGACCACGACGGCCCCGAGATCGAGCGCCGCACCATCGAGTTCTGCAGACGGGTGACGAGTGGGGAGAGCTGACTTGGCGGACGAGCCCACGCCGGCGGACACGGCCGGGGAACTGTGGGACGACATCCTCGGGCTGGCGCGCGGCCTGTCCGCGGAGGACTGGTCACGACCGACGCCCTGCAGCGACTGGGACGTGCACGACCTGCTCGGGCACCTCTCAGGAGTGCAGCTGCTCTTCGACCGCGGCGTGCTGCCCGACCCTCCGCCGGGTTGGGAGCCGCCGGCCGACGCCGCTCCGCTCGACGGGGCCACCGCAGCGCTCGCGGCGACGCGTCGGTCGTGGTCGGGCGAGCGGATCCTGGCTGAGCTGGAGGAGGCGCGAGCGGCCCATCTGCAGCGGCTTGGCTCGGTCACCGACTGGTCGGCGGCCACTCAGGGCCCGCTGGGCCCGACGGACGAGGACGGCCTCTTCCGGGTTCGCATGTACGACCTGTGGGTGCACCTCGCCGACCTGCGCACGGCTCTGGGGCACCAGGTGCCCGCACCCGACCGATCGGCGGCCGCGGAGGTGGCGCACCGCTACGTCTGGGAGCGCGTGCCGTGGCTGTACGCCCGCCGCGCTCAGGCCCCGGAGGGCTCCACAATGCGGGTTGCGCTATCCGCTCCCCTGGACGTCGACACGGTCGTCGAGGTGCACGAGGGCCGGGGACGCCTCAACCCCTCGGCGGACCCGGGCGAGTGCCAGGTCGTGGGCGATCCCGCGGCTTTCACGCTGCTGGTGTCGGGCCGTGGCGAGCCGCAGGAGTGGCGGGAGCGCTCGGCCTCGGACGGTGACGGCGCCGGCCCTCTGCTGGACTGGGCCGGAGTGCGCGGTGAGGAGTTCGTGGAGCGGGCACGCCTCTTCTGAGGCCGGCGGTGCAAGCAGCTCGAGGAGGTAGGCCGATGGCAGGCGCGTCGGGATCGGGGAAGAGCCCCCTGCGGTTCGAGATGTTCGCCGTCGCGCTGGCACCACCCGAGGACCTCTGGGCGCTGGTCGGCGACCCCCGTCGCGCGCCCGAGTGGACCGACGCCGAGGAGGTCGTTCCGCCGCCGGAGCCGCCGCTCGCGGTCGGAGCGCGCTTCTCAACGCGTGATGGTGACCGCCGGCGGGAGTGGGTGGTGATCACCGCCGGCGACCGGCTGCTCGAGGTGAAGACCGACGACTGCGAGATGGGCCGGATCGGCCTCGGGGTGCGGGTGACCGCCGACCCGGCCGGATCGCGCCTGGTCATGGCGGGGATGCTCGACCCCATCCACGGCGGCCTGCGCGCACGCACCGTCGACCTGCCCTCGCTGCGTCGCCGCTGTGAGCGCTGGATGGACGTGGCCACCAAGGCCGTCCGCCGCCCCGGGACGTGAGCCCGTGACCCCCGGAGCCACCCCGAGGATCTGGCCCCCGGGACCAGTTGATCTCGTCAGCGAGCGAAGCGAGCGTATTCGAGATCACCCTAGGTAAGAGCCGCTGACACCACCGCCAAGTCCTCGATGGCCATGCCGACGGACTTGAACAGCGTGATGTCGCGGTCGGACTGCCGGATGCGGGCACCACGTACCAGCTCTGTGAGGTCGGCGACGATGTGGTCGTGGCCGATCACACCCTCGGCGATGGCCATGGCGACATCGCCGGCCTCGTCGAAGGCGACGGTCCGGTCTTCGACGACGAGCCGGGCGCGGCGGACGGCCTCGGAGTCGAGCTCCCGCATCCGCGCCGTGTAGCCGCCGACGGCGGTGATGTGCACGCCCTCCGGCAGCAGGTCGCCGTCGAGGACCGGTGTGGAGCTGCTGGTGCAGGTGGCGATGAGGTCGGCCTCGGTCACATCCGACGGATCGCCGACCCGGCCCTCCAGCCCCCACTCCCGCACCCGGGCGACGAGAGCCTCGGCCCGCTCGGGCGTGCGGGAGACGACTGTGACCCGCTCCAGCGGGAACAGCTCCCGGAACGCCTCCACGTGGCTGTGCGCCTGCGTGCCGGCTCCGAACACGACCAGGTGTGCGGACTCGGGGCGGGCGAGGTGGCGAGCGGCGAGGCCGGAGACGGCGGCCGTCCGCAGCGCGGTCAGCGCCGCGCCCTCGACCAGACCTGCGGGCGTCAGCCCGTCCGGCTCGAACAGCACGTAGATGCCCGAGATCAGGGGCAGGCCCCGCTCGGGGTTGCCCGGAGCGATGGTGACCAGCTTGACCCCGGTGCCGCGCGGACCCGCGGCGGGCATGGTCAGGAGCACCCCGCCCGGGACGTCGTGGTGACCACGCGGCGGCGCGCGCAGGGCGCCGCTGGCGAAGACCTCCTCGAGGGCTTCCACCGCTGCGGTGATCGACAGGCGCTCGCGCAGGGCGGCCTCGTCGAGCCAGGGCAGGCCGCGCTTCCAGGTGGGCGTCTCGGCGCTCATCGCAGCAGGAAGCCCGTGCCAAGGGGGTCGGCGGGGTCGAGCTCGAACTCGTGCGAGCCGGTGCGGAAGGCCGACCCCTCCACCTCGGTGACGACGGCGGGGCGCCCCGCGACCTCGGCTTCGCCGACCACGCGCCCGATGAAGGCTGGTCCTGCGATGCCTGAGGTCTCCAGGAGGTCTCCGCGCGGCAGCTCGCCGCTGGCGTCCAGAAGGGCCAGGCGCGCGGACACCCCGCTGCCGGTCGGTGAGCGGTCCACCTCGCCGTCGGCGAAGATCGCCACGTTGCGCTGGCGCAGCACAGCGCCTTCGCGGCGGGTGTCGTCGACGAAGATCACCCCGTAGATGTCGCGGAGGTCCTCAATCAGCGGGTGCACGACGTCCACTCGCTCCTCGATGGCCTGCTTGATCGCGCGGCCGTGCTCGATGAGCGCGGGCAGGTGCTCCGCCGTCACCGCGCAGCCGACGGCCTCGGCTGGGGTCACGGCGTAGAAGGCGCCGCCGAATGCGATGTCGACGCTGATCGCGCCGCCGCCCAGGGGCACCTCGAGGTCGGTCGCCTCGACGTAGGACGGGACGTTCGTGAAGCGCACCGACGCGACCCGACCGCCCTCGATCCGCGCGCTGGCCCGCAGCCGCCCCGAGGGGGCGTCGACCACGACCTCGGTGACCGGCTCGCGCGCGGGCACGACGCCGCTGTCGATCGCCCAGGTCACCAGGGCGATGGTGCCGTGCCCGCAGGCGGTCGAGTAGCCGGCGTTGTGGAAGAAGACCACGCCGAGGTCGCCCTCGTCGTCGTCGGGTGGTGTCACGAAGCAGCCGTACATGTCGGCGTGCCCGCGCGGCTCGTTCACCAGCAGCTGACGGATGTGATCCAGCCGCTCCGCCGCGTCCCTGCGACGCTCCAGCACGGAGGCGCCCCGCAGCGGCGGCACCCCCCCGGAGACGATCCGGAAAGGCTCTCCCGCCGTGTGGTAGTCGACCGCTGACACGCGCAGCTGGCGCTGCATCCCCACCTCCACTAGGCCCGCGGATCCTGACGCAGGCGCTCACGCTCGCGTGCCAGCTCCTCGCGGTCAAGAACCGAGGTGGGCTCGCGCTCGGCGCTGGACGCATGGTCGACCGGTGGGGCGGACCGGGTGACGCCGGGCGCGGGCGGTGCCGGCTCGAACACGCGCGTCGGGGCCTCGTCGTCGACCTCGTCGAGCGGCTCGGCGGGCTCGGGCTCGTCCGGCTGCGGCGGGGGCGCGGATGGTGGGGCCGAGGCCGCGCCGGTCGCGCCTGCGGCGGTGGCGCCGGCCTCGGCTGCCGGCTCACCCGGGTCCTCGTCGTGCTCGAAGACGACGACCGTCTCGGCGAGCAGTCGCTGATGCGGGATCTCCGCGATCGCCCCGCCCGGCAGCCCGAGCCGGACCGATGTGGAGCCGATCCGCAGGACGCGGCCCCTACGGCCGTCGACCTCGATGAGGTCGCCCACGGTGAGGATGGACTCGGCATGGCGCCCGGCAGCAACGGCCTCGGCGTAGTGCCGACCGCCGATGCCCAGAGCCAGGCCGACCGCAAGGGCCGCCCCGGCACCCGCCGCGATCACGAGCGCGTCGACCAGGACCGTCTGCACCCCGATCTGACGGATGGCCAGCAGCACCGCCGTCACCAGGATCGCCGTCGAGGCCGCGTTGCCCGCGGAGTCGGCATAGCGCGGCCGGCTGTCCGCCAGGGCCTTGGAGACGGCGTTGCGCGCCGCCGTCGCCAGGACGAACCCGACCACGATCACGACCACGCCTATGACGAGGTCCGGCAGCGTCGTGTACAGGCGGTTGCCCGCCGTGGTCAGGCCGGCCTCGGCTGCCTCGCCGCCGAACAGCCGCGCGATGGCCACCAGGGCGAAGATGCCGACGACGCCCCAGAAGGCGATCAGGGAGATCTGCTGCGCGCGGTCCTCGTGCCGCAGGATGCGCCGCGCCAGCAGGCGCACTCCAACCCCGACGGCCAGCGCGACGGCGACGCCGACCAGCAGGGCCTGCGCGGCCGCGAACCACGGCTCGCCGGACTCCAGCAGCCTCATGCCACCCCACCGCCTTCGGGATCTCCCGTCTGGGCCTGGTTGACGAACACCGGGAAGGGCAGGGGCTTGCGCGGCCCCGCCAACCGCTCGTCCAGGTACGCGGCGAGCTCGTCGTAGACGCCCTGCGAGCTCATTGCCACCAGCTCGGCGCGCATGGAGCGGTACAGCGGCTCGGCGCCGACGTAGGCCTCGGGCGCCTCCGTGCACCACCAGCCGAAGTCGGCGCCGCCGGGTCCCCACGCCCCGCGGTCGTAGGACGTGATGGTCGTCACCACGATCGGATGCCCGTCATCTCCGTAGCCCTCCCAGATCTCGCGCCGGAGCGGCACGATCCAGCACACCTCCGGCTTGTAGGTCATGTGGTGCTCACCGCGCTCCACCGCGTACTGGTGCAGCGCGCACCCGGGACCGCGCTTCCAGCCTGCCCCATTCAGGAAGATGCAGGCGCCGTCGACGATCCGGGTCCGTACATCCCCCTCGGACGTCCGTCGCGACACCCCGCCTCTGGCCGCGGTCGCGTGCTTCTGGAGGTACTCCGGCCCGAGGATGTCGACCATGGCCTCGACGCGCTCCCGATCGGCCTCGTCGACGTAGTGGGCACCGAGCCTGCAGCAGGCGCGGACCGGGTCCGGATCGGTGGCGGTGCCGGGGCAGCCGCGGCCGTAGATGCAGGTGTAGCGGGACAGGAGGAAGCTCACGTCGAAGACGTAGCGCTCGTGCACCTCAGCGGGATCGGTGATCGAGATCCACTCCCGGTCGAGCATGCCGCGCCTGTCCTTGGAGCCGCAGGGGGTTCCAGAGAGGGTATGCCGAGCGGCCCTGCTTCGGTGATACTGACCGCATGGACTACGAGTACGACGGCGGGGAGCCGTACGAGACTCGCGTGCTGTGGGGCCGGATCGCGGTCTACGCGGTGTCGCTCATCCTCATGTTCGTGCTGGGCAGCTGCGTGGGTGGCGGGGGCGCCTCCGAGGCGGAGCTCTCGGAGCTGCGGACGCAGGTCGCCGAGCTCTCGCAGCGCAACGAGGAGCTCGAGCAGCAGATCGCGGCCGTGGGGGCCGGCAACGCGGAGCGGCCGCGCATCTCGCCGACCGACGAGCCGACCACCGCGCCCGAGGACGGAGCGAGCCCGGCGGCGGGTGACGGCACCGAGAACCCGGCGGGCGAGGGCGAGACCCGGACCTACACCGTGCAACCCGGCGACACCCTGACGTCGATCGCCCAGCAGATGTACGGCGACTCGACCAAGTTCAACATCATCGCCGAGGCGAACGACATCGAGAGCCAGCTGGTCGTCGGCCAGGAGCTGATCATCCCACCGGCCAACTAGGGGCAGGACCCACATGGGCGCCGAGACGGTGGTGGTCGGCCGCGACGTCCTTCGGCGCGGCAGCTCCGAGGTGGCCGTGCACGCCATGCGCTGGAAGTCGACGGGAGCTGCGGACGGCCCGCTCGTGGTGTGCCTGCACGGGCTCGGCGGGTCGCACGCCAACTGGGTTCTCCTGGGCGATCGGCTGGCCGAGCACGGCGAGGTGTGGGCGCCGGACCTCGCCGGCTTTGGCCTCACCGAGCCCAGCGGGCGCACGGCCGCGGTCGAGGACAACATCGACCTCGCCGCCGGTTTCATCGAGACGGTGGCCGACGGCCGGCCGGTGCTGCTGCTCGGCCACTCGATGGGCGGGCACATCGCCTACTCCCTCGCCGCCGAGCGCCCCGACCTGGTGACGGAGCTGGTGCTGATCAACCCGGCCGTCCCGCCGCTCGCGGGGCTGCCGGATCGCGCGGTGGCGCGCCGCTTCCTCGCCCTGGCGACGCCGCTGGTCGGGGAGGCCTACCTGGCCCGGCAGAAGCGACTGTCAACACCGACCGAGGAGGTCCGCCGCTCCTTCGACCTGATCCTGGCCGACCCCCGCGCGCTCGACCCGGTCGCCTTCCGCGCCCACGTGGAGGTCGCCCGGGCGCGTCGGCGCATGCCCTACGCGCACGCGGCCACGCTGGTCGCCTCGCGGACGCTCGCGCGTCGCATCGGCACCGGCCAGAAGGCGCTGTGGCAGTCGGTCGAGCGCGTCCAGCCGCCCACCCTGCTGCTGCACGGAGGGGCCGACCGCCTGATCCAGCTGGGCGCGTGCGACCGCCTCGCGGCGCGCCGTCCGGACTGGACCTACCGCGTCTACCCGGAGCTCGGGCACATGGTCATCCTCGAGGATCCCACCCGCGTGGCCGCCGACATCGCCGGATGGCGTCTGGGCGCCCTGGCGGACGCGCGGCGGGCCTGACGGGCGTTGAGCGCCCGAGCGCCGCGAACTGGCCCGAACCGCCCTCGGAGGTCCCACCTGCCCGCTATCCTTCGCCGTGCCCAACCGTCTGACCCCCACGCGGCATCTGCCCCGTGGGAAGCGGTCCTGACCGGCGGTACTTCCGCCCGGAGGTTCTCATGACCACGCAAGAGCCCGTCCCGACCCCCGACCACCTCGACACGGAGACCTCCCAGCCGGACCAGACGCCACCGCCGCAGGACGCAGACACCGAGCAGCAGCAGGAAGCTTCCAACACCGAAGAGGCGCCGACGGCCGCCCAGAGCGGAGCGGAGGCCGAGGCACAGGAGACCGCCTCCGAGGAGGCGGCCGCCGAGGCGCCTGGAACCGAGGAGCCCGCCGCCGAGGCTGAGGAGCCGGCTGCGGCCGAGGAGCC
>CAZVUW010000003.1:28908-40226 GCA_964629825.1 uncultured Actinomycetota bacterium
ACCGAGGCCACCGAGGCTCCCGAGTCTCAGGACGAGGCGCCCGCTGAGGCCGCCGAGACCGCCGAGGCGCAAGCCGAGGATGAGGGTCAGGCCGAGCAGGCTCCGGCGGCTGAAGCCGAGGAGGCTCCGGCCGCCGAGGCCGAGGAGCAGACCGGCGGCAAGCGCCGCAAGAAGAAGGGCAAGGGCGGCGGCGAGGCGGCGACCCCGGAGCAGCCCGCCGAGCAGCAGCAGCGCAAGCGCAAGGGCCCCGAGCCCAGCGAGGTGATCGCGCGCATCGGCACCACCAACGAGCGCGCGCTGGCCTACCTGGCCGACCCGGACCCGAAGCTGTCGCGGCTGTCCCGCAAGGTGATCGAGGCGCTGCTCCCCGAGCTGCCGCCGGTGACCGCCGGCGCCCTGCTCGGGCCCGCGGGCTTCACCCGGCACCTGGTCGCCTCGGCGGCGGCGGGGCGCTACCGCGATCTGTTCGTTCTGTGGGAGACCTTCCGGCGCTACCCCGCCGAGGCCAAGCCCGAGCTGGCCGAGCGCGGAGCTGCCCTGAACCGCGGCCGCGAGAAGCTCAAGACCGCCGTGCGGATCGGCCTGACCGGTCGCGCCGAGCGGCTCGCCGAGGACATCGCCAAGGCCGAGGGGCTCATCTGGCAGTGGCTGCGCGAGGCGCTGACCGAGCTGCTTCCCGCGGTCGGCGCTCGCCCGGCGGTGGCCGCCGCGCTGCTGGCGCGCGAGCCAGGCCTTCAGATTCCGCTGCCCGCGGAGCCCGACGACCGCTGGCTCGCCGAGGCCGCGGCGGCGCGCCGCAACGCTCCGCTGCCGGAGCCGCTGGAGGGCCTGCTGCGCGACAACGTGCACCGGCTGCCCGCGACCGTCGACACGCTGCGTCTTGCGACGCTGCACTTCCCCGACCGGGTGGAGGCGCTGGTCGACCGCGTGGACCTGGACGCGCCCGACATCGGTGCGTTCCTGGCCTGGGCTCGGGACCACGGTGCGGCCGAGCGCCTGCACGGTCGCATCCGCGAGCGCGTGAACGGCGCGGCCGCGCGCGACCGGGCCGAGGGCCTGGCGCAGTGGTACGCCTGGCAGCAGCGCGGGGTGCAGCTCGAGCTGCCCGAGAGCCTGCGCGTGGACTCCCTCGACGGCTTCGACCTCTCCCGGCCGGAGACCGCCGAGCTGGCATCCCGCCTGGCTCAGCGCGGCATCGAGCTCGACCTCCAGGCGAAGCTGGAGGATCTGGCCGGCCAGAACCGCCAGCTGGCGGAGAAGGCCTACGAGGCCATGGTCTGCGCGAACCTGGACGTCCACCTGCCGGAGGCGCTGGAGAGCAACCCGGTCGTCAACCCCGGCACGCGCTGCCCGAAGTGCCGCGCCTGGACCTGGGTGCGGCCCGGCCACGAGCAGCGCTGCCCGCGTCCGGAGCCCGCGGAGCAGGAGCCCGTGCTCGACGCGTTCGAGCTCGCGGCGGCCGAGGCCGGGGTGTCGGACCCGCAGGCATGAGCCGCGGCGCGGGTCGGCGCGTCTGATGCGCGACGCGGCCTGGGAGGCCTTCCCGCGCGAGCACGCCCGGACCCAGCGGTTCACGCTGGGTGAGCCGCGCAGCTTCCGCGTGGCCGAGGACGGCGCTCGCGTGGCCTTCCTGCGCAGCCCGGCCGGGGATGACCCGGTCCACGGCCTGTGGGTGCTCGACGTCGCCACCGGCGCAGAGCGCCTGGTTGCCGACCCACGCCTGCTCGAGGCTGACGACGAGGACCTGCCGCCCGAGGAGCGCGCCCGCCGCGAGCGCGCACGCGAGGCGGGCGCGGGCATCGTCGCCCACACCTGCGACCGCGCCCTGACGCGCGCCGCGTTCGCGCTGGGTGGCCGGATGTTCGTCGCTGATCTCCTGGCGGGCGGGGCCCGTGCGGTGGAGGTGGAGGGCCCGGTCGTCAGCCCGCTGCTGTCGCCGACCGGGGAGGCGGTCGCGTTCGTGCGCCGCGGCGCCCTGGTCGTGGTCGAGCTCGACGGCGACCGCGAGCAGGTCCTCACCGCCGAGGACTCCGACGACGTCACCTGGGGGCTCGCCGAGTTCATCGCCGCCGAGGAGATGGGGCGCTTCGCGGGCATGTGGTGGTCGCCGAACGGCCGGCGGCTGCTGGCCACCCGCGTCGACACCTCGAAGGTGCAGCGCTGGCACATCTCCAACCCGGCCCAGCCCGAGGCCGCGCCGACCGTGGTCCCCTACCCCGCGGCCGGAACGGCCAACGCCGAGGTCAGCCTCGCGCTGCTCGACCTCGACGGCCGCGCCGTGCCCGTGCCGTGGGACTCCGAGGCCTTCCCGTACCTGGCGGTGGCGGGCTGGTCGAGCGGAGGGCCTTTCGCGGCGGTTCAGTCGCGCGACCAGCGCGCCCTCGACGTCCTGGCGATCGACCCCGAGACCGGTGCCACGACCGTCGCCGCCGAGCAGCGCGACTCCGCCTGGGTCGAGCTCGTCGACGGCGTTCCCACGCGCCTGGACGACGGCCGCTTCCTGCTGGCGGTGGACGACTCGTCGACGCGGCGGCTGGCGCTCGACGACCAGGCGCTGACGCCGCCCGGCCTGCAGGTGCGGCGGCTGATCGGCGTGACCGGCGGCGCCGCCTTCGTCACCGCCTCGGAGGACGACCCCACGGCGATCTCCGTCTGGCGAGTACCGCTCGAGGGGGGCGCGCCGGAGCGGGTCACGCCAACCGACGGCGTCCACGACGGGGCCTTCGGGGGCGCCACGGCGGTCACGCTGCGACGCTCGCTCGAGCGTCACGGGACCGCGGCGACCGTGCAGCACCCCGGCGGGACGGCGCAGATCGCCTCCATGGCGGCCGCACCCGAGCTGCGTCCCCGTGTGGAGCTGCTGCGGCTCGGGGCGCGCGGCCTCGCCGCCGCACTGCTGCTGCCGCGCGACCACGAGCCCGACGCCGGACCTCTGCCCGTGCTGCTCGACCCGTATGGGGGCCCGCACGCCCAGAGGGTGCTGCAGGCAAGCGCCGCGTTCGGGACCTCGCAGTGGTTCGCCGACGCCGGGTACGCGGTGCTGGTCGTCGACGGCCGCGGCAGCCCGGGGCGAGGGCCGGAGTGGGAGCGGGAGCTGCACGGCGACCTGGCCACCGCGCCGCTCGAGGACCAGCTCGACGCCCTCGCCGCTCTGGCGGAGGAGCGGCCGGGCCTGGTGGATCTGGACCGCGTGGCGATCCGGGGCTGGTCGTTCGGCGGCTTCCTCGCGGCCCTGGCCGTGTTGCGCCGCCCGGACGTCGTCCACGCCGCCATCGCCGGGGCGCCCGTGACCGACTGGCGGCTCTATGACACCCACTACACCGAGCGCTACCTCGGTCACCCCGAGGAGGCGGCGCAGGCATACGAGGCCAGCTCACTCCTGGCCGACGCTCGGCGCGGCGTCGCGGACGTGCCCAACCGCCCGCTGCTGATCATCCACGGGCTAGCCGACGACAACGTGATCGCGGCGCACACCCTGCGGCTGTCCTCGTCCCTGCTCGAGGCCGGCCGGCCCCACCGGGTGCTCCCCCTGACGGGGGTCACCCACATGACCCCGCAGGAGGTTGTGGCCGAGAACCTGCTGCGCCTGCAGCTCGACTTCCTCGACGAGACGATCGGCCGCGGCCCATACTGAGCCGAACGCAAGGGAGGGCGGCGTGAAGGTCTTCACGATCGGCTTCACCAAGCGCTCGGCGCGCGACTTCTTCGAGACGGTGTGCGGCTCCGGTGCCCGCCGGGTGGTGGACGTCCGCCTCAACAACGTGTCGCAGCTGGCCGGCTTCACCAAGCGCGACGACCTCGCCTACTTCCTGAAGGCCATCTGCGGGCTGGACTACGTCCACCTGCCGATCTTGGCGCCCACGCAGGAGATCATCGACGCCTACCGCAAGCAGCACACGGGCTGGGAGCCCTTCTCGGCCTCGTTTCTGGCGCTGCTGGCCGAGCGGCGCGTGGAGGACGAGGTGCCGCGCGAGGTCATCGACGGCGGGATCCTGCTGTGCAGCGAGCACGACCCCAAGCCGTGCCATCGCCGGCTGGTCGCCGAGTACCTGGATGAGCGCTGGGGCGGGCTCGAGGTCGAGCACCTCTAAGCGCGCGCTACAGGAGCGCTCGCAACCCCGCCGTCACGACCACGGCCACCGCGAACACGACCAGGACGCCTTGACGCGCGATCAGGGCCAGCGCGCCTGCGCCCACGCCGGCGAGTGTGGTCCAGTCCACCGAGTAGCGGCCGCCGTCGTCCAGGATCTCGACCACCACCAGCGCCGACAGCATCCCGATCGGCAGCACCGAGGCGATGTGCTGGACCCGCGGGTGGTTGAGGACGCTCGACGGGAGCCCGACGCCGGCGAGCTTCAGCACGTAGCAGCCGACCGCCGCGGCCAGCAGGGCAGCCCAGAGCGCGGTCATCGCTCAGCTCCGGTCTTGGCTGGTGCGCCGTCCGGCGGCAGCGGGGCGCGCAGGCCCACCCCGATCGACAGCAGGGCCGCCGCGATCACGGGGACCCCCGGCGGGGTCAGCGGGATCAGGGCGATCGCCAGCGCCGCCCCCGCAAGGCCGAGGGCCACGGCCCCGCGCGTCCGCAGCTGCGGCCACAGAAGCGCGAGGAACACGGCAGGCGCGGCGGCGTCCAGGCCGAGCTGGGCCGGGTCGATGCTGGTGCCGAGCAGCGCCCCCGCGAGGGTCCCGAGGTTCCAGCAGACGAACAGGGTTGCCCCGGTGACGTAGAAGGCGTAGCGGCGCGCCTCGCGGCGCTCCTGGGCCAGCGCCATCGCCGTGGTCTCGTCGATCACGAGGTGCGCAGTCAGGAGCCGCATCAAGCCCTTCGGGCGCAGGTTGGTGCTGATCGGGACGCCGTAGAAGGCGTTGCGCAGGCCGAGCAGCAGGGCGGCCGGCACGGCCGCGAACGGCGAGCCGCCTCCCCCTGCCACGCCGATGAAGGCGAACTGCGATGCGCCCGTGAACATCACTACGCTGAGCACAACGGCCTGCAGCACCGAGAGGCCGGCCGCCGCCGCCACGGCGCCGAAGGTCAGGCCGAAGGCGCCCGCATACAGGGCGATGCCCACCGCCGCGCGAAGGATCGCCGGGCCCTCGGGCAGGGCGCCGGACGTGCTGGCAGGGCCGCGGCCCCCGCCCCCAGTGGTTGAAGGCTTGAGCAATGCCATGGCCTCCACAGTAGGCGCGGGATCCTCCGGCCGCCCCCGCCGCGGGTAGGCGATACCCTCGGCGGGGCCTACAGTCCAGGGCATGTACAGAGACGACACCTGCGCTGTCTGCGGCGAGGCCCTGCCGCCCGACCACCTGTACTGCCGCGAGCACGGGGCCGAGGTGGACGATCGCCTTCACCAGATCGGCGAGCTGATCCCCTCGCTGCTCGATGGCCTGGAGCGCCTGGCGGAGCTGGTCGGCGGGATCGCCGACGAGACCTGGGACTACCTCGCCGAGGACCAGCCCGACGACCCCCTGTGGCCGCCGGTGCCCAGGCTGGAGCTGAACGCCGACGCCGAGGAGATCGACGTCGACGTCGACGCGGAGCCCGGGATGGTCCGGCTCGTCGCGCAGGTCACCCTGCCGAAGCTGCTGCGAGCGGTGGGCGCAGCGCTGGACACGCCGGAGCTGCGGCGGGCGGCAAAGGCCTGCGCCACGGCCGAGGGGGCCAACGCGACCCACTAGGGCCGGCTCGGTCGGGCTGCCCGCCGCGAGCACCGCCAGATGTTGTTCTCGACGGAGATTCGCGGCCAGAACATCACCTCCGGTCAGGCGGCTCGCGAGGGGCCGGGCACTACGCTGGCCGCATCCGTCTCACACCGCGGAAGGCCACCACATGCCGCAACCCACGAGCGCGCAGGACGGCGCTCGCACCAAGCCCAAGGCCGTCCCCGCGTTCCTGCGCTTCGGTGTTGTGGGTGCGGTCGGGACGCTGGTGAACCTGGGCGTGCTGCACCTGCTGCACAACGAGCTCGGCCTGCCGTTCACCCGCTCCTCCGCCGTGGCCACCGAGGTCGCCATCCTCAGCAACTACCTGGGCAACGAGCTGTGGACCTTCCACCTGCGCCAGCTGTCCCTGCGGCGGCTGGTCCAGTTCAACGTGGGAGCGCTGGTCGGCCTGCTGGTGACCGTCGGGACGGCGACCGTGGTGAAGGAGCTGCTGCCTCCGCTGGTGGCGCAGCTGATCGGGATCGGCCTCGGCGCAGGCTTCAACTTCGCCGTCAACTTCGGCTGGATCTGGCGCCGCTGACCATCGGGAGCACTAGATGACGAGCATCGCACCGTCCACCCAGACCGGCGCAGAAGACGTGCGCTGGGATCTGACCGACCTGTACGCCGGGCCCGACGACCCGGCCGTGCGGGCAGACGCGGAGGGCGCGATGAGCGCGGCCGCGAGCTTCGCAGAGCGCTATCGCGGACGCGTGGGCGAGCTCGACGCCGAGGCCCTCGCCACCGCCCTGCGGGAGCTCGAGGAGCTGCTGACCCCGCTCTACCGGCTCGGCTCCTACGCGAACCTGCTGTACTCGGTCGACACCACCGACCACACCGCGAGCGCGCTGATGGCCGAGATGCAGGAGCGCGCCTCCAAGGTCCAGGCCGAGGTGCTGTTCTTCGACCTGGAGTGGGGCTCGGTGCCGGAGGAGCGGGCGCAGGCCCTGCTGACGGACCCGGCGCTGGAGGGCTACCGCCACCACCTCGAGCGGATCCGGGCCGAGGTCCCCTACCGGCTGTCGGAGCCCGAGGAGCGCCTGCTGGCGGAGCTGGCCCCGACCGGCGCCGCCGCCTGGGCGCGGCTGTTCACGCAGCTCACCTCGAACATCACGGTCGAGTGGGACGGCGGCAAGGCGACGCTGGAGGAGGTCCTCGGCGTGCTCCACGAGCGCGACCGCGACCGCCGCAAGGCCGCGCAGGAGGCGATCAGCGCGGCGCTCGAGGAGGATCTGCAGACGCGCGCGTTCGTGTTCAACACGCTGCTGGCCGAGAAGGCCACCCTGGACCGGCTGCGCGGACGTCCCGACTGGCTGCACGAGCGCAACATGGACAACGAGGCCAGCGCCGAGCAGGTCGCCGCCCTGATCGAGGCAGTCACCGGCCGCTATGACCTCGTGGGGCGCTACTACCGGCTGAAGGGCCGCGTCCTAGGCATCGACGACCTGCACGACTGGGACCGCTACGCCCCGCTTGATGCCGTCGTCTCCGATGACGCCTCGGAGGAGCGCCGGCTGACCTGGGACGAGGCGCGTGAGCTGGTGCTCGACGCCTACTCGGACTTCTCGCCGCAGATGGCCGACATCGCACGCGAGTTCTTCGACCGCGGCTGGATCGACGCGCCGCCGGCGCCCGGCAAGCGCGGCGGGGCGTTCGCCGCCTCGGTCGCCCCCGGGTCGCACCCCTACATCTTCCTGAACTACACGGGACGTCAGCGGGACGCCATGACGGTCGCGCACGAGCTCGGCCACGGCATCCACATGACGCTGTCGAAGTCGCAGACGCTCTTCAACGCCCACACGCCCCTGACGACCGCCGAGACGGCGTCGATCTTCGGCGAGACGGTGACGCTTGCACGCCTGCTCCAGGCCGAGGACGACCCCGGGCGCCGCTTCGCGCTGGTCGCCCGGCGGATCGAGGACGCGTTCGCCGCGATCTTCCGCCAGGTGGCCATGAACCGCTTCGAGGACGCCGTCCACAACGCCCGACGCGAGCGCGGCGAGCTCAGCGTCGAGGAGATCGGGCAGCACTGGTTCGACACCCAGAGCGCGATGTTCGACGGCGCGCTGACGATCAGCGACGGCTACCGCTCATGGTGGAGCTACGTGCCCCACTTCATCGGCGTGCCGGGCTACGTCTACGCCTATGCGTTCGGCAACCTGCTGAGCTTCGCGCTCTACCGGCGCTACGAGGAGGACCCCGAGTCCTTCGTGCCGCGGTACCTGGAGATGCTGTCCCGCGGTGGCTCGGTCGCGCCCGGCGACCTGGTGGCTCCGCTCGGCGTCGATCTGTCCGACCCGGGGTTCTGGGACGCCGGCCTGGACGTGCTGGCGGCCGAGGTGGAGCGCGCCGAGGCCCTGGCCGAGGATCTGGGCCGTGGCTGAGGCCGCGCGCGTCAGCAGCGACCGCCGCGTCGCCGTGATCACCGGCGCCTCCGGGTTCCTCGGGCGGGCGCTGCGCCAGGCGCTCCAGCGGCGCGGCTGGCGGGTGCGCGGCGTCGACGTGCGCCCTGGTCCCGACGTGGTGCCCGGTGACGTGTCACGTCCCGGCGCGTGGACCGAGACGCTGGCGGGCGCCGACCTGGTGGTGCACTGCGCCGCGATCACCAACGAGAGCGCCGACGAGGCGACCTTCTGGCGCGTCAACGTCGAGGGCACCCGCACCGCCCTGGCCGAGGCGGCCCGGGCCGGGGTCCCACGCGTGGTGCATGTGTCTTCGACGATCGTGCACGGCACCCACTTCGTGGACGGCGTGGACGAGAGCGGCCCGGTGCGCATGACCGGCAACCCATACACGGACACGACCGTCGCGGCCGAGCACCAGGCCCTGATGGCGCACGCCGCAGGGGACGTCGCGGTCACGATCGTCCGGCCCGGCGACGTGTACGGGCCGCACAGCCAGGCCTGGACGGTGCGTCCGGTCGAGCTGATGCGCCGCGGGATGTTCGTCCTGATCGACGGCGGGCGCGGGGTCCTCTCCCCCACCTACATCGACGACGCCGTAGACGGCATCGTCGCCGCGGCGGAGTCCGAGCGGGCCGTCGGGCAGGTGCTGCACATCACCGGCGGGATCGGGGTCCCGGCCCACGAGTTCTTCGGCCGCTACGCGGAGCTGCTCGGCCGGCCGCTGCGATCCCTGCCGGCGCTGGCGGCCGCGGCCATCACCGCCCCCGTTGACGCGGTCTCGCGGAGCCTCGGCAGGCACCCGTCCTTCCCGCCGCGAGCGATCGAGTACATGACCCACCCGGGCACCTACTCGATCGCAAAGGCCGCGGAGCTGCTCGGCTGGGAGCC
This sequence comes from uncultured Actinomycetota bacterium, assembly GCA_964629825.1. Lineage (GTDB taxonomy): Bacteria > Actinomycetota > Nitriliruptoria > Euzebyales > Egibacteraceae > CAZVUW01. Next base: position 37,902 of record CAZVUW010000003.1, read on the forward strand.
CAAGATCGATCTCGACGAGGGCATGGAGCGCACCGCCGCCTGGCTGATCGACACCGGCCTGGTCCCGGCGCCGCGCGCCGATGGCGACGAGCCCGAGGCCCGGGAGCCGGCCTAGACCCCGGAGTCGCCCCCGCCGTTCCAGGCCAGCGCCGCCTGCAGGGCGTGCGCCACGCCGTCGTACTCGATCTCGGGGACGATCAGGTGGGCGGCCTCGCGGATCTCAAGCGGGGCCTGCCCCATCGCAACCGCGGTGCCGGCGATGGCCAGCATGCTGAGGTCGTTGGGAGCGTCACCGACCGCCATGACCTCGGTCAGGTCGCAGCCGAGGTGCTGGGCGGCCACCTCGAGGGCGACGCCCTTGTCCACCCCGGGCGTGGTGACGTTGACGAAGCTGACCCCCGGCATGGTGGGCGAGTGCGCGATCGCCGCGCCGACGCCGACGGCCTCGATGGCCGCGACGGTCTCCTCGACCGGCTCGTCGAACAGGAGCACTGAGGCCTTGATGACCCGGTCGAGGTCGCAGGACTCGACGGTCCCCTCGGGGTCGGCGCCCAGCATGTCCCAGTGGGTGCGTGCCTCGGGCCGGGTGTTGGTCACCCAGTAGCCATCGCCGACGTACACCTCGGCGTACAGGTTGCGCCGGCGGCACACGTCCAGCAGCGCGTCCACCCGCGGGCGGTCGAGTGGCCAGGTCCGGATGGGCTCGGAGTTCACCACCATCGCCCCGTTGTGGACGACGTGAGGGCCGCTCAGCCGAGCGGCGCGGGCGAGGCTGGCGCAGGCGCGGGGCATGCGGCCGGTTGCCAGGCCCACGGCCAGACCGGCCTCGACGCAGGCGCTTGCCGCAGCCGTGACCGGCTCGGTGACGACCCCCGACTGGCCCAGCAGCGTGCCGTCGACATCGAGCACGACGTAGCGCGGTCGGCGCGGGCGCCACTGCGAGAAGCGACCGCCGGGGCGCAGGCCGAGCGGGAGGGCGGCGGGAGCGGGTGGGAACGGAGCCATGACCGCCAAGGGTAGAGCGTCAGTCGACGAGCTCTCCCCCGCCGCGCACGCTCAGCTCGTTGCGCAGGTCCCACAGCTGCGGGAAGAAGCGGTAGGTCATGGTCTTCTCGAGGTAGCGCAGAGCCGTGCCCCCCGTCCCGCGGGTGCGCGCGCCCAGGCTGCGCTCGACCAGCAGCACGTGCTCGTGCCGCCACCGAGCCCAGCGCTCGTCGTAGTCGACCAGGGACTCGCACAGGACGAAGAACGGCCCGTTCGGCCCCGGGTTCATGTAGAAGTCCGCCCAGTCGACGATGCCGAGCCGCTTGGCGGCCTCCTGATGGGCCTCGGCCAGAGAGCGCTGCTCCAGGCGCCGCTGGAGGACCGGACCGAGCTCGCCGCCGTTGAAGGTCTCGAGCGCCTTGATGTAGCCCGGCTCGCGCAGGCCCGACAACAGCTCCAGCTCGCGGAACTGAACCGACTGGAGCCCGCTGGCCGTCCCGAGGTAGCTGCGGAACTGCTGCAGGCTCCACGGCGGCATGTCCTGCAGGCTGCGCATCTGGTCCAGCCCGGTGTCCATCACGTCGTTGATGCGCCGCAGCAGGACCAGCGCCCCCGCCCAGTCGTCGGCGTCGAGGCGGCCGATCGTGCGCTCCAGGTCGTGCAGCAGCAGCTTGAACCACAGCTCCAGGGCCTGGTGGACGACGATGAAGTGCAGCTCCTCGGGGTGCGGAGGATCGCTGCGCAGCTGCTGGAGCGACAGCAGATCGTCGATCCGCAGGTACGAGGAGTAGGTGAGATCGTCGTCGACGGCCATGAGGCTAGGATGCCCCACATGGCCTTGGCAGAGCAGATCCAGGCGGACCTCACCGCGGCGATGAAGGCGCGCGACACCGAGACGGTGAAGACGCTGCGCCTGGTCGTGGCGGCGATCCGCAACGCCCGCGTGGCCGAGGGGCACAGCGGCGACGTCACCGACGAGGAGACCCTCGAGCTGCTCGCCCGCGAGGCCAAGCGGCGCAGCGAGGCGGCGGAGGCCTATGACAAGGCCGGCCGCACGGAGCTGGCCGAGGCAGAGCGCGCCGAGCTCGAGGTGATCCGCCGCTATCTGCCCGCCCAGCTCTCAGACGAGGAGCTCGGCGCGATCGTCGCCGAGGTCATAGCGGAGACCGGCGCCAGCGGCCCGGGCGACCTCGGCAAAGTGATGTCGGCGGTGATGCCGCGGGTCAAGGGCCGCGCCGACGGCAAGCGGGTCAACGCCGCGGTGCGCGAGCGCCTCACGTAGGGGCGTTCTTCGCTCGGGGCGTTGCCCTGGAGAGCGTTTGCCCCGGAGAGCGTTTGCCC
>CAZVUW010000003.1:40326-60617 GCA_964629825.1 uncultured Actinomycetota bacterium
GGAGAGCGTTTGCCCCGGAGAGCGTTTGCCCTGGAGGGCGTCTGCCCTGGAGGGCGTTTCCGCGGAAGCGTCGCTGGGTCAGCGCTCGCCGCGCAGGTAGCGCTCGAGCTCGGCGACCAGGTCCTCGGCGGAGATCTCGGGCTCCGGCAGCCCCTCCCCCACCTCGGCCTCGGCCGTGTCGGCACGCGCCTCGAGCTCGGCCACGTACTCGGTCAGCTCGGGGTCGGCGGCGATCAGCCCGCTGATCTCGTCGTTCTGCTCGGCGGCGTCGCGGGCGAGGCGGCCGAGCGGCGCGTCGATGCCGAGCAGCGCGCAGATGCGCTCGGCCAGCATCAGGCCGCCGCGCAGGTACGGGGTGGACGCCAGGTAGTGCGGCACGCCCGCCCACAGCGACAGCGACGGCAGCCCCGCGGCCGCGGCGGTGACGTGCAGGACCCCGGTGATGCCGGTCGGGCCCTCGTAGGTCGAGGGCCGCAGCTCCAGATCCCAGCCCAGCTCCGGATCGGCGGCGGTCAGGGTGACCGGGACCGGGCGGGTGTGCGGCACGTCGACCTGCAGCGCCCCCACGGTCAGGACCAGCTGAACGTCAAGCGCCCGCGCGACGTCGATCAGCTCGGCGCAGAAGGAGCGCCAGCGCAGGTTCGGCTCGTTGCCGCGGAGGAGGAGCAGGTCGCCGCGAGCGCCGTCGGTGACCGCCCAGGAGAGCTCGAGGTTCGGCCAGTCGATCGCCCTGCCGCCGTCCGGTCGGGTCCGCACCGTCGGCCGGGTCTGCTGGAGGTCGAACAGCGGCTCGCCGTCGACCTGGGCCAGCTCCTCGGCATCCAGGACGTCGGCGAGGACGTCCAGCGCCAGCGAGGCGCACTCGCCCGCGTCGTTCCAGCCCTCGAAGGCCGCGACGAGGACGGGGTTGCGGAGAGCCGGGAGCTCGTCGGGCAGTCGGATAAGGCCCATGGTCAAGCCTCCTGCACGCGGCCGAGGAAGTCGAGCAGTGCGGGGCGCACCAGCTCGTGGCGCGTGAGCTGCACGTCGTGGCCGCCGGCCGGCACGACCAGCTCCTCGGCTCGATCGCCCCAGAGGGAGCGCAGCTCGGCGTAGTGGGACGGGTCGATCGCCGGGTCGCGGTCGCCGCGGATGAGCAGCACCGGGCAGCTCAGCCGCCCCAGCCGGTCGAGGTCGACCTCGGTGTTCATGCCCGCCGCGTCGCGACGGCAGACATCCTCCCAGGCGTCTGGGCCGCCGAGCGGCTCGTGCAGCCGCGACAGCTGGCGCGCCCACAGCGGGAAGGCCGAGCGCAGCCGGCTCGGCTCGAAGCGCTCCCGCCAGCCGTCCAGCCCCGGGTGCTCGCGGATGCTGACTCCGACGAGCGTCAGCGAGGCGAACAGCTCCGGCCGGTCCTGCGCCAGCGCGAGGCTGGCGTGCCCGCCCATGGAGAACGCCGCCACGTGGACGGGCGGGCCGATCTCCTCGAGCAGCTCCTCGACGGCGGCCGCGAGCACCTCGCGGTCGTAGCGCCCGTCGTCCGGCAGCGGGCTGCGGCCGTGGCCGGGCAGGTCGGGGACGTGCAGGCGGTGGCCCTCGGACAGGGCCTTCAGCTGCTTCGACCAGTGGAAGCGGCCCGTGCCGGTGCCGCCGTGCAGAAGAACCAGCGGCGTGGCGTCGGCGGGGCCAAGGGTCTCGACGTACATGGGGACCGACGGTAGTTGGTCGCGCGGCGGGCGGCCACTTGCGCATGCCTGGCGTCTTTGGCCCGGGGTGCCGGGGCGCCGTGCCGGAGTTGGCGGCGGCGCCGCGCTGGCGGCATCCTCGTCAGGCCCGCCGCCACCGCGCCGTCCACCGGCCGCACCCGAACGCAGGAGTCCTCACGCATGGGCCTTCAAGTCGGCATCGTCGGCCTGCCCAACGTCGGCAAGTCGACGCTGTTCAACGCCGTGAGCGCCGCCGGCGCCGAGGCCGCGAACTACCCCTTCGCCACCATCGAGCCCAACGTCGGCGTGGTGTCGGTGCCCGACGAGCGCCTGGACGTGCTGGCGCGCCTGGCAGGCTCCGCGCGCAAGGTGCCCACCACGGTCGAGTTCCTGGACATCGCCGGGCTGGTCGCCGGCGCGAGCCGCGGCGAGGGCCTCGGCAACCAGTTCCTCGCCCACATCCGCGAGGTGGACGCCATCGTCCACGTGGTGCGCTGCTTCAGCGACGACGACATCGTCCACGTCGCCGGCTCCGTCGACGCCGCCCGGGACATCGAGATCATCGAGACCGAGCTGGTGCTCGCCGACCTCGCCACGGTCGAGAAGCGCAACGAGCGGGCGGCGCGGTCAGCGCGCACCGGCGACAAGGCCGCGATCCGCGAGGCCGAGCTCATCGGGCGGCTGCTGGCCCACCTCTCCGAGGGCTCCCCCGCACGCACCTTCGAGGCCTCCGACGAGGAGCGCGACACCTGGCGTGACCTCGGCCTGCTGACGGACAAGCCGGTGCTGTACGCGGCGAACGTGTCCGAGGCCGACCTGGCCACAGGCGGCAACGCCGAGGTCGACAAGGTTCGGGCGATCGCTGCCGCCCAGGGCGCCGAGGTCGTGGTGATCTGCGCCGAGGCGGAGGCCCAGATCGCCGAGCTCGACCCCGAGGAGCGCGCCGATTTCCTGGCCGACCTGGGGCTGGAGCGCTCCGGCCTCGACCAGCTGATCACCGCCGCCTACCGGCTGCTCGGCCTGATCACGTTCTTCACCGCCGGGCCCAAGGAGGCGCGCGCTTGGACGGTGCGCGTCGGCACCAAGGCGCCGCGCGCCGCCCGCGAGATCCACTCCGACATCGAGCGCGGGTTCATCCGCGCGGAGGTCATCTCCTACGACGACTACGTCGCCTACGGCAGCGAGCAGGCGGTCCGGGACGCCGGGAAGCTGCGGGTTGAGGGCAAGGACTACGTGATCGCTGACGGTGACGTGGTGCACTTCCGCTTCAACGTCTGAGGTCTAGCCGGGGCGCTCGGGCGCCCGGGCACCCGCGCTGCCCGTCCGCCCTTCCGTTCGATGGGCAGGGGCCGTCGCTTCGATGTTGTTCTCGACCGAGATGTCCGTCGAAAACAACATCCCGGGCGGGTGTGGCATGCGGCGGGTCCGGTGGTGGGATTCGGAGGTGGCGGCGCGGGTGATCGGGGCGGTCGGCGGGTACATCTCCGCCACCCCCCTCTCTTGGAGCTCCCCCGTGCGAAGACTGATCGGTCTGCTCAGCCTGCTCGCCCTGGCCCTGGCGGCCTGCGACGGCGGCACCGCCACCGACGAGCCGGATGCCCTCGACCTGACCGAGACGTCGCCCAGCGCGACCGCACCACCCGCAGGCACTCCCGGCGCCGGCACCGAGGCGACACAGGACGCTGGCACCCCTGGCGACGCAGGTTCGCAGTCCCCCGCCCCGGGCACCGCGTCCCCGGCGGCACCGTCCGGCACCGAGGCCGCGGGCGCCGGTGAGACCCAGGTCGTCGACGCCGGCCAGGCCGGCGAGGTCGACGTGCAGATCGTCGACGGGCAGCGGCTGGAGTTGGGCGAGCTGCGCCTGGCCGACGGCTGGACCCACCAGGTCGAGGACTCCGACCCCAACGAGATCGAGCTCGAGCTGCGCCACACGGACGGCTCCGAGATCGACCTCGACATCGAGCTCGTGGGCGGCCGCCTAGAGGTCGATCGCGACTGACGGCCGCCCGTCGGAACCCTCGGCTTTCCCCCGGACTCCCCGGACCGCTACACTGCGCCCGGCCCCACGGGGTCCACTCGGGCGATTAGCTCAGGGGGAGAGCGCTTCCTTGACACGGAAGAGGTCAGAGGTTCAAATCCTCTATCGCCCACACGAACTGCATTCCAGAAGCCCGCTCTGACCAGCGGGTTTTCTCTTTGCCCACTTGCGGGCGCGGAGGCAGGCACTCGTCGGTCTGATGCCCGAAACCGCTTGAGGGCTTCGGAGACCCCCACGGCGGTGTGCCGTGCCACCCTCTCGGTCGCCGGCATCGGTCCTTGGATCGGCAAGGCCTACGAGACGATCGCGGCGTACCTCACGGGTGGGGCGACGACGAGGTGCGACCTTCGACGCTTCCGGCAGGTTGGGCGGCCAAGGTGTGGCACATCGGTCCGTACGAGGCCCTCGGTGAGACCTATGAGGCGCTGAGCCGCTGGGTCGCCCATCACGGGTACGAGCCGGACGGCGCCCCCTAGGAGGTCTGCTACAGCGACCCGGACTCTGCGGCACGGCCGCCGGCTCTTCCTTCGGGCGCGCTCGCAAGGGCCTACTTCAGGTGTCGGATGAAGAACCTGGCCGCCTCCTCCCCGGCGAACTGCGGGACGCCGGTGTGCCCGCCCATGTTCGCGTGCAGCGTCTTCTCCGGGGAGCCGAGGGCGTCGAAGAGGTCCAGCGCCTGCTGCCGGTCGTTCCCTTCGTCGTCCTACTGCAGCAGGACGTGCAGCGGGATCGTGACCTGGCGGGCCTCAGCGAACGTGACCCGAGGCACATAGCTGCCGGCGAACAGGCACGCGGCTGCGATGCGCGGCTCGATACGCGCCAGCCGGACGCCGATGGCGATCGGTCCACCCGAGAACCCCACCGGCCCGCCGATCTCGGGCAGGGCGAGAAGTGCATCCAGGGTGATCCGCCATTCCGGAACGGCGGTCTCGACCAGTGGGACCACCAGCCGCTCCACGATGTCGTCGACCGGCTGGTCAGCGGCCAGCGCTCGCTGCAGATCCGCCCGAGCACGCACAGCATCGGGCGATCGCGGCCGGTCGCCGCCTCCGGGGAGCTCGATCGTGGCGGCAGCGAAGCCATCTGCCACCGTCTGCCGTGCCCGCCCCGCCAGCCGTCGGTGCATCTGTCGGAGTCCGCCGGGGTGGCCCATCAGGATCAGCGGAGCCGGTGCAGGCTCATCCGAGGACGTCCAGAGGGTGCCGGGGATGCCGCTCAGGGTGAAGTCGCGTTCGAGGGTGCCGTCATCGAGGCGCCGTCGCGAGGTGAACTGCATGGTCGTGCCTTTCGGGAGTGCCGTTCGATGGCGCTCCCGGACGACCTATCGCCCGACCATGACCCCGAGGTGGAGCACCCACTGCGACTTGCTCACGAGTGCTCACCTCCTCTTGCTCAGCATGGCCTCGGAGGAGGGTACCAGCGGTGATCTGCCCGGCTCGCGCGGGGCCTGCCAGGTGGCATGGCCGGTGGTCGTGCAATCCACAGATCTCGACCGAAGCCTTGCAGTTCTGTCCGAATTGTGACATAATCGAACATATGTTCGATGGAGAGTGGCGCGAAGATCCCCGCCCCTGGGAAGGGCACGCCGGCCGGCTGGCCGGTGAGGACTCGGTCGGCTACTCGGCTGGCGCCGAGGGGGCCGTTCCCCGCGCTGCCCGGTCGGTCCAGGACGCATTGGACACGATTGCCGAGGCTCTGGACGGGCTCGCTGCCGTTGACCTGGATGTCGAGCACGACGCGGCAGTGACGGATGCGGTCCTGAGGGTCCAGCCTCTTCTGGATCGTCTGGTGGGTCAGCAGCTGCGCCTGGTCGGGGCATTCGACCGGCGCGGGTTGTTCGCGGAGGACGCGGCAGCATCAGCGACCTCCTGGCTCGCGTCACGGTGGCGACTCGACCACGGCGAGATCAACACCAAGGTTCAGGCCGCGCGGCGGCTGGAAGCGCTCCCCCGCCTGCGCGAGGAGCTCGAATCGGGTGCGGTCTCCTTCTCACATGTGCGGGAGGTGACCCGGTCGGCCACCCCTCGGCGCATGGAAGCCGTGACTAGCGTCGAGCAGACGCTGGTCGAACTGGCCCGGAAGGAGAGCCCGCGCACGGTGCGGGTGGCCATGAGCCGGATTCGGGACCTGGTCGACCCCGATGGCACCGACGACCCGCCGCCCCTCTCGGAGCGCCCGGGAGGCGTCGAGGACGAACGACGCGGGCTGGACCTCTCATCCACCATCGACGGGCTGTGGATCCTGCGGGCGACCTTGGATCCGCTGTGCGGTGAGCTGTTCGCCACTCTCCTGGACGCCTACTCGCAGCCGGATCCCGAAGGCACGCCCGAGGAGGCGCAGCGCACCCCCGCGCAACGACGCCATGACGCCTTCAGCCAGGCGCTGGGCGATCTGGCCCGGTGGGGCAGGGCGCCGACCAAGCACGGTCAGGTGCCGCACGTCCTGCTGATGGTGGACCTGCTGGCGCTGCTCGGGCTGGTCGATCAGGCGGACCGTCCGCACCCCCGACTGCGGTTCACCGGCGCCACGACCCTGGCGGTCGCGCGGCAGCTCTTCGCTCACGCGGTCCGCTGGACCGCGGTGCTGACCCTCGGGCCATGGAGGGTGGTCGGCTTCGGGTCCACGCGACGGTTGCTGCCCGACTGGCTGAGGCCGCTGCTGCAGATGATCCACCACCGATGTCGAGGGCCGGACTGCGACCGCCCGGCGACCTGGGCAGACGCGCATCACGTCCGCGACTGGCACACCAACCGAAATACCGACTTCAACGACACGATCCCGCTGTGCCGCGCGCACCACGGACTGGTCACGGCCAGGATCTGGTCGGTCGACTACGACCCCGACACCGGTCGGTGCACCTGGACCGGACCTCGCGGCCAGACCATCGTCACCCACCCTCCGACGCCATGATCGCAAGCCGTATGGACCAGAGCTCGAGGGGGGCGACCTGGTCGCCGCGCGTCGCAGACAAGCCGCGAGGGATCGAGTGCGGGCGCCGTGGACGAGTCAGCGGCCCTCGCCGGAGGCGCGGCGGCGAGACGCGGGGAGCACGCGTCAGCGGCGCCCGCCAGCGGCGCGACGACGAGGGATCGGACGAGATGCGGGGAGCACGCGGGTACCCATGACGTCGACGCCCTCCGCGCGGAGGAGACGGGCCTGGGCTTCGGCCTTGGGGGCGACCAGGCGGCCGCCGGCGCCGACGACGCGCCACCAGGGGAGGTCCCGGTCGGAGGTGCGCAGGATCGTGCCGACGCTGCGGGCGGCGCCGGGGCTGCCGGCCTGGGCGGCGATCTCGCCGTAGGTGACGACCTCGCCGGGCTGGAGGGCTGCGATCGCGTCCTCGACCCGCTGCCGGAAGCTCATCGGGCGGGCCGGGTCGGTTCGACCGGGGTCTTCGGTTCCGAAGGCTCCGCCTGGCCGCGGACCGCCTCCGTGCGCTCGCGGTGCACGCGGCGCAGGAGAAGGGGGAAGCCGACGGCGACGACCGTGGCGAAGATGAACCACTGCACAGCGTAGGAGAGGTGGCTGCCCTCGTCGAGGCTGGGCTGCTCCCCCGGCACCGGCAGAACGCCGGGTTGGGGTGGGGTCTGGTCCGAGGCGAGCAGCCAGACCGGGGCGATCTCGCCCAGCGCGTCCGAGAGGACGTCCAGGTCGACCTGGGAGACGAACTCCAGCTCGCCGGGCTCTCCGTCGAAGGTGCCGTGGCGGTTGGACTCGACGCTCGGCATGAGCAGGCCCTCAACCGTGACCTCACCGGACGGCGGCAGGGCCGAGGCGACCGGTGTCGCGCGCTCCTCCAGCGGCACCCAGCCGCGGTCGACGACGATGACCCCTTCCGGTGTGCGCAGCGGTGTGAGGACGTGGTGGCCCGGCCGGCCCTGGGAGGCGCGCGTGGACAGCAGCAGCTCGTCCTCGGTCAGGTACGTGCCGGTCAGCCGGGCGCGGCGGTAGGCGAGGTCATCAGCGTCGCCGGCGGCCAGCTCGGCGGAGTCGACCGGCTCGGCGGCCGTGCGCTCGGTGATGAGCGCGTTCTGCTCGCGGCGCTCCTCGAGGCGTCGCAGCTGCCAGAGCCCGAGGTTCACGAACGTGATCACGGCGACCACGGCCACGATGGTCGCGGCGATCCAGCGCGGTGAGCGCAGCAGGCTCAGCATGCGGGCGCTCTGCGGTCGGTCGATGGCATATCTGACCCCTCGAAGGCGTTGCAGCAATGGTGCCTCGGCCGGGACGCTGTACGCAGCCCGGCCGGTCTGTGGCGCCCGTCCACAGGGCCCGGGCCGCTTAGCGCAGAGCAGCCGCGCCAGGCCCGGAGCGCCACGCCGCGCAGCGCCCGGGCCGCTCGGCCAGTGCCGCCGCGGCGCCGTGTCTCAGCGCTGGGCTACGGTGGCTGGCTGGCCTCATAACCCATCAACCCACTCCCCTTGAGGAATCGTCGTGTCCCGCCCCGCAACCGACCCGCTTCGCTACGGCCGCTTCCGGCGGCTCTGGATGGCCTCGATCGTCACCAACCTCGGCTCCTTCCTCCAGGCCGTGGCGGCGTCGTGGGTGATGCTCGAGATGACCGGGTCGGCGCTGTGGGTGGGGCTCATGGTCGCCGCACCGACTCTGCCGCTGCTGGTCGTCGCCATGCCGGCCGGTGCGATGGCCGACCTCTTCGAGCGCCGCAAGATCATCCTGTTCTCCCAGGGCCTGATGATGGCCTCGGCAGCCGCGACGTCGCTGCTCGCCTTCGCGGGGCTGCTGAACCCGCCGCTGCTGCTGGCCCTCGGGCTGCTGCTCGGAACCGGCACGGCGTTCAACCTGCCGTCGTGGCAGGCACTCGTCCCCGACCTCGTCCCCGCCCAGCACGTGGCCAGCGCCGTCGCGCTCAACAGCGCCGCCTTCAACGTCGCGCGGGCGGTTGGGCCGGCCCTCGGTGGAGCGCTGGTGGCCACCGCCGGCGCAGATGTCGCCTTCGCCCTCAACGCGCTGTCGTACACGGCCGTGCTCGGCGCGGTCGCCAGCCTGCCCCGCCACGAGACCGAGACGCACCACGAGCCGCTCGGCACCGCGATCGCCTCGGGCCTGCGCTATGCGCTGTTCACGCCCTCGTACCGCTGGCTGCTCTCGGTGGCGGCCTGCTTCGCCATCACCTCGGCGGTTGTGCAGTCGGTGCTGCCGAGCTTCACCGCCGAGGTCATCCGTGGAGGCGCGGGCGCTTACGGGCTGCTGCTCGGAGCGATGGGCGTCGGCGCGCTGATCGGCGCCTTCACGCGCCCGCTCGCCGCCGGGCGGCTGGGCCCGCGCATGGTCCCCGGCTCGATCGCGACCTTCGGCGTGGTCGCGCTGGCGCTGTCGCAGGCCCGCACCATCCCGGTCGCGATGCTGGCGCTCGTCCTCATCGGGGTCCTCTGGGTCTACATCCTGGCCACGCTCAACGCGACGGCGCAGCTGCTCGCGCCCGACTGGGTCCGCGGCCGGATCATGAGCCTCTACACGATCTCGTTCATGGGGCTGCTGCCGCTGGGCTCGATCCTCGCGGGGGCAGTGGCCGACGCCGTCGGGGCGAGCGCGGCCGTCGCGACGATGTCGGCCGGCACCATCGTCCTCGGCCTGGTGGCGGCCAGGATCCCGCTTCCCGTGCTCGAGGACGTCCGCTCCCCGCAGCCCGCGGTCGACGCCCTGCCGCCCGAGCACCCGCCGGTCGACGTCATCGGTGGGCAGGTCATGGTCGTCAACACCTGGGAGGTCGACCCAGCCGACCGGGCCGAGTTCCTCGAGGTGCTGGCCGAGCTGCGCCGGGTGCGGCTGCGCACGGGCGCCCACCGCTGGCGCCTGTACCGCAACGTGGAGGACCCCGACCGGATCAGCGAGCTGTTCGTCCTGCCGTCGTGGGATGAGCACCTGCGTCAGCACTCGCGGCTGGACACCGAGGCGGTCGAGGTGATCGAGCGCGCCCGCCACTTCGACGTCCGCGGTGAGCCGCTGACCAGGCACATGGTCGCGATGGACATCACCGACGCCAACGCACAGGCCGAGTGGGAGCTCCAGGCGGGCCTGCACGCCGAGCTGCACCGCAGCGACGGCTCGCTGCCGGCGCGCTCCGAGCGTGACCGCGTGCAGCCCACCGCCTGACCGCCCTGAACGACCGGTCCCGGGTTCGCAGCCGCTTGGGCGGTAATGTCACCGCCATGGCAGACCGAAGCATCGGCCTCCGCGACATCGCCCGGGTCCTTCTGGTCGGCGGGCTTCTGGGCGCGCTGATCGGCGGGCTCGTGTGGGCGTTCAACCCCTCCGAGGAGGGCGGCGTCAGCGTGGCCGAGGGCACCAGGACCCCGACCCCCACGCCAACGCCCACCCCCGAGGCCACCGCCGCGCCCGAGGCGCAGAACCCGGAGCCAACCACACCCGAGCCCACCGAGACCGGTCCCCCACCCGAAGAGCTGATCGCGGCCGCCCCCGAGCCCTCCGCCACCTCGGTGCAGGTCCTCGACGCCGGCGGGGGCGGCGCTCGGGCGCAGGACGCGGCCGAGGCGTTGCGCGAGCTGGGCTACCAGGTCGTCAACGTGACGTCGGCGAGGGCATCCGTCAGCTCCACGACCGTCTGGTTCAACGAGCAGGCGCGCGACGCAGCCCTCGCACTGCGCGCCCGCGACGCCCGCGTGGTCGAGGTCGCCCCCAACGAGACGCTGTCCACGGGCGTCGACCTGCACCTGCTGGTCGGGCCCGACTGGGGCGACCGATGAACGGCGGCGGGGTGCCCCCGGGCGAGCTGGTCTGGGTCTACGGGACGATGGACAGCGGCAAGTCGACGCTGGCCCTGCAGAACAACTTCAACTACGCCCAGGCGGGTCGCCGCGGTCGGCTCTACACCATGCGCTCACGGGCAGGCCCGTGCATCAGCAGCCGCATCGGGGTCAGCCACCCGGCGATCGAGATCGACGAGGCGTTCAGCTTCATCGACGACGTCAACGACCAGCTGACCCGGGGCAACCGGCTCGACTTCCTGATCTGCGACGAGGCGCACTTCTACACCGTCGAGCAGGTCGAGGAGCTAGCCGAGCTCGTGGACCGCCTTGGACTCGACGTCGAGGCCTTCGGCATCGCCACGGACTTCAAGAGCCGGCTCTTCCCCGCCTCCCAGCGCCTGTTCGAGCTGGCCGACCGCCGTGTCGAGCTCCAGGTCGTCGCGCTGTGCTGGTGCGGTGCCAGGGCGACCCAGAACGCCAGGGTCGTCAACGGTCGGGTCGTTCGCGAGGGCTCGCAGATCCTGGTCGGCGACATGGTCCACCGCGGGACCGCCGAGCCGCACGTCGGCTATGAGCTGCTCTGCCGGCGACACTGGCGCGACGGCATCACGCGCTCCCACGCAGTGCAGCAGGGGTTGTTTCCGGTCGACTGACCCGCCGGGGCGCCGTCCGGACCGGCGAGGTTGCCGGCGCGGACGCGGGGGCAGGCTGCCCCGGCAGCGGGCCAAGGTGCCCGCTTTCGGCCACCCGCGACCAAGGAGCAGACAGTGAGCGCCCCGCAGCCCCCCGAGCGCCATGTGGACCACGGCGAGGTGTCCCGCCGCGACGCCAGCGACGTCACCCCCGCCGGGCCGAAGACCGGCTCGTTCTCCCTGATGACCGGCCTGATGTTCGCCGCAGTCGTGATCGCGGGCATCTGGATCCTGATCACGCTGCTCGGCTGACCGGTGCCCCGATACGGCTACACGCTCTTCTCCGAGCTGAACGGCCCCACGGACCTGGTCGAGCAGGCCGTCCGGGCCGAGGAGGCGGGCTTCGACTTCGTCGCCATCTCCGACCACTTCCACCCGTGGCTGTCGTCGCACACCGACAGCCCCTTCGCCTGGAGCGTCCTCGGCGCGGTCGCCGCCAGGACCGAGCGCGTCGAGCTGATGACCCTGGTCACCTGCCCGTTCCTGCGCTACCACCCGGCCGTCATCGCCCAGGCCGCGGCCACGCTCCAGGTCCTCAGCGACGGCCGGTTCACCCTCTGCCTCGGCGCAGGTGAGAACCTGAACGAGCATGTCGTCGGCCGCGGCTGGCCCCCGGTGGACATCCGCCACGAGCTGCTCGAGGAGTCCATCGAGGCGATCCAAGAGCTGTGGACCGGCGAGTGGACCACCTATCGGGGCAGGCACATCACGGTCGAGGACGCCAGGCTCTACACGCTTCCCGAGCGCTCCCCCGACCTGCTGGTCGCGGGCAGCGGCCCGAGCTCGTTCGCGCTGGCCGCCCGCACCGCCGGCATGACCGCCACCGAGCCCGAGGCCGAGCTGATCAGCCAGTTCCGCGCGGCCGGTGGGGAAGGGAAGCGGACCCTCGGCCAGGCGGCGCTGAGCTACGACGCCGACGAGGAGCGAGCCGCCGAGCAGGCCATGCGCTTCGCCTTCGGCGTCCCGGGCTGGAAGGTCATGGCCGAGCTCCCCAACCCCGTCAACTTCGACGCCGCGATCGCCACGGTCCGCCGCGAGGACGTCGTCGGCGCGCAGGTCAGCGCCGGGGCCGACCCGAAGGCTCACGCCGAGGCGATCAGCGCGTTCGTGGAGGCGGGCTACGACGAGGTCGCCGTCGTCCAGGTCGGCGACGACAAGGACGGCTTCTTCACCGCCTGGGAGGACATCCGCCCGCTCCTGCCCTGAGCCGCCCCACCGCCGGGCGATCCCTCACTCGCCCCGCGCGTCGCCATCACTCGCCCCGCGCGGCCCGGCGGGCGTCCTCGGCCAGATCCTCGGCATCGGTCTCGGCGGCCGCGGCCTCCTCGGCAGCGCGCTCGGCGGCGGCTGCGGCCTCCTGCTCCTGCTCGCGGGCACGCGCCAGCGCAGCCTCTGCCTCCGCCACCGCAGCACGCGCCGCCGCGAGCGCCGCAGCCGCGCGCTCCTCCTCCACCCGGGCCTCCTGCAGCTCCTGCTCGGCGGCGGCGGCGCGCTGTCGAGCCTGGTCTGACTCCCCCACCGCGCGCGCCGCAACGTCGCGCAGCTCCATCGCCTTGCGCGCGGCCTTGGCGGCCGCCTCCTCCAGCCGGCGCTGGCGAGGCGAGCGCTCATCGCGCTTGGGCCTGCCCGCGCGACCCTGGACCCCCGCGCCGCCCTCGGCGTCATCGCCCCCTCCGCTCGACGCCTCCTCGGGCGGCAGCTCGACCACCTGAAGCCCGCCCCGCAGGCCCAGGTTGGCCGGCGGGGTCAGATCGCGCGTGAGCCTCCCGGCACGCAGCAGATCGCCGTCGGCCCCGCCGAGCGAGCCGGCCTCGAAGGTCGCGGTGAGGGCCTCGCGATAGCTGACCGGATCGCTGCCGGACTCCACCAGGTGACGCTCGGCGGCCGCCGCCGCGGCCTCGACGGCGGCGCGCCGCTCGCGCGCCGGACCACGGATGTCCGCCGACCGGACCCCGGAGAGGACCCGGCGCTGCTCGCGGACCAGGGCGGCGCCCGCCTCCAGCAGCCGTTCGATCAGCTCCGGCTGGCCGCGCGCGACCTGGTTGACCGCCCAAGCAGTCCGCGTCGGGCGGCGCAGCGCCTTGACCGCCGTGGCCGCCTCGCGCTGACCCGCCGACCGCAGGGTGCGCGCCAGCTCGTCGCGCGCTGCGGTGAAGCGCTCGGGTGGCAGCGCGAATAGCTCGTCTACGGCCTCCAGGCGATGGATCTCGGACACGCGGGCAGTCTTACGCATAAGCCGGCCGTTCCACGCCACGTGGGACGGTGCGCAGCTGCGGGTTGACCACTTGCCGCCGGAAGCCGGCGGCGGTGCAATCTCCTCTGCCAGGGGTATCTAGGGACATCGGCGCCGACCGGCTGATACCCGGTTCGGCAGGCGCAGCTCGGGTTGGAGCAGGAGACAAGGGAGTCGCGATGGCAAGGCCGATCTGGAGCGGAGCTATCAGCTTCGGGCTCGTGACGGTCCCGGTGAAGCTGTTCACGGCCACAGAGTCGAAGCAGATCAGCTTCAACCAGTTCCAGAAGGACACCGGGCAGCGCATCCGCTACAAGCGCGTGGCCGAGGACTCCGGAGAGGAAGTCCCCTACGACGAGATCGTCAAGGGCTACGAGATCGAGAAGGGCCGCTACGTCCTGGTCACGCCGGAAGAGCTCGAGGAGCTCGAGCCCCGCAAGAGCCGCACCATCGACATCGAGGACTTCGTCGACCTCGATGACATCGATCCGGTGTACTTCGACAAGACCTACTACCTCGGCCCCGCCTCCGACGCCGGCGCGGAGAAGCCGTACGCGCTGCTCCACCGGGCGCTGTCGGAGGCGCGCAAGGTCGCCGTGGCGCGCTTCGTCATGCGGACCAAGGAGTACCTGGCGGTGATCCGGCCGATCGGCGACCTGCTCGGCCTTGAGACGATGTACTTCCCCGACGAGGTGCGTGACGCCGGCAGCGTCGAGGGCGCACCGGTCGAGGCGGAGCTGAACGAGCGCGAGCTCGGGATCGCCAAGCAGCTGATCGAGTCGATGAGCTCCCCGTGGGAGCCGGAGCGGTACGAGGACACCTACCGGGCGCGCGTGCTCGAGCTGATCGAGGCCAAGGCCAAGGGCGAGACCATCGTCACGGAGCGCGAGGCGGCGCCCGCACCGGTCACCGACCTCATGGCTGCCCTGGAGGCCAGCGTCGCGCGCGCCCGCCAGCGCAAGCAGGGCGACGGCGACGGCGACGCCACGGTTTCCGAGGCGCGGCCCAAGGACAAGGCCGCCAAGGGCGCCAAGGCTGACAAGGCCGATGAGGATCTGGAGTCGTTGAGCCGCGACGAGCTCTACGACCGTGCGGCCGCGGCCTCCGTCCAGGGCCGCTCGAAGATGACCAAGGAGGAGCTGGTCGCGGCGCTGCGCAAGAGCGCCTAGCCCGCGCTCTCGCGGGGCGCGACGCGCGCCGTCGATGTGCGCTCCCGGAACGCGCGCACCTTGGCCCGGTTCCCGCACCCGGCCATCGAGCACCAGCGGCCCGAGCGGTTGCGGGAGTGGTCGTAGTACGCCCACGCGCAGCCGTCGTCGCTGCACAGCTTGAGCCGCTGCCAGGAGCCGTCGGCCAGAGCCGCGGCGGTGATCGCCAGGAGCCGTCCGAGCGCGCCCGCGACACCGCTCTCCCCGGGGATCAGAGCCGCGCTGTCGCGGGCGAAGCGGAGGGTGAGCCGGGCCGCGTCGGCCGCCTCGTCCAGCGCCGCGAGCGCCGCCAGGTCCTCGGCGTTCGGCTCGGCATCGGGGTGGGTGCCGATCTGCATCAGCGCCCGCAGGCCCGTCCGGGCCGCAAGTGCCAGGCGCTGGTCCTCGGCGGTCACCGCTTGGGCGGCGGCCTCGTCCAGCAGACCCACGCTGGCCAGCCAGCCGCCCAGCCCCGCCGGCGTCTCCAGCTCGTCCTTCTGCCCGGTGACGTCGAGGGTGTTGGCGAACAGCCGCACCAGCTCGAGATCGCCTGGCGCTTCCTCGCTCATCGCACCGCCCCTTGTGCCTTCAGGTCAGCCCTCCCAGTCTGCCCGGCGAATCACTGAAACCACCGTACCAAGATTGATGGTTGACCGGCAACCAGCGTTCTTGCTATGGTGGTTACACGACAGGCGCCCACCCACTCCGGCGCCGAGATCGAGGAGCACCGCCATGCACCACATCGTCGTCGAGCAGCAGGCACGCGCGCGCATGGAGGACCTCTTGAGCACCGCGGAAGCGCGGCGGCGCCTCGAACAGCGGGCTCCGGCATCCGGCCTCCGTCCCGGAGCACGGGTGCGAGCCGGACGGATCCTCGTCCGTCTGGGGGCCAGCTTGGCCGGCCCGGAGGCAGGGCCTCAGCTGCGCCGCGCCATCCCGGTCCCCTGCGCGACGGCCGCGGTCGACAGCCGCTGAGCCGCCATGGAGCCGACAGGCCGACCCCGGTGCCATCTGGCACCGGGGTCGCTTTCCACCGGGGTCGCCTTCTACCCCCGGCTTGATTCCGGGCCCATGATCTCGTCGATGCGGGCCATCACCTCGTCATCGAGGCGCTCCAGCACGTCGAGGGCCTTCAGGTTCTCGTGCACCTGTTCGACCCGGCTGGCGCCCAGGATGACCGTGGAGACGTTCGGGTTGGCGGCGCACCATGCGATCGACAGCTGCGCCAGCGTGCAGCCGAGGTCGTCGGCGACCTCCTTCAGCTGCCGCACCTTCTGGTTGGCGTCCTCGGCGGTCAGGCGATCGCGCAGCCACTCATAGCCGGGCAGGGTCGCGCGGCTGCCCTCCGGGATCCCGTCGAGGTACTTGCCGGTGAGCAGGCCGGAGGCGAGCGGGCTCCAGGTGGTCGTGCCCAGTCCGATCTCGGAGTACAGGCGCGCGTACTCACGCTCGACCTTGCGGCGGCGGAACAGGTTGTACTCGGGCTGCTCCATCACCGGCTTGTGCAGGTGGTGCCGCTCGGCGATCTCCCAGGCCGCGCGGATGTCGGCCGCGGGCCACTCAGAGGTCCCCCAGTACAGGGCCTTGCCGGAGGAGACGATGTCCGACATCGCCCAGACGGTCTCCTCGATCGGCGTGTGCGGGTCCGGCCGGTGGCAGAAGATCAGGTCGACGAAGTCGAGGCCGAGCCGCTCCAGCGACCCGTCGATCGCCTGCATCAGGTACTTGCGGTTGAGCGTGTTCCGCATGTTGGGGTGGTCGGAGATACCCCAGAAGAACTTGGTGGAGACGAGGTAGCTCTCGCGCGGCCACCCGAGCTTGCGCAGCGCCCGGCCCATGATCCGCTCGGAGTCGCCGCCGGCGTACACCTCGGCGTTGTCGAAGAAGTTGACTCCGCCCTCGTAGGCGGCCTCCATGCAGGCCATGGCCTTGTCGTCGTCGAGCTGGGCCTTGAACGACACCCAGGACCCGAAGGACAGGACGCTCACCTTGAGCCCCGATCGGCCCAGCCTGCGGTAGGTCATCTCAGCCACGTGTGCACTCCCTTTCAGTCCGGACGTCGGGGCCGATTCTGCCCGTCGCCGCGACGCCCACCCAACCGGCGCGCGCGCGAGGCCGTCGGACCCTTCGGTCGACACCGCTAACCTGTTGCGGCGGACTCGGACAAACCTCTACCTCAGGCCACCGCCATGCGCTTCCTGGGCAACACCCCGCCGCCGCACGACCTGACATACGACGACGTCTTCCTGGTGCCGCAGCGCTCGGACGTCGAGTCGCGACTGGAGGTGGACCTCTCCTCCACCGACGGCACGGGAACGACGGTGCCGCTGGTGGCCTCGAACATGACCGCAGTCTCCGGCCGGCGGATGGCGGAGACGATCGCCCGCCGCGGCGGCATCGCGATCATCCCCCAGGACATCCCGATCCCGGTCGTGGCCGAGGTCGTCGCCTGGGTCAAGCAGCGGCACCTGGTCTACGAGACGCCGATCACGCTCGGCCCCTCCGAGACGGTCGGTGACGCCCTGCATCTGCTGCACAAGCGCGCCCACCAGGCGGTCATCGTCGTCGACGACAAGGTCCCGGTGGGCGTGGTGACGCCCGCGGACTGCGTGGACGTGGACCGGTTCACCCAGCTGCGGGCGGTCATGTCCACCGACCTCGTGACGCTGCCCGACGGCGTGGAGCCCCGCGCCGCCTTCGAGCACCTGAGCGAGGTGCGCCGCCGGCTCGCGCCCGTCGTGGACGAGTCGGGCGCTCTGATCGGTCTGCTCACGCGTACCGGCGCGCTGCGCTCGGCGCTGTACCGCCCGGCCGTCGACGCCAACGGGCGCCTCCGCGTGGGCGCCGCGATCGGGATCAACGGCGACGTGGCCGGCAAGGCGGAGCGCCTGCTCGCCGCGGGCGTCGACGTGCTGGTGGTCGACACCGCCCACGGTCATCAGCAGCGGATGCTCGACGCCGTGCGGAAGGTCCGCGCCCTCGACCCGGCCGTCCCGGTCGTCGCGGGCAACGTGGTGACCGCCGTGGCGGTCAGCGACCTGGTCGAGGCCGGGGCGGACATCATCAAGGTCGGCGTCGGGCCTGGGGCGATGTGCACCACCCGGATGATGACCGGTGTCGGGCGGCCGCAGCTGTCGGCCGTCCTGGCCTGCGCCGAGCGGGCACGCGAGCTCGGCTCGCACGTCTGGGCCGACGGCGGGGTCAAGCACCCGCGCGACGTCGCCCTGGCGCTGGCCGCCGGAGCCTCCAACGTCATGATCGGCTCGTGGTTCGCCGGCACCTACGAGTCGCCCGGCGACCTGCTCGAGGATCCCAGCGGACGGCCCTACAAGATCAGCTTCGGGATGGCCTCGGCACGTGCGGTCAAGGAGCGCACCAGCGACGAGGACGCCTTCGAGCGCGCCCGCAAGGGGCTGTTCGAGGAGGGCATCTCGTCGGCGCGGATGTACCTCGACCCCGACCGGCCCGGCGTGGAGGACCTGATCGACGCCATCGTCGCCGGGGTTCGCAGCACCTGCACCTATGCGGGCGCCCGCAACCTCGCCGAGCTGCACGAACGCGCCGTGATGGGTGTCCAGACCCGGGCCGGATTCGTCGAGGGCGCTCCGCGACCCGAGGGCTGGTAGCAGAGCTCGGCCGGCCCGCACCCTGTCCCAAGGGCCGATCCGGGGTGGACCGCAGCTAACGGGACCTATCGGGTAGACCCGCTAGGGTAAGCCCATGCGTCGATGCGCCCTTGTGCTCATCGCCGCCCTGGCGAGCGCGTGCGGCGGCGGGGCGGCCACCGCCCCACCCTCAAGCCTGCCGGCACCCCCGGCCTACACCTCCGACCCCCAGGCCGCGCCGCCGACCACCGATGGTCAGACGCCTGTCACCACGGCCAGGCCCGCGCCGACCGAGGAGCACCCCTCGCCTCCGGAGCAGGCGGAGGCCACCGCCACCGAGCCCACCGCCCCGGCCGAGCCCTCCGAGCCGAGCGCGCCTACCGGTGCCGCCTCGGCCCAGCCGCGGCCCGACTGGCTCGGCACGCGAGTTCTGGAGGTCGGGCCCAACGGCTTCGCCCCGCCACAGCCCACTCCCCCCGAGCTCGACGACCGGCGGCTGCCACCCTCGCCCGGCGGTGAGCTCGAGGCGCCAACCTCGGACGACTTCGCTGCGACCGTGACCGAGGTCCCGCCCGAGGTCCTGGAGCGCTCGACCTGGAGCGAGGCCTGCCCGGTCCGCGCCGAGGACCTGCGCTACGTGAGGATCACCTACTGGGGCTTCGACGGTCGCCACCACACCGGTGAGCTGCTGCTCAACCGCGCCGTGGCCGACGACGTGGTGACCGTGTTCGAGCAGCTCCACGCGGCGCGCTTCCCGCTGGAGGAGGTCCGCGTCGTCGGCACTGCGGAGCTGGACCTGCCACCCACCGGCGATGGGAACGTGACCACCGCCTTCGTCTGCCGGCCGACGCGCGGTGCGACCTCGTGGTCGCAGCACGCCTACGGGCTGGCGGTGGACATCAACCCGTTCCACAACCCCTACCTGCGCGGGTCCGCGGCGAGCCCCGCCGAGGCGCTCGAGTCGGATGCGATCGTGCTGCCGGAGCTGGCCACCTCCTACGTGGACCGCGGGCGCGTCCGGCCCGGGATGATCGTGCCGGGTGACGTCGTGACCACCGCCTTCCGGTCGATCGGCTGGGGCTGGGGTGGCGACTGGCGCTCGCTCAAGGACTGGATGCACTTCTCGGCCGACGGCAGCTGACGCCGCGCCAAACTTGAATGATTCAAGATAATGGACTAGGGTGAGGCCATGCCCCTAGCCCACTCGCCGGCCGCAGCCGGCACGACAGCCCCGCCCGACCGCGAGGCTCGTCTGAGGGCCTTCGGGCTGCGTGTCACCGCTCCGAGGCTGGCCGTTCTCGAGGCCCTCGAGCGCTGCTCGGGGCACCCCGACGTCGCCTCGGTCGCCGAGGCGGCACGTGAGATCGCGGGATCCCTGTCGACCCAGGCGGTGTACGACATCCTGGCGGCCTTCACCGCCGCCGGGCTGGTCCGCCGCACGGAGCCGGCCGGCCACCCCGCCCGTTTCGAGGTCCGCGTCGCCGACAACCACCACCACGTCATCTGCCGCTCCTGCGGCGACATCCGTGACGTGGAGTGCGTCGTCGCGGCGGCGCCCTGCCTCAGCCCGCCCGACGAGCACGGCTTCGCCATCGACGAGGCCGAGGTCACCTTCTGGGGGCTGTGCCCGGACTGCCAGGCCTGACCCCCGCACAGCCGCGTGTCCCACCCGCCCTCCGACGAAGGAGCAGCAGTTGAGCGACGAACCCCGTTATCTGACCAACCGCCAGGGTCACCCCATCACCAACAACCAGCAGCAGCGCACCGTCGGCGCCCGCGGGCCTGCGACGCTGGAGAACTACCAGTTCCTCGAGAAGATCAGCCACTTCGACCGTGAGCGCATCCCCGAGCGCGTCGTTCACGCCCGCGGCTTCGTCGCCTACGGCGAGTTCGAGGCGACCGGGATGATCGGCGACGAGCCCGCCAGCAAGTACACCCGTGCGAAGCTGTTCTCCGAGCCGGGCAAGAAGACGCCGCTGGCCGTCCGCTTCTCGACAGTGATCGGCGGCCGTGACTCCTCCGAGTCGGCGCGCGACCCACGCGGCTTCGCGGTGAAGTTCTACACCGAGGACGGCAACTGGGACCTCGTCGGCAACAACCTGCCGGTGTTCTTCATCCGCGAC
>CAZVUW010000003.1:60627-64315 GCA_964629825.1 uncultured Actinomycetota bacterium
CGACGCCATCAAGTTCCCGGACGTGATCCACGCCCTCAAGCCGGACCCGGTGACCTTCCGGCAGGAGCCGAACCGCATCTTCGACTTCATGTCGCAGACGCCCGAGTCGATGATGATGCTCACCCTGCTGTTCAGCCCGCGCGGCATCCCGGCGACCTACCGCCACCAGGAGGGCTTCGGCGTCAACACCTACAAGATGGTGAACGCCGAGGGGAAGACGGTGCTGGTCAAGTACCACTGGCACCCGCACCAGGACATCACGTCGCTCACAGAGGAGGAGGCTTCCAAGGTCCAGGCCCAGGACCTGGGTCACGCCTCCTACGACCTCTACAACGCGATCGAGCGCGGCGACTACCCGAAGTGGGACCTCTACGTCCAGATCATGGAGGACCACGACCACCCGGAGCTGGACTGGGACCCGCTGGACGACACCAAGGTCTGGCCCGAGGACCAGTTCCCACTGCGCAAGGTCGGGACCATGACCCTGAACCGCAACGTCGAGAACTTCTTCGCCGAGAACGAGCAGATCGCCATGGGCACCGGCGTGCTCGTGGACGGCCTGGACTTCTCGGACGACAAGATGCTGGTCGGCCGCACGTTCAGCTACTCGGACACCCAGCGTTACCGCGTCGGCCCGAACTACCTGCAGCTGCCGGTGAACCAGGCCAAGAACGCGCGCGTCGCCACCAACCAGCGCGACGGCCAGATGGCCTACCACGTGGATCTGGCCCCGGGTCAGAACCCGCACGTCAACTACGAGCCGTCGCTGCACAACGGGCTTCAGGAGGACCCGCGCCCCGAGCCGTACAACGGCCCAGAGATCCGCGGTCAGCTGACCCGCGCTCCCCTGCCGCGGACCAACGACTACTTCCAGCCGCGCGCCCGCTTCGCGACCATGCTCGACTGGGAGCGCGACGATCTCGTCCGCAACATGGTCAACCTCCTGGGCCAGTGCGAGCGTGACGTGCAGGAGCGCATGCTCTGGCACTTCTTCATGGTCCACGACGAGTACGGCCGCCGCGTGGCCGAGGGCCTGGGCATGACCGTTGACGACGTGCGCCACCTCGAGCCGCTGGCGACCCAGCAGCTCACCGACGCGGAGCTCGAGCGCCTGTCCAACCTGGGTAAGAACAACGACTCGATGGACCCCGCCGACTACCCCAAGATGACCAGCTCGGTGCCCAACCGCGAGGGTCGCGCCGAGGAGATCCTGGCCGAGGCGGCTCGCACCGCCTAGTCCCGGGATTGCGAAGGGCTCCGGTCCCCTGGCGGGGCCGGAGCCCTTCTGCTGTCTGGACCTGCCGCGGGCGGTGCTAGCCGCAGGCCTGGACCGGGACGATGGCCGAGGGCACCACGACGGTGGTCCCGTCCTCGGCGCTGCCGAGGTGCAGCTCCCTGACGGCCGGGACGGTGAAGTCCTCGGTGCGCTCGGGGTCGTCCTCGACCAGCACGAACGACATCGGCTGGGAGGAGTCGCTGGCCGAGACCAGGATCGTGCGGCTGGTGGGGCTGTGCTCGGCCTCGACGCGCTCGGCCAGCACCGGCAGCTCGGCGCCATCCCGCAGCAGCACGACGTCGTAGGCGATCCGGCGCTGGCCGCTGTCGGCGACGGTGCAGCCGGTGATGGCGACGGCGGCGGTGCGGTCCGCGACGACGAACAGCGGGCCGTCCTCCTCGGGGAGGGGCAGGAGCGGCTTGGCGGTCTCAGCCGGCGTCGGGGTCGGGGTCGGGGTGGGCTGCTTCGCCGGCGTCGGCGTCGTCTGCCGCGGCGGCTGGGCCGGACGGCTCGGCTGCGACTGGGTGGCCGTCGAGGCGGCCGGCGTCGACACCGGAGGCGCCGGCTGGGGCGCGGGGGTCGACTCGGCCGTGGCAGCGGCCGGCTCGGAGGGCTCGGGCGGCACGAACGAGGCCTTCGCGGCCTCGAGGGCGGCCAGGCGCTTCGGCGTCCAGTAGTCGCCTTCCTGCCGAGGCTCCTGTCGCTCCGAGCTCTCGAGCGTTGCCGAATCCTTCGGCGCGGGAGCGGGCGATGACGACGCGGTCTGCGCCTCGGACTGGCCGCAGGCGCTCATGAGGAGCAGGAGACCGACGCCGGCTGCGAAGGTTCGGACGTGCACGGGCTTCCCCAGATCCTGGTCGCGCCGGACGCGCGAGCACTCCTCGGATCCTCGGCAACCCGCCGGTCAGTCTTGAGCGGACGTCTAGCCGGTCGTCGTAGCCGATGCTGAGTGAGCTCCTGGCGAGGTTCGGAGAGCCGCCTCGTAAGCCCGGTTGAGTCCCGACTGGAGGTAGGCCGTCTGGAATATGTTCACCAAGGGGATGAAGAGCATCACCAGGGCCAAGAGGGGGCTCAGTGGAGTCGCGACTCCGTTGCCCTCCTGCAGGCGACGTATGCGGTCAGCAGTGTTGAACATGCTGACAAACGGCGGAACTATCAGGACGGCCCCTAATGTGACAGCGAGAAGCGATAACCCCGGGCTTACCGGCTCTCCGAGCCTTCGCATCTCGTCATTTATCTTGTAGTACCAATACAGGCTGTAGATGCCCAGTGTGATGATCCCCAGCCCGAGAGGCGCAAATGGGTGGCGACTCTTAACCGCTGCGCCGCCAATGTTGTGCTCAGTAGCCATGACCCCTCCGGAGTCCCGCCGCAATGGTCTGCTGCGGACAGGCTACCGATCTCCGAATGCCACGTGGCACATATTGCACTTTCGTGCAAGTGCGACGATGTTTTAGTCCTATTCGTAGCAAATGCCTTGGTCGCCCTGAGCCCCGAAGCCGCTCTGCTGCCAAGGCGCCGCTCGACTCAAGCGGCAGCCTTCTCAACTCTGGTGCGCAACGCCTTCAGCTCCGCGGCGTCGAGGGTCTCGGCGTCCAGCAGCGCGTCCGCCACGGCGGTCAGCAGCTCCGTGTTCTCGGCGAGCAGCGCGCGGGCGCGGTCGAGCGCCTCGCAGAGCAGCTCGCGAACGGCGCGGCGCAGCAGGTCGGCGCTCTCGCCGATCTGGCGCTCGTCCTCCGGGATGAAGACCGGGCCGACGAGGTCAGACATGCCGTACTCGGCGGCCATGCGGGTCGCCAGCTGCGTTGCCGAGCTGAGGTCGCCGGTGGCTCCATGGGTGTAGGCGGCGCCGTAGATGAGCTCCTCGGCGGCACGTCCGGCCATCGACACGACGAGCTGGGCCCGGGCCTGCGGCGCAAGCAGGAACTGGTGGTCGTCACCGTCCATCCAGGTCACCCCGCCCGCGTGACCGCGCGGGACGATCGACACCCCGGCCGGGTCCATCGCGTCGGGCTCCATCGCAGCGGCGACGGCATGACCGGCCTCGTGCCAGGCGGTGATCTCGCGATCCCTCTGCGCCACCTCGAGGCTGCGCCGCTCGGGGCCGAGCATCACCGTGGCGATGGCCGACTCCAGGTGCTCCTGGGTGATCTCGGCGGCCTCCTCGCGTGCCGCGGCGAGCGCCGCCTGGTTCGCGAGGTTGGCCAGGTCGGCGCCGGTGAACCCGGGCGTGCGGCGGGCCACCGCTGCGAGGTCGACCTCGCCCAGCGGACGGCAGGCGAGGTGCAGCCGCAGGATCTCCTCGCGGCCCTTGCGGTCGGGCGCTCCGACGGTGACCTGGCGGTCGAAGCGACCGGGGCGCGTCAGCGCCGGGTCGAGGGTGTCAGGGCGGTTGGTCGCCGCGAGCACGAC
>CAZVUW010000004.1:0-6218 GCA_964629825.1 uncultured Actinomycetota bacterium
AGTTCCACCGGAAGAACTACTTCTATCCGGACATGCCGAAGGACTATCAGATCTCTCAGTACGACGTGCCGATCTGCCGGGGCGGCGCGCTGGAGATCTCCACCTCCGACGGTCCCCGGGCCATCGGCATCACCCGGGTGCACATGGAGGAGGACACCGGCAAGTCCCTGCACGTCGGCACCTCGGGCCGCATCCACGGCGCCGACTACTCGCTGGTCGACTACAACCGCGCCGGCATCCCGCTGCTGGAGATCGTCTCCGAGCCAGACATCCGCACGCCCGAGGAGGCGCAGGCCTACCTCACCGAGCTGCGCGCCATCGTCCTGGCCCTCGGCATCAGCGACGCCAAGCTCGAGGAGGGCTCGATGCGCTGCGACGCCAACGTGTCGGTGCGGCCGCGCGGGTCGGACCAGCTCGGCACCCGGGCCGAGGTCAAGAACATGAACTCGGTCCGCTCCCTCGGCCGCGCGATCACATACGAGATCGCCCGCCAGGTGGACCTGATCAGCTCCGGCGGCACGGTCGTCCAGGAGACGCGCCACTGGGACGAGGCCGCCGGCGTCACCTCGACCCTGCGGGTCAAGGAGGAGACCGAGGACTACCGCTACTTCCCGGACCCCGATCTGGTGCCCGTGGAGCCGGCGCAGTCGTGGATAGACGAGATCGCCGCGAGCCTGCCCGAGCTGCCCGCGGTCACCCGCAGCCGCATCGCCGGCGCGTACGGGCTGGCCGCCGATCAGGTCGAGGTGCTGGTCGCCAACGGCCTGGTGCCGCTGCTGGAGGGCGCGGCCGAGGCCGGCGCGAGCCCGCTTGAGGCGGCCAACTGGCTGACCAACGAGGTCCTGGGCTGGAGCGCCGAGCAGGGCCTCGCGCCCGCAGACGTGCCCCTGACGGGCGCTGACCTCGCCGAGCTGGTCGCCCTGGTGGCGGACGGGACGCTGTCCAAGAAGCTGGCCCGCGTGGTGCTGACCGGCGTCCTCGCCGGCGAGGGCTCGCCGCGCGCGATCGTCGCGGACCGCGGGCTGGAGCAGATCTCCGACACCGACGAGCTGGCGGCCATCGTGGACCGCGTCATCGCGGCCAACACCAAGGCCGCCGACGAGGTCCGCGCCGGCAACGAGAAGGCGATCGGAGCCCTCGTCGGCGGTGTCATGCGCGAGACGAAGGGGAAGGCAAACCCGCAGCTCGTCAACAGCCTCCTGCGCGAGCGCCTCAGGTAGCGCTGCACCGCCGCCGCTAGCCTCGACGGCAGCAGGTGGCACCCGACAGCCGACCAGGAGCGCGACGCTGGGACCGACCACACGGAAGACCTCGACGTCCAGCCGGGCCGACGCCGAGCCGGGACCGGCGGCGTTCGAGCCCGTGGCGACGCCGGTTCGCGACCTGCTCGCGGACTTCCTCGCCGAGCGCACGAACGAGCTGGCGGACCTCGACCCCGCGCTGGAGGAGGTCGGGGCCGAGGTCGCCGCGCTCGTGGCCGCGGGCGGCAAGGGCCTGCGGCCGGCGTTCGTGTACTGGGGCCACCGCGCCAGCGGCGCCGCGCACGAGCCCGGCGTCCTGGCCCCCGCGGCAGCGGTCGAGCTGCTCCACACCTTCGCTCTCATCCACGACGACGTGATGGACCGCAGCGACGAGCGGCGCGGGCGGCCGTCCGCGCACGCGGCCTTCGCGCGCAACCACACGGCCGCGCGCCTCCTCGGCGATCCGCGCTGGTTCGGCATCGGCGGCGCGATCCTCGCCGGCGATCTCGCGTTCGTCTGGGCGGACCAGCTGTTCGACGAGGCCGACCTGCCGGCGGAGGCGCTCGCTCGAGCCCGTGCGGTCTTCACGCGGCTGCGCATCGAGGTCATGGCCGGGCAGTACCTGGACCTGCGGCTGGCGGGCCTGCCCGATGCCGAGGAGCAGAACGCGCTCGACGTGGCCCTGCTCAAGTCGGGGCGCTACACGGTCACGCGCCCCTTGCAGCTGGGTGCAGCGATCGGCGGTGCAGGGCCGCTGCTGGACGCGGCGCTGCGGGCCTACGGGGATGCGGTCGGGGTCGGGTTCCAGCTGCGCGACGACGTCCTCGGGCTGTTCGGGGATGCCCGCCGGATGGGCAAGGATGCGCTCTCCGATCTGCGCGAGGGCAAGCGCACCGTGCTGATGCTGCGGGCGCTCCGCCTCGCCAACAGCGCCCAGCGCGCCGCCCTGCAGGAGCTCCTCGGCGACGAGGATCTGGACGAGGAGCAGGCGGAGCGCGCCCGCGCCATCGTCACCGAGACCGGCGCGGTCGCGGACGTCGAGGCGCTCATCCGCCGCAAGCGCGAGTCGGCCGTGCAGGCCCTGGTGCCGGTGCCCGCCCAAGCGCGGGCCGCACTGCTCGAGCTGGCCGACTTCGCCCTGTTCCGGTCAGCATGAGTGCTAGATCAGTGCGAGCGGCAGGCGCCCTGTATCCCGGGCCAGAGGTAGCGACGGCGCCGGGCGGGCAGAATGGCCGCCGGGCGTCCAAGATGCCAAGATGGGCGCCGTGGGGTCAACGACTCGGCCACGCAGCCGCGATCTGCCCGTGCCACAGCGGTGACACGCCGAGTAGAAGCATTGCCCGTGGGAGCGCCTGAGGGATCGCGCCCACCGTGGAACCCGACGAAAGCGAGTAGCGTGCAACCGTCAACCAACCAGTATCAGCCCGCGGATCAGCTCGGAAGCCTGAGCGTGGGCAACGGCCAGCACCCCGCGCAGGAGGCCCCCGTCACTCCGGCGCACTCACTGGAGTCGGACTCTGTGGTGGAGCTGAACCACCTGGTCCCCGTGATCGCTCGACGCCACATCGATCTGATGACCGAGCGGTCCTTCCACGTGGTTGACGTCACCGATGACTGCCGCGACCTGATCCGGGAGATCGGTCTCCTGGAGGGCGTGCTCACGGTCTACAGCCAGCACACCACCTGCGCGGTGAAGATCAACGAGCGCGAGACCTGCTTCCTCGAGGACCTGCGGTTGTTCATGGAGAAGCTGGTCCCCAGCGGCGCCTACTACCGCCACGACGACTTCGAGATCCGCGACCCCGAGACGCTTGCCGGTGCACCCGAGGACGAGCCGATCAACGGCCACTCGCACATCAAGCAGATGCTGCTCGGCTGCTCGTCCGAGACCGTTCCGGTGATCGGCGGGGAGCTGGCCCTCGGGCGCTGGCAGCGGATCATGTTCATCGAGCTTGACCAGGCTCGTCCGCGGCGCATCCAGATCCAGGCCCAGGGCTGGCGCTGACCGGCGCCGACATTCCTTCAGCGGCGGCCCCCGGAGGCGTCTGAGCCGCTATCCGGCCGGCCCTGTATGGGTTCCGACCGGACGAAAACCCTTGCCTCTGCGTGCTCAGCGACGCTCGACGCGCTGAGCGGACGGCCGTGGCCGCGCTGATTCGGGCTCCGCTGAACTACTAAGAGTCATCTGCTCAGATCATCCAGTGGTGACTAGACACTACTGGTAGAATCCTGATAACTCTTAGTAACCAGGAGGTTGCCCCTTCAATGTGACCCGTGCGGACCCCGGGCCCATAGTCCAATGGGCCGTACGGTACTAGAGCCCATGCCCGTCCGCATACCCCCAGGAGCGAGACACATGAAGAAGCTGTCCCCTCGCGTCATCTCCGCGCTGTCCGCCATCGCCGCTCTGCTCATGAGCGGTCTCGCCAACAAGAGCAGCTGGTAGCGCACAGCGCCGTGCGCTGGGGGACGCGATCCTCCCACGGAGATGAAGATCCACAGGCCTGAGGGCAGCACCGCCGATGGCCTGACGCGGGGCGCATCGGGTCACACCCTCGCCTTCTTGGTGTACCTGGCGGTCTGCGTCGCCGCCATGGCTGCTCTGGTGCCCGCGGGCCTGCGGGAGGCAGCAGAGCAGCCCTTCGAAACCCTCGCGTGGATCGCGTTCCTCGGCGCCACCAACCTCCTCTCCCTCCCGGCGCTGCCCCGGGGGGACCTCGAGGTCAGCGTCGGAGCTCCGGTGACGATCGCCACGGTGGTGCTGCTGCCGCCACCGCTGGTCGCACTCGTCAACTGTCTGGGCTTCACCAACGAGCGTGAGTTCAGGCGGCCCGTGCCGGTCGCCATGTCGCTGTTCAACCGCTGCCAGATCGGCCTCTCGGCCGGCCTGGCGGGATGGGTCGTGCACTCCATCCCCGGCCTGAACCCGATCGCGGACACCGCGGTCGCGGTCGTCGTCTACAACGTCATCAACACGTGGTTCGTCACGGTTGTCCTCTGGACCCGCGGAAAGCTGGGTCTGGGGGACGCCGCGAAGCGCAGCACCATGCCGTTCCCGCGCTTCGCCCTCGACTTCAGCCTGGTCACCCTGCTCGCGCTGTTCATCGTCGTCGCCTACGGCAGCGTCGGCACCTGGGCGGTCGCGCTCGTGGCCCTCCCGCTGTGGCTCGGCTTCCGCGCCCTGAAGGTGGCGCGCGAGTCCGAGGACCGGGCCGATGAGCTCGCCGACCGGGTGCGCGAGCTCGAGACACTCAACGCGGCGGCGACCGAGTTCCTGACCTCGCGTCAGGGCTCGCGCGCCGCCCTGGTGGCCAGCGGTGCCCTGGCCCGCGCCCTCGACTCGAACGAGGTCGAGGTCGGCCTCGACGGGCACCTCAAGACCCCCGATCTCCAGGTCGTCCCGGTGCCAGGAGCCGAGCCGGTCGTCCTGGGCGTCCCGCAGGGGATCTCGGAGCGCTCGATGGCGGTCGTGGAGGCCATCGCTGGCCTGCTCGGGATGACCCTGGTGCGCCAGCGCCTGGAGCGCGACCTCTCCGAGGTGCAGCGCGCCCGTGCCGCCCTGTCCGAGCGCATCCTCGAGGAGGGCACGCGCGAGCGCAGCCGCGTTGCGCTGGAGATCCACGACGACGTCCTGCCGAGCCTGGCCGCCGTGCAGATCCAGGCCGACAACGTGCGTTCGGCGCTCGAGGTGGGCTCACACGAGCGCGCTGCGGCCATCGCGGAGTCCGCCTACAAGGCCGCGAACGCCTCGATCACGCGCCTGCGCGAGGTGCTCGACGACCTCCACCGCCAGATCCTCGTGCCGGGCTCCCTGCGCCCGCACCTGTTGGACGCGCTCCAGGAGCTCAAGCTGCACCATGGCATCGAGGGCTCGCTGAACGCCCCCGAGGAGCTGCCCGACCTGCCGCATGCGATCGAGATCCTCATCCAGGAGACCGTCCGGGGCTGCCTCGCCAACGTGGCCCGGCACGCGAAGGCCGGCCACGTCGATGTCGACCTCTGCGTCAGCGGGGAGGCATTGCGGCTCGAGGTGCGCGATGATGGCTGTGGCTTCGACACCGCGGCGGTCGGGGAGGGCCACCATGGCCTGGCCCTGATGGCCCAGCGGGTAGAGCTGGCACGCGGCCGCTTCGAGGTGGTGAGCCAGATCGGCGTGGGGACGAGAGTCCGCGTAGAGCTGCCGATGTGAGAGGTGCTGGAGGGATCATGGACACCGAGGCCCCGCAGGCCGCTGCAGCCCCGGACACGATCACGATCGTGATCGCCGAGGACCACGGGGTGGTCGCGGACGGGGTTGCGACGATGCTCCAGTTCGAGAAGGACATGGAGGTCGTCGACATCGTGACCTCGGGCGAGGAGCTGGTGGAGACCGTCAAGCGGCTCAAGCCCACCGTCGCGCTGGTTGACATCAACCTCGTCGGGATGGACGGTCTGGCCGCCGTCCGCGAGATCGAGGAGTCCGGTGTCGGCACCCAGACGCTCGCGCTGACGATGTTCGCCGACCACGACCACGTCACCCGGGCCGTGGCGGCCGGGGTGAAGGGCTACCTGCCGAAGAACGTCCGCCGCGAGGAGGTCGTCCAGGCCGTCCGCGCCGTAGCCGCGGGCAAGGGCTTCCTGCACCCCGATGTGACGCGGCCGTTCCTGGAGCGCGTCGGGCCGCTGGCCATGCACGCCGGCATCCAGCCGCTCAGCAAGCGCGAGCAGGAGGTTCTGGAGGAGCTCGCCACCGGCAAGTCCACCCGTGAGATCGCCGAGGCGCTGGGGCTGGGCGACGAGACGGTCAAGAGCCACCTATCGCGCATCTACCAGAAGCTGAACGCCAGCGACCGCGTCCAGGCGGTGGTGGTGGCCATGCGCCACGGTCTCGTCCGCTGAGCGCCCTAGCTCGGACGAACCAGGGCCAAGCGCGCGGATGCGCTGCACCCCGGTCATATCGCTGAGACCAGACGAAGGGCCCGGATGCGTGGCATCCGG
>CAZVUW010000004.1:6318-10583 GCA_964629825.1 uncultured Actinomycetota bacterium
GCACCCCGGTCATATCGCTGAGACCAGACGAAGGGCCCGGATGCGTGGCATCCGGGCCCTTCGCTGGATCAGACACCGTCTGCGGATGGAGGGGGCGGGAACCCGCCATCCGCATGGTGCGTCGAGGTGAAGTCTAGTTTGGCCCGCTTCCCGCGACCCCACACTACCCGGGCCTCGGTCGATCGGACAAGTACCTGTTCGGGTCCTGCTGCGCATCCGCCTTGGTAGTACCCCGTCTCCTCTTGATACTAGCCGAGGCTGATCACTCCCGCATAGTTACCCACACCTTCTGGCTTCAACCGGACGAATCGATCCCCCCATGACACCCCTGCCGAACCAGCGCCATCTCTTCGACCTCCCAGAGGACGTCGCGTACCTCAACTGCGCATATATGGGGCTCCAGCCGCGCGCCGCGACCGCCGCGGGGCTCGAGGCCATGGCCCTGAAGGAGCAGGCGTGGCGCATCCGCCCCGTCGACTTCTTCACCGGTCCCGAGCGGCTCCGCGAGCAGTTCGCCGGGCTGATCGGCGCCGACGCCGACGGCGTGGCGATCGTCCCATCGGCGTCCTACGCGATCGGCACGGCCGCCGCCAACCTCAGGGTGGGTGCGGGCGACCGGGTCGTCGTGCTGGCCGAGCAGTTCCCGGCCAACGTGTACCCATGGCGAGCGCTGGCGGCCCGCGTCGGTGCCGAGCTGGTGACCGTCCCGCGCCCCGGCGACGACGACTGGACCGTCGCCGTCCTGGAGCACATCGGTGATGGTGTCGCGGTCGTCTCCCTGCCCAACTGCCACTGGACCGACGGCGGCCTGGTCGATCTCGCCGCCGTCCGACAGGCCTGCGATCGGGTCGGCGCGGCGCTGGTCGTGGACGGCAGCCAGTCGATCGGCGCCCTTCCCCTCGACCTCGGGGCCGTGCGTCCGGACGTGCTGGTGAGCGTGGGCTACAAGTGGCTGCTGGGCCCGTACTCGGTGGGGTTTGCCTGGTTCTCACCCCACCTTCGCGACGGCGCTCCCCTCGAGGAGACCTGGTATGCCCGCGCCGGCAGCGAGGACTTCGCCGGGCTGGTCGACTACGTCGACGACTACCAGCCGGGGGCCCGGCGCTACGACGTGGGCGAGGTCGCCAACTTCGCACTGCTTCCCGTCACCTCGGCCGCCCTGGAGCAGATCCGCGAGTGGGGGATCGAGCGGATCAGCGCAGCCCTGGCTGTCCGCACGCGGGCGATCGCCAATGGGGCTGAAGAGCTCGGCCTCCAGGTCGCTCCCGAGCAGCTGCGCGCGCCGCACCTCCTCGGGCTCCGGCTGCCCGAGGGCACGGATCCCGGTGCCGTCGCCGAAGAGCTGGCGCAGCGCTCCGTGCACGTCAGCGTGCGCGGGCGCTCCGTTCGCGTGTCGCCGCACCTGTGGACGACCGACGCCGACATCGCCGCTCTGCTGGATGGCCTGGCCGCGGCCACCAAGCGCTAGCCCACCCGTCGCCCGCGGCCTAGGGTTGGCCCATGCAGAAGACGATCCGCGAGGTGCTGAGCTCCGACGGGCCGACCTTCTCCTTCGAGTTCTTCCCGCCGAAGACGGACGACGGCGAGGCCCAGCTTTGGCAGGCCATCCGCGACCTGGAGCCGCTCCAACCCGCGTTCGTCGACGTCACCTACGGCGCCGGCGGCTCCACGCGCGACCGCACCCTGCGGGTGGTCAAGCGGATCCTCGCCGAGACCGGCCACACGGTCGTCGTGCACCTGACGTGCGTGGCGGTGACGGTCGACGAGCTGAAGGCGACCATCGCCGACCTCGCCGCGGCGGGCGTCCGAAATGTTCTGGCCCTGCGAGGTGACATGCCGGAGGGGCCGACCGCCCCGTGGCGGTCCGTCCCCGGCGGGCTCAGCTACGCGTACGAGCTGGTCGAGCTGCTGCACCAGGAGGGGGACTTCTGCGTCGGCGTCGCGGCCTTCCCCGAGAAGCACCCCGAGTCGCCGGACCGCGCGACCGACGTGCGCCACTTCGTCGAGAAGGTCCGCGCCGGGGCCGACTTCGCGATCACCAACTTCTTCTTCCGCTGCGCCGACTACAAGGAGTTCGTGTCGGCGGTCAGCGCCCACGGCTGCGACGTGCCGATCATCCCGGGGATCATGCCGGTGACCAACGTCCGCCAGATCGGACGCATGGCCGAGCTGTCGGGGGCCGAGTTCCCCGCCGACCTGGCCGAGCGCCTGCTCGCTGTCGGCGACGATGCCGAGGCGGTGCGCGCCATCGGGGTCGAGGTCGCGACCCAGCTGTGCCAGGAGCTGCTCGACGCCGGCGTGCCCGGGCTGCACTTCTACACGTTGAACCGCTCCACGGCCACGCGGGAGATCTACGCGCGGCTGCACGGCGACCGGCTCCCGGGTGTGCGCTCGGAGGGGGCCGGAAGGTAACGTCGCAGGCTGGCGCGATCTGCGCCGGCGCGCTTGCCCATGCGCAGGTTCGGACACCGCGATCCACCACGTTGATCCCGGTCAGCGAGCGCAGCGAGCGCAGGTTCGGGATCACCCTGAGATAGAACGTTGATCCCGGTCAGCGAGCGCAGCGAGCGCAGGTTCGGGATCACCCTGAGATAGAACGTTGATCCCGGTCAGCGAGCGCAGCGAGCGCAGGTTCGGGATCACCCCGAGATAGAAGGTCTGTATGCATGAAATGAAGGTCCTGGTCGCCGACAAGCTGTCGGAGGCCGGCATCCAGGCGCTGACGGAGCACGTCGAGGTGCACGTCCGCACCGGCCTGTCCAAGGAGGAGCTGCTCGAGGCGATCGGCGCCTACGACGGCGTGATCGTGCGCTCGGCCACGACCATCGACGCGGATGTCATCGCGGCGGGGGAGCGCCTGAAGGTCATCGCCCGCGCCGGCATCGGCCTGGACAACGTGGACGTCGCGGCGGCCACCGCCCGCGGTGTGATCGTCTGCAACGCCCCGCAGTCCAACGTCATCAGCGCCGCCGAGCACACGGTGGCGCTGCTGCTGTCGCTCGCCCGGCGGATCCCTCAGGCGGACGCGTCCCTGCGCGCGGGGCAGTGGCGCCGCTCGGACTTCGAGGGCGTCGAGCTGCACGGCAAGGCGCTCGGGATCGTGGGGCTGGGACGGGTCGGGGTTCTGGTGGCGCAGCGCTGCAGCGCCCTGGGGATGCGTCTGCTGGCCTACGATCCCTTCGTCTCGGCCGAGCGGGCCGCGCGCATGGGTGTGGAGCTGATCCCGACCATCCGCGAGCTGTGCGCCGCGGCGGACGTGCTGACGGTCCACCTGCCGAAGACGCCGGAGACGGTCGGTCTGATCGGTGAGGCAGAGCTGGCCGCGCTGCGTCCCCACGCGCTGGTCGTGAACACCGCTCGCGGCGGCATCGTCGACGAGGAGGCGCTGCACCGCGCGCTGCGCGAGGGCTGGATCGCGGGCGCGGCGCTGGACGTCTTCTCAAGTGAGCCGATGACCTCGTCGCCGCTGTTCGAGCTCGACAACGTCGTCGTCACGCCGCACCTCGGCGCCTCGACCGCAGAGGCGCAGGACAAGGCGGGGCTGATGGTCGCCGAGGCGGTCGTGACGGCGCTGCGGGGCGACTTCGTGCCCAGCGCGGTCAACGTCCAGATCGGCGCGGCCGTGCCCGAGGCCGTGAAGCCGTTCATGCCGCTGGCCGAGACCCTCGGAGCGCTGCTCACCGCCCTGCAGACGGGGCAGTCCAGCGAGCTGGTGGTCGAGACGGTCGGGCGGATCGCCGAGGAGGACACGCAGGCGCTGACGCTGTCCGCGCTCAAGGGCGTCCTGTCCTCGGTCGTGCACGAGCCCGTTACCTTCGTGAACGCGCCGCTGCTGGCGCAGGAGCGCGGTCTCAAGGTGTCGACACTGACCTCGACCGCGCCGGAGGACTACGTCTCCCTGCTGCGCCTTCGCGCCGGGGACGTGGCGGTGGCGGGGACGCTGGTCGGCACGCGCAACCGCCAGCGCCTGGTCGAGGCCTGGGGCTTCAACATCGACATCGAGCCGACGCCGCACATGGTCTTCTTCCGCTACGTGGACCGGCCGGGCGTCATCGGGCTGATCGGCCAGCGCCTCGGCGAGGCCGGGGTGAACATCGCCACCATGCAGGTCGGCCGCGAGGGGATGGGCGGTGAGGCGATG
Organism: uncultured Actinomycetota bacterium; assembly: GCA_964629825.1. Classification (GTDB taxonomy): domain Bacteria; phylum Actinomycetota; class Nitriliruptoria; order Euzebyales; family Egibacteraceae; genus CAZVUW01. Next base: position 10,460 of record CAZVUW010000004.1, read on the forward strand.
ATCGCGATGGCGGTCGACTCGGCGGTCCCGCCCGAGACGGTCGAGGAGATACGGGTCGCGATCGACTCACGCGCCGTGCGCACCCTGGACCTAGGAGCTGACAGATGAGCGGCTCAAGTAGCGA
>CAZVUW010000004.1:10683-15804 GCA_964629825.1 uncultured Actinomycetota bacterium
ACGCGGTAGCCGCCCTGGAATGAGCGGCTCAAGTAGCGAACGCGGTAGCCGCCCTGGAATGAGCGGCTCAAGTAGCGAACGCGGTAGCCGCCCTAATCAGAGCGGCGGACGTCCGCGTATTGCCGTTGCCCCGGCGGGCACGCGCGAGTGGGTATGCGACGCGGCCATCGCAGGTGGCGCAGAGCTGGTCGACATCAGCAAGGCCGAGGGGCTGATCTGGACCCACTCGACCGACACCCAGGGGCTGCGCGAGCACCTCGCGGTCAACCCCGACATCCGCTGGGTCCAGCTGCCGTGGGCCGGCATCGAGCCCTTCGTCGATGACGGCGTGATCGACGACGCGCGCGTGTGGACCTCGGGCAAGGGCGTGTACGCGCCGCCGGTGGCCGAGCACGCGCTGGCGCTGGCTCTGGCGGGCACCAAGGACCTGAAGCGCTATGCCGAGGCGCGCTCCTGGGGCGAGCAGTCGGGCATCAGCCTGATCGGCGGCCAGGTCACGATCTTCGGCGGCGGCGGCATCGCACGCGAGCTGATCCGCCTGCTCCAGCCGTTCGACTGCTCCATCACGGTGGTGCGCCGCCACGCCGAGCCGATGGAGGGCGCCACCAGGACCCTGGACTTCGGCGAGCGCTACGAGGCGCTCAAGGGCAGCGACGTGGTCTTCCTGGCGCTGGCGCTCACGCCGGAGACGCGCGGCGTCATCTCCTCGATCGAGCTCGAGCTGATGGAACCGCACGCCTGGCTCGTCAACGTCGCCCGCGGCCCGCACGTCGTCACCGAGGACCTGGTGATCGCGCTGCGCGGGAACGTGATCGGCGGTGCGGCGCTGGATGTGACCGACCCCGAGCCGCTGCCGGACGGGCACCCGCTCTGGGACCTGCCGAACTGCATCATCACGCCGCACACGGCCAACACCGAGGACATGGCCGTCGAGCTGCTGCCACCGCGCATCACCGAGAACGTTCGCCGGTTCGCCGCCGGGGAGCCCCTGATCGGGCGGGTCGACCCGAAGCTCGGCTACTAGCTCAGCTGCTGCACCGCGCGGGCGGCCGGGGTGACCAGCTCGCCCGTGCCGCCCGCTGACGGCGCACCGGCACGCTGCTCACGGCCGGGGAACGGCAGGCGGAACTGGCACAGGTCGCAGTTGGTGTGGACCTGCCCGTGCAGGGCCTCGTGGTAGCGGTTGGCGACTGCCTCGGCGACCGGAGCGGTCGGTCCGAAGCGCCCGGCGTCGATGACGTCAAGGCCCGTGTCAGCCGACACCTCGGCGGCCATCGCGCTCACCCGCGCCTCCAGCAGGCCCGCCAGCAGCGACCAGCTGAACAGGACGGCGCGGCTCGCGCCGGCGGCCGCGGCGCGACGCAGCGCGACGTCGGCGCGCGGCCAGGTGACCCCCGCGTAGGCGCTGTCCACCCAGCGGTGACCGGTGGCCTCGGCGAGGTAGCGCGCCGCTTTGGCGAGGTCGCCGTTGGCGTCGGGGTCGCTCGAGCCCGCGCCCGTCACCAGCAGCACCTCGGCCTCGTCGGGCGCCTCCGGCAGGCCCGCCGTCGACCGCGCCTCGGCCACCCGCCGAGCGGCGAGGTCGGTCAGGCAGCGCTGGAGGCCGAGAACCCCGCCGTGCAGCACCTGCACTCCGGGCAGCGCCGCGCGCACCTCGGCCACGCCCTCGGGGACGTCGGTCTTGGCGTGCCCCGCACCGAACACGAGCAGGGGAAGCGTCACCAAGGTGTCCGCGCCCGTCTCCGCCAGGGCGGTCGCTGCGGTAACCGGGTCCGGCTCGGCGAAGTCCTCTAGCCAGGCGTTGGCCACGGGCACGCCGAGCCGCTCGGCGAGCAGGTCGACCAGCACATCCATCTCCTCGGCACCGCGCGGATCGCGAGTGCCGTGCGCGATGGTCAGAAGGGGGGGCAGAGCCTGGTCCATGCGACCCATCCTGCCGCGCGCGGTCGCCGGGGGAGGGTCACGACGTGTGACAGAAATCACAGATTGGCCCGCTTGCTGTCACACGTCGCCCTCAACTACCCTTCTGGAGACGATCAGCAGCGCCGGATCACCCAAGGCGCCGGGTCGAGCGGAGGTCGGTGCTTGCGCCTTCGTGCAGGACCCGCCGCGCCCAGCACGAGCGCGCGTCGACGTCGTGCGCGAAGATCCGCTCAGCGCAAGCGGCAGTCGCACCACGAAGGCGGCTTCAGCGGCACCCGCGGAAGCCGCAGAAGCAGGCGTCTTCAGCAGGCCGGTGGGTAGGTCAGACAGACCGCCAGCGGCCACGGACGAGGGAGCATGCCATGAGCACCGGCCCGGAGAGCGACGTAATCCCGCTAGAGCCCGACCCACAGCTCCTGCTCCCAACCCATCCACCGATCCAGCTGCTGGACGACGAGGGCCAGCTGCACGAGGTGGAGGACTTCCCCCTAGATCTCAAGGACGAGGACTTCCGCAACCTCTACCGCTTCATGGTGCTGGCGCGCCGCGTCGACAAGCAGGCGATCAACCTGCAGCGCCAGGGCCAGCTCGGCGTCTACGCGTCTCTGCTCGGCCAGGAGGCCGCGCAGGTCGGCAGCGCCTACGCCCTCGAGGAGCGGGACTGGGTCTTCCCGTCCTACCGGGAGATGGGCACCGCGCTGGTGCGCGGCGTCGACCCCAGCAAGGTGCTGCACCTCTTCCGCGGCACCTGGCTGTCCGACCACGACCCCTACGAGCACCGCTTCGCCCTCTACGCCATCCCGATCGGAACCCAGGCCCTGCACGCCGCCGGCTTCGCGATGGGAGCGCGCTTCGACGGCGCCGACATCGTGGTCATGAACTACTTCGGCGACGGGGCGACCTCGGAGGGCGATCCGCACGAGGCGCTCAACTTCGCCGGGGTGTTCTCCGCCCCCTGCGTCTTCTTCGTCCAGAACAACCAGTACGCCATCAGCGTCCCGCTGTCCAAGCAGACCCGTGCGCCGTCCATCGCGCACAAGGCGGTCGGCTACGGGATGCCGGGCTACCGCGTTGACGGCAACGACGTGCTCGCGTCCTATGCGGTCGCCCGCAAGGCGGTCGAGCGCGCCCGCGCCGGTGAGGGGCCCGCGCTGATCGAGGCCATCACCTACCGCATGGAGGCGCACACCACCGCTGACGACCCCACCCGCTACCGCACCCCGGAGGAGCTGGAGGAGTGGCAGCGGCGCGACCCGATCGCGCGCTTCGAGACCTTCCTGAACCGGGAGGGCCTCCTGGATGACGACTTCCGGGCACAGATCGAGGACGAGGCGCAGTCCTACGCGGCCCGCATGCGCGAGGAGATCTACGACGCCCCGCACGGGGACCCGCTGGAGCTGTTCGAGCACGTCTACGTCGAGCCGCCGCCCTCGTACGAGGAGCAGCGGGCGCTGCTGCGCCGCGAGCTCGAGTCCGAGTAGCCGTCACCCCACATCACCAGGAGAAGCGAGATGGCGATCACGATGGCTCAGGCGCTCAACACGGCGCTGCACGACGCCATGGAGGACGACGACAAGGTCGTCGTGTACGGCGAGGACGTCGGCAAGCTCGGCGGGGTCTTCCGCATCACCGACAAGCTCCAGGAGCGCTTCGGTGAGCAGCGCTGCTTCGACACGCCGCTGGCCGAGTCCGGCATCGTCGGCACGGCCGTCGGCATGGCGCTGTACGGCTACAAGCCCGTGGTCGAGATGCAGTTCGACGGGTTCACCTACCCGGCGTTCGAACAGATCGTCAGTCACGTGGCCAAGATGCGGAACCGCTCGCGCGGCACCGTCCAGCTGCCCATCACGATCCGCATCCCCTTCGGTGGCGGCATCGGCGCGGTCGAACATCACTCCGAGTCTCCGGAGAACTTCTTCGCGCACGTCGCGGGCCTGAAGATCGTCTCGCCCGGGACGCCCAGCGACGCCTACTCGCTGCTGCGCGAGTCGATCGCCTCGCCCGATCCGGTCATCTTCTTCGAGCCCAAGCGCCGCTACTGGCTGAAGGAGGACGCCGACCTGCCGGTCAAGACCGAGCCGATCGGCCGGGCCGTCGTGCGCCGCGAGGGGACGACCGCCACGCTGTTCGCCTACGGACCGATGGTGCGCACCTGCATGGAGGCCGCCGCCGCGGGAGAGGAGGAGGGCTGGGACCTGGAGGTCGTCGACCTGCGCTCGCTCAACCCCTTCGACACCGAGACGGTGGTCGCCTCGGTCCGCAAGAGCGGCCGCGCCATCGTCGTCCACGAGGCGCAGGTGTTCTCCGGCTTCGGTGCCGAGGTGGCCGCCCAGGTGACGGAGCGCGCCTTCTACCACCTCGAGGCGCCCGTGCTGCGCGTCGGCGGCTTCGACGTGCCGTACCCGGCCGCCAAGCTCGAGGAGTACTTCCTGCCTGACGTCGACCGCATCCTCGACGCGGTGGACCGCTCGCTCGCCTTCTAGAGAGGACGAAATGGCCACCCGGGATTTCCTGCTGCCCGACCTCGGCGAGGGTCTGACCGAGGGTGAGATCGTGTCCTGGCTGGTGTCCGTCGGCGACACCGTCGAGATCGACCAGCCTGTCGCCGAGGTGGAGACCGCGAAGGCCGTCGTCGAGGTGCCCTCGCCGTTCGCCGGCACCGTGACGGCGCTGCACGGCGAGCCCGGCCAGGAGGTCGAGGTCGGCAAGCCGCTGGTGACCATCGACGTCGGCGGTCCCGCCGACGCCGAGCCCGCAGCGGCCACGCCCGCCCAGGGCGCCGTCGAGCCCTCGGGGGCACCCGGCCACGTCGCGCGCGACGCCGAGGTCGGTGACGCCATCCCCAAGCCGACCGCTGAGCCCGCGGCCGGCATCGACCCGGTGAGCGTCGGCGGTGGCCGTCCCGAGGCGAGCGCTGAGGACGACGACAGCGGGTCCGGCAACGTCCTGGTCGGCTACGGGACCACGGGTGGGCGCCGCGGTCGGCGCCGTCGGCCCTCGACCGGCCCCGGGGCCAGCACCGGCCCTGCCGCCGGCGGTCCGCCGCAGCGCAGCGGCCGGCCCCTGGCCAAGCCCCCGGTGCGCAAGCGTGCAAAGGACCTCGGGATCGACCTCGCCCAGGTGCCAGGGACCGGCCCGGAGGGCAGCGTGACGCGCGCCGACCTCGAGGCGTTCGCCGCGGCCATGGCGACCCCGGCC
>CAZVUW010000004.1:15904-38513 GCA_964629825.1 uncultured Actinomycetota bacterium
GACGCCGAGCGGCTGCGCTCGGCGCCGCCGAACGAGCTGATCGAGCGGCGGCCCATCCGCGGCATCCGCAAGGCCATCGCCCGCCAGATGACGCGCTCCCGCAGCGAGATCCCGGAGGCCACAACCTGGGTCGACGCGGACGCCACCCGTCTGTGGGAGCTCCGACAGGAGCTCAACGCCTCGCAGGACCGCGTCAAGGTGAGCCCGCTCGCGATCATCATGCGCGCCTGCGTCGCCGGCCTGCGCGAGTTCCCCGAGGTCAACGCCACCCTCGACGCCGAGGCCGACGAGATCGTCGTGCAGCACTTCGTCAACCTCGGCTTCGCTGCCCAGACCGACGCGGGGCTGATGGTCCCCGTGATCAAGCGCGCCGACCGGCTGAGCGTGCTCGGGATCGCCGAGGAGCTGAACCGCCTCGCCGCCGCCGCCCGGGAGCGCAAGGTCACCCCCGACGAGCTCACCGGCGGAACCTTCACCGTCTCCAACTACGGCTCCTTCGGCGTGGACGGCGGCGCCGCCGTCATCAACCACCCCGAGGCCGCGATCCTCGGCGTCGGCCGCATCACCGACCGGCCGTGGGTCCACAACGGCGCCGTCGAGGTGCGCAAGGTCCTGCAGCTGTCCATCGCCTTCGACCATCGCATCTGCGACGGCGGGGAGGCGGCCGGCTTCCTGCGCTTCGTCGCCGACTGCGTCGAGTCGCCCACGACCCTGCTCGCCAACCTCTAGGGCCGCCGGATGTCGCACTCCGACCTGGTCGTCCTCGGAGGAGGTCCGGGCGGCTACGCGGCCGCGCTGCGCGCCGCCGTCCGCGGCCTGTCGGTCACCCTGGTGGAATCCGACAAGGTGGGTGGGACCTGCCTGCACCGCGGCTGCATCCCATCGAAGGCGATGCTGCACGTGGCCCAGGTGGCCGACAGCGCCCGCGACGCGGGCCGGCTCGGCCTGGACCTTACCGTCGGACCCGTCGACGTCGCGCGCATGGGCGCCTTCCGCGACAAGGTCCAGAACCAGCTGTGGAAGGGCCTGGAGACGGTCCTGCGCGGCCGGGACATACGGGTGGTGCAAGGCCGCGGCCGGCTCGCCGACGACGGCCGGACCGTGCTCGTGGACGGCGCGGACGGCAGCGAGCGCGTCTCCGGGCGCAACCTCGTGCTGGCCACGGGTTCGCGGGTTCGCAGCCTGCCCGGCGTCGCGGTGGACGGCCGCGTCGTCATCACCTCCGACGAGGCCACCCGATTGGCGCGCGTCCCGCGCCGCGCGCTGGTGATCGGCTCGGGCGCCGTCGGTCTGGAGTTCGCCTCGCTGTTCCGCAGCCTCGGTGCGGAAGAGGTCATCGTGGTCGAGGCACTGGAGCGGATCGCCCCGCTCGAGGACGCCGACCTGTCTAAGCAGCTGGCCCGCAGCTTCCGCCGTCGCGGCATCACCACGATCGCTCCGGCCATGGTCGAGTCCGTCACGGTCGACGGCGACGAGGCCGTCGTCGCGGTGCGCTCAGGCGCGGACGAGCGGCGCTTCGCGGTAGACACCGTGCTGGTGGCCGTCGGGCGGGCCCCCAACACAGACGACATCGGGTTGGAGCCGCTCGGCATCACCGACGAGCGCGGCTACGTGAAGGTCGACGAGCTGTGCCGGACCAGCGTGGAGGGCGTCTACGCCGTCGGTGACCTGCTCGCGCCGCCCGCCCTGGCCCTGGCCCACGCCGGGTTCGCCGAGGGCTTCCTGGCCGCCGACCACATCGCCGGCGAGGCCGTCCAGCCGATCGACTACACGAAGGTGCCGCGCGTCACCTACACCTCGCCAGAGGTCGCCTCCGTCGGCCTCACCGAGGCGCAGGCGGTCGAGCGCCACGGCGCGGCCAAGGCCACCAGCTACTCGCTGCGCGGCAACGCGAAGGGCATCATCGCCGGCTCCGACGGCTTCGTGAAGGTCGTCACCGGCGGGCCGGAGGGCGCCGTGCTCGGTGTCCACGTGATCGGACCGCACGCGACCGACCTCATCGCCGAGGCGCAGCTGATCACCGCCTGGGAGGCCCTGCCGGCCGAGGTCGCCCAGCTCGTCCACCCCCACCCGACGCTCGCGGAGGCCATGGGCGAGGCGCACCTGGCGGCTGCGGGCACACCGTTCCACACGCACTGACCACGAGCCGCGTGCGCACCCTCACCCGCGACCAGGCACGGCGGATCGCCCTGGCCGCGGCGGGCTTCGCGCAGCCGCGCCCGAGCGGGCGGGTGGACGCCCGGCATGTCCGCCGCGCGGTCCGGACCATGGGCGCGCTGCAGATCGACGCCGTCAACGCGGTGGCCCGCGCACACCTGCTGACCCTGCACGCCCGCCTCGGCGCGTTCGAGCCGCGTCTGCTGGATCACACGGCGTACCGGCGTCGCGAGCTGTTCGAGTACTGGGCGCATGAGGCCGCCTACGTGCCCGTGGATCTGCACCCGCTCCTGCGGCCGCGCATGGCCTCCTACCCGCTGGGCCGCTGGGCCCGGATGCTGCTGGAGGAGGAGCCGGACTACATCGACCGCGTGCTGGCCGAGGTCGCGGAGCGCGGGCCGCTCAGCGCCTCCGAGCTGAGCGACCCGGGTGAGCGCCGCGGATCCTGGTGGGGCTGGTCCAAGGGCAAGGTGGCGCTGGAGCGGCTGTTCGCCAACGGCCAGGTGAGCGTCGCGGGCCGGCGCAGCTTCACGCGCCTGTACGACCTCACCGAGCGCGTGATCCCCCCCGACATCCTGGCGCTGCCCACACCCGATCGGGACGAGGCCGAACGCGAGCTGATCGCCATCGCGGCGGCCTGCACCGGTGTGGCCGCCGCCGGGGATCTGGCCGATCACTTCCGCATCCCGATCGCTCGGGCGAGGCCGCTGATCGCGGACCTCGTGCGGGCCGGGCGCCTGCGCGAGGTGGCCGTCGAGGGCTGGCGTGAGCCGGCCTACCTGCATCCGGAGGCGCGGCTGCCGCGGGCCGTGAGCGCACGAGCGCTGCTCAGCCCCTTCGACCCCGTCGTGTGGCACCGGCCCCGCGCCGAGCGGCTGTTCGACTTCCGCTACCGCATCGAGATCTACACGCCTGAGGCAAAGCGCGTGCACGGCTACTACGTGCTGCCGTTCCTGCTCGGCGACCGGCTGGTCGCCCGGGTCGACGCGCGCGCCGACCGAGCGCGCCGGGTGCTGCTCATCCCGGGGGCCTTCGCAGAGGAGCACGTGGGCTGCCGGTCCCAGCAGGTGGCCGACGAGCTGGCGCGGTCGCTGGAGGAGCTGGCCGCGTGGCTGGATCTTGACGCCGTCGAAGTCGGCGACCGCGGTGATCTCGCGAGGTCGCTGCGGCGCAGCCTCGCCAGCCTGGGCGAGGGCGGCGCGGTCGGCGGTGCTTGAACTGCTCGCCGTCGTCGGCGACCCTCGGCTGCAGCCCACGCGGTCGCGTGGAGCGATGAGGCCGGGAGCAGGAGGGACGTGGAGGCGCAGGGAGTCGAGGACCACGGCGGCGCGGCGTCGTTCCCGCGCGTGCCCGGCTACGCCTGGACCTGGTTCCAGCGCTCGCGCCCAGTGGTCGTCGAGGCCGCGCGGCGGCTGACGGGCCGACCGCCCTCACCGGGGTTCGTCGACGACCTGCGGGCGGCCTTCAGCAACGACCGGTTCACCCGTGATGTCGTGATCGGGGTCGTCGCGGACGTCGCGTTCTCCGGCCGCGTGCCGACGCGGCGCCCGCCGGGGGCGTCCTGGGACCGCGGCCTGACCTGGTGGGCGGCGGCGCTGGCAGGCACCACCCCAGCGGAGTTCGAGTCGCGCTCTGGCGCCCCCGTGCCCAGCCAGCACCGCCTGTTCGACACCGGCGCGACCGCGCAGCCCCAGCCCGACCCGGCCGGCCTGACGGAGCGGGCGCGCAGGCACGCCGCCCAGCGGCTGGCCCAGTCGCCGGAGCGCGCGGCCCTGGCCGCGGCCCTGCGAGAGCTGCTCGAGAGCGCCGAGTCGGACCAGATCCCCGCCAGCGCCGTCCGCCAGCTCCTGGCACAGCTGGAGAACCCGCCCAGCCCGTAGTGCAGCGCGGTCCGCGAGGCGACCCGCCCTCGCTGGACACCTGCCCTTGCGGGTAGCGTGGGAGGACTCCGTTTCCAGCGCAGGAAGGGCTCGACCCTGTTCTCCTCCCAAGCCATCTTCGAGCCGAAGCCCGCCCACCCGAGCCGCTCGAGCCTGGTGCTGTATCGGCCCGGCGCAGACACCTCGGCCGTGCTCGAGGACGCGGCTTCGCTGGGGTTCGGACAGGCGTGCCCCGGGATCGTCGAGGTCGCCTGGCCGCGCGAGGGGGCGCCCGAGATCACCAGCGCACCCGCCGTGCGCGTGCCGCTGGCCGAGGCGCTGCCGGTGCTGCTGCGGGTGCCCGATCAAGAGCTTCCCGCCTGGCGCAGGCACCCCGACTCGCTGCTGGGCTGGTCGCTGGCGGCCCAGCTCGGAGTGCAGATGGTGGCGCTCCAGAACATCGCCCCCACGCTGGTGCGCGGCGAGGAAGAGAGCGCGGTGCACGGCGTCTGGAGGGCGCTGCTGGAGGAGCATCCGCGCAGCCAGGCGATCGCCGACCGCATCGCTTCTGCGCTGCCCCCGGCCGCCCACGCGCTGCACCGTGGCAACGGCGCGGTGTGGTCGGCCCACGGCCTGCTCGAGGCGTTCCTCGACGCCATCGCGGACCTGCTGGCGCGCGACCCGGAGATCGCTCCGGACCGCGGCGGTCGACCGCGGGCGCGGCTGCTGCCGTGGACCGCGCGCTGGGCGGAGGCGGTCGTCGACCCCGCCGACCCGACCGTCCCGCTGCGCGACGACGCGGATGACCTGCTGGCCGGCATCGCCGCCTGGCATGGGAGCGACAGCGCCGGGGGCGGCGATCTGACCGAGCTGCGCCTTGTGAGCCCCGACACCCAGGACGGGCCCTGGCGCCTGGAGTTCGCCGTCCGCACCGCCGACGGCGACCTGGTCGACGCTGCGGCGGTGTGGGCCGGCGCCGGCGCCGAGGCGAGCCTGCTGCAGGAGACGCTGCTGCGGGGGCTGGGGCGCTGCGCGCGGGTGTTCCCACCCCTCGACGCGGCGCTGCGCCAGCCGGCGCCGGTGGGTCAGGAGCTCGAGCTCGGGGAGGCCTGGGACTTCATCCGCGAGGCCGCGCCGCTTCTGGAGGGCAGCGACGTCATCGTGGTTCTGCCGGAGGACCTGGGAGAGGAGCCCCCACGGATCCGAGTGGTGCTGGACGACGAGTCCGAGGCGACGCCGGAGGCGGACGGCCTGGCGGCGGCGATCGGCCTGAACGGGAGCTCCGAGGGCGGCGCACCGGTCGCGGCGTTCCGCTGGGAGATCGTCCTCGGCGACGAGCCCATGGACGACGACGCGCTTGACGCGCTGCTGTCGCGCGGCGCACCGCTGGTGCGCTGGAACGACCGCTGGGTGCCGGTCGACCCGACCGTCCGAGAGCGGTTCTCGACCCTGTCGGGCGGCAGCCTGCCCCTGGCCGAGGCGCTGCTGCTGGGCCTGGCGGGAAGCGCCCCCGTGAGCGCGCTGCCGGGCAACGACCTGCCCGACGGTCCGTCCGACACCGTCCCGGTTGCGGCGAGCGGGCGCCTGTCCGGGCTGCTCGAGCGCCTCGCCGACGTGGCGCAGTCCGGTCCGCGGGAGCTGCATCCGGACGGCTTCGTCGGCGCGCTGCGGCCCTATCAGGCGCGCGGGGTGGCCTGGCTTCAGGGCATGGCGCAGCTCGGTCTCGGCGCCGTCCTGGCCGACTCGATGGGCCTCGGCAAGACCATCCAGCTGATCGCCCACCTGCTCTGCCGGGGCGTCGAGGGCCCCCACCTGGTCGTCTGCCCCACCTCCGTCGTCGGCAACTGGGAGCGCGAGCTGGCGCGCTTCGCGCCCGACCTGGAGGTGACCCACTTCCACGGCCCCGACCGGCCCGCCGAGCTCAAGGACCTGCGCGGCGTGGTCGTGACCAGCTACGGCGTCGTCCGGCGCGACACCGACGTCCTCGCGGCGGTGGACTGGGACGTCGTGACCCTCGACGAGGCCCAGCACGTCAAGAACCCGGCCACGGCCGGGGCGAGGGCGGTCCGCAAGCTGCGCGCTCGGCAGGTGGTGGTGCTGACCGGCACGCCGCTGGAGAACCGGCTGTCAGAGCTGTGGAGCCTGCTCGACGTCACCAACCCGGGGCTGCTCGGCAGCCGGGCGCGCTTCGCCAAGCGCTACATCGCACCGATCGAAGGTCGGCGCGACCCCACGGCGGCCGCCCGGCTGCGCCGCATCGTCGCCCCGTTCGTGCTGCGCCGGGAGAAGACCGATCCGGCCGTGGTCAGCGACCTGCCGCCCAAGATCGAGCGCACGGTGCCGTGTCCGCTGACCCCGGAGCAGGCACGCATGTACCAGGAGGCCGTTGACGGCGTGCTCGGCGACCGCGCGGGCAAGAGCGCGCTTGAGGGCGCCAGCGCGATGGAGCGGCGCGGGCGCGTGCTGGCGCTGCTGACCAAGCTGAAGCAGATCTGCAACCACCCGGTGCACGCGCACGGCGTCGACGGGCCGGTCTCCGCGGAGGAGCTCGCGGGGCGGTCCGGCAAGCTGGCCGCGGCGCGGGAGATCGTGGAGGAGGCCACGGGCGCCGGCGATCAGGTCCTCGTGTTCACGCAGTTCGTCGAGATGGGCCGGCTGCTCGTCACCCAGCTCAGCGCCGACCTCGGCGTCGAGATCCCGTTCCTGCACGGCGGGGTCCCCGCCCGCAAGCGCGACGAGCTGGTGGCCGCGTTCCAGGGGGAGTCCACGGACGAGGCACCCCCCGTGCTGGTCGTCAGCCTCCGCGCCGGCGGCACCGGCCTGAACCTGACGGCCGCGACACACGTCCTGCACTACGACCGCTGGTGGAACCCGGCGGTCGAGGACCAGGCCACCGACCGCGCCCACCGCATCGGCCAGAGCCGCACCGTCGAGGTCCACAAGCTGGTCACGGCCGGCACCATCGAGGAGCGCGTGGCCGACCTGCTCGAGCGCAAGCGCGCCCTGGCCGACGCCGTGGTCGGCGCGGGCGAGCAGTGGATCACCGAGCTCGGCGACGACGAGCTGCGCGAGCTCGTGGCCCTGTCCGCCGTCGGCGAGGAGATCGAGGACGACTACGGCGACGACGGCCTTGATCCGGCCGCGGATCTCGCCTTTGCAGAACAGGAGGCGAGCTGATGGCGCTGAACGACAACCCTTCCGGCTGGGCCACCCGGTGGCTCGAGCTGCTGGGGCGCGACGAGTCCGACCCGCGCCGGGCGAACCAGGGGCGGGCCTTCCAGCGCTCGGGGCGGGTGTCCGCAGTGCGCGTGGACGCCGGGCGTGTGGTCGGCCAGGTGCAGGGCTCGCGCGCCACCCCGTACCTGGTCGAGGTGCTCCTGCCGGTGCTGGACGAGCGGGGTTGGCGGGTCGTGGTGGACACCATCGCCGGCCAGGTGCGCCACTCCGCCCGCCTGCTCGCCGGGCAGCACCCCGAGGGCCTCGAGGACGATCTGGCCGAGCTCGGGGTCGAGCTGTTCGGGCGCACCGACCAGCTCGACGCCCGCTGCGCCTGCGGCGAGGCCGAGCTGCCGTGCGCGCACGTGATCGCCCTATGGGAGGACGTGGCCGAGCGGCTCGACAGCGACCCGTTCGTCCTGCTGCGGCTGCGCGGCCGCGGCCGTGAGCGGCTCCTCGCCGAGCTGTCGGCCGTGCGTCGGCGCGAGGCCGCCGAGGATCCCAAGTCGACCGACCCGGCGTCCCTGACCACGGCGAGCTGGACACGGGCGCCGCGCAGCCTCGGCGACCTGGGGCTCGGCCTGCCGCCGCGGCCCGAGACGCCCGCCGGCCTGCTACGTCTGCTCGGCGACCCGCCGGGCTGGGCGGGCAACGTCAGCGCCTGGGATCTGTTCCGACCCGCGGTGGTGGCGGCCTCTGAGCGCGCACGGAGGCTGCTGGAGGGCTGAGCCCGTCTAGGCGCGCAGCCCCGGCGGGCGGTCGCCGGTGGCGCGCTGCCAGCCCGCGGCCGCCGCCCGTGCGGCGACGATCTTCATCACCGCCGCGGTGGCGCCCGTGAAGAGCGTCCAGGCGAGCGCCTCGCCCCAGCTCGTGTCGGGGTCGGCAGGGTTCACCGGGGGGTCGCTGTGCCGGGCGGACTTCCACAGCGCCGTCAGCGCCTTCTGGGTGCCGAGCACCGCCAGCACCGACGAACCCACCACCGCGACCTTCCAAGCCAGCTTCTCCACCGTGACCCCCATCTGCGCGCGCAGCTCGTAGTTCAGCTGCTCAAGATCGTGTCCAAGTCGCAGCCGTGCCCGCTCCACGTCGGCGACCATCGGCGCCAGGCCGTTCAGCGAGGCCGGCGTGGTCCGGCCCATGTCAACGGGCCGGTCTCCGGAGCGGCGCGGTGGCGCGGGCGTGCGGCCGCGGGTGGCCGGTCCGGGCTGCGGGATCTGCTCGCTGCCGGCCGCGGCCGGGCGGGCGGAGCGCGTGTCGCTCATCGCCTGGTCAGGTGCTGCTTGGTCCACGCCAGATCCTCCTCGACGTTGCTCATGGTGGTCTCGACCGTCACGGCCTTGGAGAGCAGGCGTCGGCCAACCGTCACCAGCACCACCGCCGCCGTCAGCAGCGCGACGCTCACGATCAGGGCGGACGCCCAGCCCGGCAGCCCGGCGACCTCGGCCAGCACGAAGCCGATGGTCAGCAGCAGTCCCAGCCCTGCGATACCCGCCAGCGCGCCCGCGGCGGCCAGCATCCCGGCACCGGCCGCCTTGGAGCGGACGCCCTCCAGGATCTCCGCCTTGGCGAGGGCGATCTCGGCCCGAACCAGCGCGCTCGCGTCCTCGGCGACCTTCTTCACCGCCTCCGCGGTCGTCATCGTCGGCGGCGGCCCGAACAGATTTCGCCGACCGTTTGACTGCGATTGAGTGCTCCCGTTGGGTGCTGCCGTCATGTGAACCTCGCATGTCCGGGCGAGGCGCCCGAATCCTCGCCATGTCAGCATGGGCATTCCCCAGACGCCGACCTGCAACCGTCATGCCCGCAATCGCCCACCTGAGCGGGCGCAGGGCGCTACAGTGACCCGAGCGGAAAACGCTTGCCCGCGGCCCGCTGGGTCGTCGTAGGCTCTCGGGGCCTGCGCCGTCGCCATCGGTGTGGGAGCGGAACCTGCATCACCGTGAGCCCCGGCGCTTCGGAGCGCGGTCCCCGGCCGCCACCGGAGCAGGCTGCGGGTGGCTCGGGCGCGCCGCACGAGGAGGATGACTGGCAACGTGGCCCAGATCGTCGAGGAGATGCCGCTGCACGACCATGTGCAGCTGTACCTGCGGGAGATGGCTCGGACGGCCCTGCTCACGGCCGAGGAGGAGGTCGATCTAGCCAAGCGGTACGAGGCGGGACTCGAGGCTGAGCGACTCATAGCGGAGTCCAAGCGCCTGCCGGTGAAGCGCCGGCGCCAGCTGGTGCAGGTCGATCGCGACGGCAAGCGGGCCAAGGAGCGCCTCGTGCAGGCGAACCTGCGGCTGGTCGTATCCGTCGCCAAGCGCTATCAGGGCCAGGGGCTGCCGCTGCTGGACCTGATCCAGGAGGGCAACCTCGGGCTTCTGCGCGCGGTCGAGAAGTTCGACTACCGCCGCGGCTACAAGTTCTCGACCTACGCCACCTGGTGGATCCGCCAAGCCGTGGGGCGCGGCGTGGCCGACAAGGGCCGCACGATCCGCCTTCCGGTGCACATGATGGAGCGCGTCCGACGCGCTCTTTCCATGCAGCGCGACCTGGCCGAGGCGCTGGGCCGCGAGCCCTCGATGGAGGAGCTCGCCGCCGAGCTCGGCGAGGACGTGGCCACGGTCGAGGAGCTGCTGACCTACGCCCGCACGCCCACGTCGCTCGAGACCCCGGTCGGCGAGGACGGCGACGCGGAGCTGGGCGACTTCATCGAGGACCGCAACGCCGAGGACCCGCTCGAGGTCGCCGCCAAGGGTCTGGCCCGCCAGGAGCTCCTAGACGTGGTTGCAGGCCTGCCCGAGCGCGAGCGGATCATCCTGGAGCTGCGCTTCGGGCTGCTCGACGGCGAGGCGCGCACGCTCGACGACGTCGGCCGCTACTTCGGCCTCACCCGCGAGCGCATCCGTCAGCTCGAGGCGCGAGCGCTGTCGAAGCTGCGCCACCCGTCGCGCGGCCGCGCGCTCAGCGACACCGCGGCCTAGCCTGCCGCGTTGCTGCGCTGGGGGATTCTCGGGACCGGCGGCGCCACCGCAGCGGCGCTGACCGCTGCCATGCGCGACTCCGGCGACGACCTCGCCGTGGTCGGCTCCGACTCGCTAGGCGAGGCGCGTGCGTTCGCCGCCAACCACGGCGTCCGACGTGCGCGTGGCTCGTTCGAGGAAGTCCTCGAGGCCGACGACGTCGACGCGGTCTACCTCGCCCTTCCGCACGACCTGCACGAGCGCTGGGCGACTGCCGCGCTGGCGGCCGGCAAGCACGTGCTGTGCGCGCGACCGCTCTCCACTGATGCCGCCTCGGCCGGTCGCATGGCGGCGGCCTCGGCGCGCGCGGGCCGCGTTCTCATGGAGGCCCTTCCGTTCTGGTTCCACCCCCGGACCACGGCGGCGCTAGACCTGATCCGCGACGGCGAGCTGGGCGAGGTGCGCAGCATCCGCGCCGACGTCGGCTACCGGCTGCGCGAGCCGCACAGCCACCTGGTCGTGCCGGAGCGCGGTGGCGGTGCCCTGCTGGGGGTCGGCAGCGCCTGCGTCCCGTTCGCCCGCTGGTTGGCCGGTGCCGAGCCCGAGGCCGTGCGCGCCCTGCCGCGGCGTTGGAGCTCCGGGGTGGACGGCGCCATGGCGGCGCTGCTGAGGTTCCCCTCCGGTGCCATGGCCACGCTGATGGCCTCGTTTGACACCGCTGCTCACGCGGTGGTCGAGGTCGCCGGCACCGACGGCCTGCTGCGGCTCCCGGACGCCCTCGCCGCCACCCGGGAAGAGGAGGCGGTTCTGGAGCGCGACGGCGAGGTCATCGGCTCGTGGCGCTTCGACGCCTATGCCGCGCTGCTCGAGGCGTTCACATCCGCCGCTTCCGGCGGCGCGCTGCCGCTGTCCATCGATGACGCGGTCGCCAGCGCCGAGGTGCTCGACCGGATCCGCACCGCCGCGTTAACGGGTTAGTCGCCGGACCGTCAGATTTGACGGGAAGCCTGTCGCACGCTCCTCGCACCCGAGCTGAGGAGGTGCGATGCAGGCACGCAGGTTGGAACCACCGCTGCGGCGCGGCAGCGCGGCGGGCTCTCCTCCCGCCAGCCCCCCGGGCCGCTGGCGCACCCGGGGCCGGGTGCCCACGCGCGGCCCAGACGGAGTCGTCCTGTGGTGGGAGCGCCCGGCTCCGGACCCGGATCTGGCGCGCTGGGAGGCGGTCCAGCGCGTCCAGGCGCGGCGGCTGGAACGTCGGCTGAGCGTCAGCGCCCTGGCGCGGGAGTGCCAGCGCATGGGACACCCGCTGCGACGCGAGACGCTCTCGCGCGTGCTCAACGGCGCCCAGTCGACCACCTGGGACACCGTCGAGGTCCTGGCGGAGATCCTCGACGTGGAGATCCGCGACCTGCACCCGGCCTACCGCGGCGACGCGGCGCGGACGGCCTAGCGCTCCGGCGCGGGTCAGCCGCCCCAGGCCCGCTGGAGCGCCCGCGGCAGGCCCCACCAGCCGAGCGGCGTCAGCGCCGACTGCTCGTCGAGCGCGCCGAGCTCGCGCCACAGGTCGACGACCACCGCCAGGCCGGCGCGGATCTGCTCGCGGTCGTCGGCGCTGAGGTCCTCGCTCTCGACCTCCGGGCAGCGCTGGATCAGCTCGACCAGATCATCCGGCGCGGCGGCGGTGCCGGGGCCTGACCGGACCAGCTCGATCACCGCGCCGGCCCAGTCGGCGGGCTCCAGCGCGTTCCAGGCCTCGATGGCGGCTTCGTCCAGCGCGCCCTCCGCTCCCGCGAGCTCGGGGTCGCCGATCACCACCCCCGCGGCGAGCTGCACCCACAGGTCCTCGTCGTCGACGGGCGGCTCGCCAGGGTCGAGCCCGGCGGCCGACCACAGCACGGCGCCGAGCCCCTGGCCGGCGTCGGACCGCAGACGCTCCGCGGCCGCGGTGAGGTCGGCGGGATCCGAATCCTGCTCCACGCCCTCCAGGGCGCGGGCGACGACCTCCCACGCGCCCGAGGACTCCTCCCAGCTGTCCTCGTCGTCGTCGACGTCGAGGACGTCCTCGGCCTCCTCATCCCCGTCCTCGTCAAGATCCTCGTCGTCGAGGTCGTCGTCCTCGTCCTCGAAGGGCAGCTCGTCGAGGTCGTCGCCGGTGGAGTCGTCCTCGTCCTCGCTGGAGCGGCCGTACTGATCGGGGATGGTGCCCCAGCCGAAGATCGCCACCGGCGCCTCGGGCTCCTCGCCGGCGACCTCGAACGGGTCGACGCCGATCTCCTCGACCGTGCAGTCGTGGGTCCAGCCCTCGCCGAGGTCGAAGATGTAGGCGAAGCGGGCGCCCTCGCGCAGCCCGACCTCGCCGAGGATCACCTCGTCGCTGTCCTCGGCGTCCAGATCCGACTCCGAGGCGGCTCCGGGGCTCAGGAGGATGCGGCCCTCCACCTGGAACTGGTGGTACGGGGTCAGATCCCAGCGGCCGAAGGCCGTGTCCACCGCCTCGGCCAGGTCGGCGAAGGTGTGGTCGGCGTGCGCCAGCAGCACCCTGCCGGCCGGCCGCCGCAGTCGGCGGTCGCCCTGGCCCAGCAGGACCACGCGGATCGTCATCCAGTCGCTCATCCGTGCCCCCGGGGGAGACGTGGCCCTCGGTCTACCCCGCCGGCTCGGGCGCTGCACCCATGCCGGAGGTGGTGGCCGCTACCCTACGCGCTAATGGTCATACGAGCGGCCGGCGGTGTGCTCTGGAGGCACAGCGGTGATGACGTCGAGGTGGCGGTGATCCACCGTCCACGCCACGACGACTGGACCCTGCCCAAGGGCAAGCTGCTGGACGGCGAGGACGAGCTCACCGCGGCCTTGCGCGAGGTCAGCGAGGAGACCGGCGCCGAGGTGGAGGTCGGGCACGACCTCGGTGCCGTCGAGTACCTCGTCACCAAGGAGGGCCGTACCAGCCCCAAGACGGTGCGCTACTGGGCACTCCGCTGGTGCGGCGGCGAGTTCACGGCCAGCGATGAGGTGGACGCCCTCGACTGGCTGGGTCTGGCCGAGGCCGCAGCCCGGCTGACCTACGGGCGCGACCGGCAGGTGCTGGCCCGGTTCGCAGCCCGCCCCGTCGCCGACTGATGTTGTCGGAGTGGACGAATCGGAACCTCTTCTCGGGCTTCGTCCACTACTGTGTAGGGCGCCTTCGGGCCCCCCCGGGATTCGGTCGAGCTGTCGAGGTGATCAAGTGAGCTCCACCTTCGAGGTGGTCAGGCGCGCCTTCGCGGTGCTGCTGCTGAGCCTGGTCGCGGCGCTGGTCGCGCTGCCGGCCCTGCCCGCGCACGCCCACGGTCGCGGGAGCGACGCGACGAACATGCGCAGCCGCATCCTGGAGGACCCGGGGATCGAGGGGGTGACGTTCCAGATCCACGGCGGCGACGAGCTGCTGGAGGTCGTCAACAACACCGACGAGGAGATCGTCATCCTCGGCTACGAGCCCGAGCCGCGCCCGTACCTGCGCGTCGGGCCGGACGGGGTGTGGGAGAACCGCAACTCCGAGGCGACCTATGTGAACAAGGACCGCCTTGGCCAGGTGTCCCTGCCGCCGAACCTCAGGCCCGACGCGGAGCCCGACTGGGTCAAGGTGTCGGACGCGCGCTCGGCCGCATGGCACGACCACCGGATCCACTACATGAGCGCCGGCATCCCTCCCGCCGTGACGGACCCGTCCGAGGAGACGGTGGTGATCGAGCGCTGGGAGGTGCCGTTCACCTTCGGCGGTGAGCAGTACAGCGTCTTCGGCGATCTGACGTGGATCCCCGGCCCGCCGCCGTGGCCCTGGCTGCTGATCGGCCTGGTGCTCGCCCTCCCCGCCCTGATCGGCCTGCGCACGGAGCCGGAGACCGATCCCGACGCCGAGGATCCCGACCAGCCGGTCCGCTGGCCCGGGCTGGTCAAGCCGGCGGCAGCGGTGCTCGGCGTCATCGTCGCGGTCAACCTGGTCAACCTTGCCGATGACCTCTTCGCCGTACCGCTGCCCGGATCGGTGCGCGCGCTGGCGGCGGGGCAGACCGTGCTGTTCCTGCTGATCGGCGCGTTCGGCGCCCTGCGTGCCTGGCAGGCGCGCGAGGGCGCGTTCACGGCTCTAGGTGTCGGCTCCGGCGCCGTCCTGGTGGGGCAGGGGCTGCTGTACTGGAGCGTCCTCAGCGCCTCCCAGGTCGCCAGCATCCTGCCGGACCTGCTGGCCCGCGTGATCGCGGGCGTGAGCATCGCCCAGGCGCTTCCAATCGGCATA
Source organism: uncultured Actinomycetota bacterium (assembly GCA_964629825.1). Classification (GTDB taxonomy): domain Bacteria; phylum Actinomycetota; class Nitriliruptoria; order Euzebyales; family Egibacteraceae; genus CAZVUW01. The sequence goes on from CAZVUW010000004.1 coordinate 30,352, forward strand.
GTCGCCTTCGTCGGCACGCGCCGGCTGCTGCCGCCGCTACCCGAGGACGAGGAGGAGGCGACCGAACCGGTCGGCCACAGCGACGTCACGGCGTGACGGGTCTCTGCACACCGCTGCGCGCCCTGACCCGGCCCGGCAGGGTCTGGGCGCCGGTCGTGGCGGCGGCGCTGCTGGTGGCGCTGATCACGGCCGTCCCTGCGGCGGCGCAGCAGCCCGTCCAGCTCGACAGCGCGGGTCCTGGAACCGCGGTCGGGCTGTGGATCTCGCGGTTGCTGAACCACCTCGCGCTGGCGGCGACGGTCGGGCTGCTGGTCCTGCCGGCCTGGCTCCTCAACGGGGATAACCGCCTGGCCCGCCGCGCGCTGCGCTGGGCGACCGGAGCGGCTGCGCTCTGGACCCTCGCGGCGCTCGGGGTGCTCATCTTCGGCCTCTCGAACGCGGCCGCGCGGGCGCTGCCCGAGGCGCTCGACGGCGAGCTGCTCAGCCGCTTCGTCGGGACGCGCTTCGGGACCGCCGTCGGCCTGCAGGTCATCGGCGCCGCGGGGGTGACGCTGCTGGCCGCGCTGGCGCGCGGTCGCAGCGGCGCGCTGCTCGCGCTGGCGGGCGCGCTGCTCGGCGCAGCCGCGCCGGCGTCATGGGGGCACGCGGCGACGGCGGACCTGACGACCGTCGCCATCGCCAGCGACTGGCTGCACATCGGCGCGGTGTCCCTGTGGGTGGGAGGCCTTCTGGCGCTGACGCTCGTCGTCTGGACCTCACCGGTCGAACCGCACCGGCCCGCCACCCGCTTCTCGACCCTGGCGACCTACGCGATCGGCGTCGTCGCGCTCACCGGCGTGGTGAACACCCTGCTGCACGTCACCGAGCCGGTGCAGCTGCTGGAGACCACCTGGGGACGGTCCGCGCTGGGCAAGGGTGGTCTGCTCCTGGCTCTTGCAGCGTTCGGCTGGGCGCACCGCAGGCGCTCGCTGCCGCGGCTGCGGCGCAGCACCGGCGCTAGCGCTCGGCGGGCGTTCGCCCGCCTGGCGGGCGCCGAGCTGCTGGTGATGCTCGCGGCGTTCGGGTTGGCGACCAGCATGGCCTCCGGGCTGCCCGCCGAGGCCGAGGCGGCGTCGCGCATCCAGACCTTCACCGCGGAGAGCGAGGGCGGCCTGGTGGAGGTCACGCTCGACCCCGCCCGGGTGGGCGGAAACGAGCTGCACCTGTACATATTCGATCCCAACCGCCAGCTCCGGCCCGTCGACGGGGCGACTCTCACGCTGCGCTCGGGTGAGACCGAGGTGGTCCCACGGCTGGTCCTGACGGGCCCCGGCCACTTCACGGGCCCGCTGGTGGAGGTGCCGTTCGCCGGCGCCTGGGAGGTCAGCATCAGCCTCGAGGTCGACGGCGGAGTCGAGGAGGCCACCGGATCACTCGGCGTGCGCTAGGCGCGTTTCCCGGTGGGCGGACCTGGGCAACCTCATGCAGCCAATGTGCAGATGGGCGGCCGTTGCTGCGCCTTTGATCGCGCACCACCTGCGGCCGCCACGGCTTGGAGTGCGTTGATGGACATCTGGGGTCTTTGCCCATCATGCAGAGCTTGGTTTCCCTGCGAGGGATGGTTCGACCGAACCGCGCCCGAACCCACGTGTCCCACCTGCGCCGAACCACCGACCGCCATAGAGAACCGTGCCCTCAAGATCCGTCTGGACGACGAGGTCTCGGCGGTCTAGAGCGAGCGCGTCTGGCCTCAGGCGCTCAGCTCAGCTCCTCGGCCAGCAGGTCCATCAGGAGGCAGTCCTGCCAGCCGCCGTCGGCGGTGCGCTCGTATGAGCGCATGATGCCCACCGGCCGGAAGCCGACCCTGGTGTAGGTGCGGATCGCCTTCTCGTTGGCCGACGCCGGATCGATCGCGAGGCGGTGATGGCCCCGGTCGTGGATGAGATGGCGCGCGAGCGTCCTGACCGCGTCGGTGCCCAGGCCCTTCCCGTGCCAGGCGGGGTGCAGGAAGATGTCGATGCTGGCGTGGCGGTAGTCCGGGGAGGGCTCCTCCACGTACAGGATCGCGCCCACCAGCTCGCCCTCGACCTCGATGACGAAGGCGACGGTGTCCGGTCCGTCCACCAGCTCGGCGCGCACCCGCGCCTCGTCGTAATGAGGCCACCAGCGGCTGACCTCGGGCTGGGCGAGGATGTCGGCCAACGCCGGCGCGTCCTCTTCACGCATGGGACGCAGGCTGATCTGGGTGCCGTGCAGGGTGACGTCGGGTTGCACTTTCGGCAGCTTTCGTCGGGGATTGCTCGGACCATTCTGGCCGATTCGGACCGGCCGCATGGAGTGGAACACCATCTCGCCGGCACGGTTGGCACCGGGCCGCCTCATGCCGCCGCCGCGTGGGCGGAGATCGCTCGGCCATGGGATACTCGTCTGCAGAGCCGTCGCAGCGGCTCTGCTCGACTGCGAGCACGTGCCGGCAGCGGCGGCACTCCCAGCCAGCGATCCAAAGGAGCCCGTCAACATGCCCGTTCCCGAAGTCGACAAGATCTGGTTTGAGGGCGAGTTCGTCGACTGGCACGACGCCAAGCTGCACTTCCTCACCCCGACCCTGCATTACGGGTGGGGTGTCTTCGAGGGCATCCGGGCTTACGAGACCCCGCGCGGCGCGGCCATCTTCCAGCATCGGGCCCACATGGAGCGCCTGTTCGCCTCGGCGGCGGTCCTCGAGATGGAGATCCCCTACACCGTCGACGAGCTCATGGAGGTCACCCGCGAGCTCATCCGGATCAACGACCTCCCCGCCTGCTACATCCGGCCGCTGGCCTACCTAGGCTACGGGGAGATGGGTCTCAACCCGCTCCCCAGCAAGGTCACCGTGTCCATCGCCGCCTGGCCGTGGGGGAGCTACCTCGGCGACGAGGGCATCGCGAACGGCGTCCGCGCCAAGACCAGCTCTTGGCGGCGCATGGGCAGCAACATGATCCCGACCGGCGCCAAGGCGGCTGGTCTCTACATCAACTCCTCCCTGGCGAAGGTGGAGGCCCTCAAGGCGGGCTACGACGAGGCAGTCCTGCTCAACGAGCACGGCGCCGTGGCGGAGGGCTCTGGCGAGAACATCTTCGTGGTGCGGGACGGCGTCCTGATGACCCCTCCGCTGAGCGATGGGGTGCTGAACGGCATCACCCGGCAGGCGATCATCGAGTTCGCACACGACCTCGGCATCCCGTTCGAGGAGCGCAGCCTGCTGCGCCACGACCTGTATCTGGCGGACGAGGCCTTCTACACGGGCACCGCAGCCGAGGTCGTCCCGATGCGCTCGGTCGACGACCGCCCGATCAGCCCGCCGTGGCCGATCACCAAGCAGCTTCAGGACCTGTTCTTCGCCGTGGTCCGGGGCGAGGAGCCCCGCTACGAGCACATGCTCGACTACGTGAAGGGCTGAGGGCTCAGCACTCCTCGACCAGCAGGGCCAGCTCCTCCGGCAGCGGCACCTCGACGGTCTTGCCGATGCCGAGGAGCGAGGCCCGCACCGACAGCTCGCGCAGCGGCAGGACCCTGCCGCTGCGCTGGGTCTCGCAAGGCTCCATCGTGACGGCGATGGCGACCTCCAGGTCGCTGTCGCCGTCCAGGCGCAGCCCCTCAGAGCCCGTGGCGGCGTTCGATGCGCTCCTGACCTCAGCGACGACCAGCAGCTCTCCGACCGCTCCCTCGAAGGCGACGCCATGCACAGACACCGGCAGGGGACCGTCGTTTCGGATGGTGGTCGTGAAGAGCACCTGTTCGCCCGGCCGGTGGGGGAGCAGGCACACGGGGCCTCCGCTGGCGCCGCGCTCGGTCTCCTCGGGCGGCACCAGCTCGCCCTGATCGGGGCAGGACAGCGCGCTCACCGTCAAGGGCGAGTAGTAGAGGAAGGCCGCGCTGCCGGCCAGGGCCAGGGCCACCATCACCGCGCCGACCCAGGGCAGCAGCGGGCGGCCCGGCTCGCGCAGCAGCGGCCGATCGAGGTCGGCGAGCACACCCATGGGCTGGCTCCTGCGCTGGGACGGGACTGCGACGTTCAGCCTAGTGAGCGCCCGCCTGCAGTCGAGGGCCGATTCGTACAGGAGGGGGGAGCTCCGCGTGGCCGCTGAGCCGCGCGCGGGGGGTCCGCTCCCGCGTCTGCTCGTGCTCGGCGGTGCCGTCCTGTGGGGCACGACCGGCACGACCCAGGCCCTGGGTGCTCCGGAGGCCGATCCCGGCACGGTCGGGGCGATGCGGCTGGCGGTCGGGGCGCTGAGCCTGATCGTGCTGGCGCTTGCTGCCGGCCGGGGCCGGGCCCTGCTGGGGCTCGCGAGGCCCGGGGCTCGCGCAGCGGCGCTGATCGGGGCCACGGCGATCGCGGCATATCAGGTCTTCTTCTTCGAGGGGGTGTCCCGGACCGGTGTCGCGGTCGGGACGATCGTCGGCATCGGCAGCGCACCGGTGTTCACCGGGCTGGTCGAGCTCGTCGTCCGCCGGGTGCGGCCGGAGCGGGTCTGGGCCATGTCCACGGCGCTGGCGGTCGCCGGCTGCGTTCTGCTGGTGTCCTCCGGCGGCGAGGAGACGGTCGTCGACCCCGTGGGCATCGTCCTGGCGCTGGGCGCGGGTGCGTCGTACGCGGTCTTCACGGTCGCCACCAAGCACCTGCTCGACCGGGGCTGCCAGCCGTTCGAGACCATGGCCGGGACGTTCACCGCGGGCACGGCGGCGCTGCTGCCCTTGTTCCTGGGCGGCGATCTCGCCTGGTCGACCTCCGGACGTGGGCTGGCGGCAGTTCTGTGGCTCGGCGTCGTCACCGTCGGCGTCGGCTACGCGCTGTACGCGACCGGCCTGCGCTCGCTGCCGGCGGCCAGCGTGGCGACCCTCACCCTCGGCGAGCCGCTCACGGCCGGCCTGCTTGGCTGGCTGGTGCTGGGGGAGCGGCTCGAGCTGCTCGGCACCCTCGGAGTGATCGCCGTCGTGGCCGGGCTGGCCGTGCTGGCGCTGAGCCCGGGCGCCAGAAGCCGCGTGTGACGGCCGGTCGCGGCAGCGACTAGCCTCGCTGGCGACCCACCGGTTCACCGACCCTTCGGAGCCAAGCCCGTGCGCATCGTTCGTGTCGCCCGCCCCGACGGACCCGCCTTCGGGGTGCTGCAAGCTGTTGATCGGCCGGCCGGCGAGGATGGCGCCAGCGGCCTCGTCGTCCGCCTGCTCGACGGCCACCCGTTCGGCGGCGTCCAGCTGACCGATCAGGTCGCCCCGCTGGAGAAGGTGGCGCTGCTGGCGCCGATCATCCCCACCAAGATCCTGTGCGTGGGCCGCAACTACGCCGACCACGCCGCGGAGCTCGGCAACGACGTGCCGGCGGAGCCGCTGATCTTCGCCAAGCTGTCGACAGCGGTGATCGGCCCGAAGGCGCCGATCCGCCTGCCGGAGCTGTCAGCGGAGGTGCACCACGAGGCCGAGCTAGCGGTCGTGATCGGACGGCTGGCCCGCAAGGTCCCGGTCTCCGAGGCGCTCGACCACGTCCTCGGCTACACCTGCGCCAATGACGTGACCGCCCGCGATCTGCAGGACCGGGACGGGCAGTGGACCCGCGCCAAGGGCTTCGACACCTTCTGCCCGCTCGGCCCGTGGATCGACACCGAGGTGGACCCCGCTCACGGGCTGCAGGTCACCTGCCGGGTGAATGGCGAGGTGCGCCAGTCCGGCTCCACCTCGGATCTGGTGTTCGGGGTGGCCGAGCTGGTGTCCTACGTCTCGGCCTTCGCCACCCTGCTGCCGGGCGATGTGCTGCTCACCGGCACCCCCTCCGGCGTCGGCCCCCTGGCCGCCGGCGACACGGTAGAGGTGGAGATCGAAGGCCTGGGCACCCTCACCAACCCCGTTGAGCTGGATGAGTGACCGGGTGAGAGGAGTCCCGCCCTCCGGTTCGCACCGAGCCCGAACCCCCTCGCGAGAGGAAGCACCAGAAACCCGTTGATCCCGCTTGAGCGGGATCACCCTAGATCCAGAGGTCTCGATGACAACACCGCGAGTCCGCTTCTGTCCCGCGCCCAGCGGCTGGCTGCACGTCGGCGGCGCGCGAACGGCGCTCTACAACTGGCTGCACGCCCGCGGAAACGGCGGCGCCTTCGTGTTCCGGATCGAGGACACCGACGCCGACCGCGCGACCACCGAGTCGATGCACTCGATGATCGAGGCGATGCGCTGGCTGGGGCTCGACTGGGACGAGGGACCCGACACCAGCCCCGGACCGCACGGCCCGTACCGGCAGAGCGAGCGCACGGACCTCTACGCAGCCGTCGCCCACGAGCTGCTGCGCCGCGGCGCCGCCTACGACGCCTACGAGACGCCCGAGGAGCTCGCGGCGGAGCGCGAGGAGGCTCAGCGGGCCGGCCGCCCGCCGGGCTACGGCGGCGGCCACCGCAACCTGACCGACGCCCAGCGGGAGGCCTTCCGCGCCGAGGGCCGCAAGCCGGTCCTGCGCATCCGCACCCCGGACGAGGGCTCGATCACGTTCACCGACCTCGTCCGCGGCGAGGTCACGTTCGAGTGGTCGACCATCCCCGACTTCGTGGTGCTCCGAGCCGACGGATCGCCCACCTACCCGCTCGCCAATGCGGTGGACGACCTCGCCATGGGGATCAACCTGATCGCCCGCGGCGAGGACATCCTGCCCGCCACGCCGCGCCAGCTGCTGCTGTACGACCTGCTGCTGGCCGACGGGCTGCTCGACGAGGTTCTGAAGTCGCTGAGCTACCCGCCGCGCCCGGCGGACGCCGTGCTGCCGCGGTTCGCGCACCTGCCGCTGCTGGTGGGCGCCGACCGCAAGCCGCTGAGCAAGCGCCATGGCTCGGTGTCGGTGGACGAGTTCCGCCGCCAGGGCTACCTGCCCGAGGCCCTGCTCAACTTCCTGGCGCTGTGCGGCTGGAGCTACGACGGCCACCAGGAGCGCTTCGAGATCTCGGAGCTGCAGGAGAAGTTCTCGTTCGAGCGCGTCAGCCGCAACCCGGCCTACTTCGACACCGACAAGCTGCGCTCCATGAACGGCGATCGCATCAAGGAGCTCAGCGACGGCGAGCTGGCCACGCGGCTCGTCCCGTACATGGTCGAGGCCGGGCTGGTCGACGACCCGCCGGTGGGGGAGCAGGCGCGGCTGATCGAGGCGTTCGCCCCGCTGCTGCGCGAGCGCATCCAGATCCTGTCCGAGGGCCCGCCCCTCGTCGCCTTCGCGTTCAAGGACGAGCCCGAGCTCGACCAGGCCGCCGTCGCCAAGCACCTCAAGGGCCGCGCCGGCGAGGTTCTGGACCGGGCCTCGCAGGTCCTGGCAGAGGTCGAGTGGACCGCGGAGGCGATCCTGGCTGCGCTCGACGGCATCGGCGCCGAGCTGGAGCTGGGTCGCGGGAAGGTCATGCAGCCGCTGCGCGTTGCCGTCACCGGCACCGCCGTCAGCCCGCCGCTGCCCGAGACCCTGGCGGTGCTGGACCGCGAGATGGTCCTGCGCCGCATCGCGGCCGCCCGTCCGCTGGTCGCGACCGCCTGAAAGCGGCCGTGAGTTTGCCGGAGCACAAGGGCGCCGCTATCCTCGGCTGCGCCCTTCCGGGGTGGTGTAATTGGTAACACGACTGGTTCTGGTCCAGTTATTCAGGGTTCGAGTCCTTGCCCCGGAGCGTGGTGAGCCCTCTGGACTCACCAGCGCCATATGCCCCCGTCGTCTAGCGGCCTAGGACGCTGCCCTCTCACGGCAGTAACGACGGTTCAAATCCGTTCGGGGGTACGGCAGGACGGCGCCGACGAGCACGCTCGTCGGCGCCGTCCCTTTTCCGAGGTGATCCCGGTACGGCGGGATCAACGGGTCGCGCGTGGTCGGTGCTCGGGGGAGGGATCGGCCCGGGATAGCGGATGGCTGGACGGTTAGGTGGCCGATCAGCCACCCAAGCGTCCAACCATCGGCGGCAGGGACGCCCGCGGCGCCACTCACCCCACGGTTGGACATTTGGCCCGAGATCCCGGGCCAAATATCCAACCGTCAGCGAAGGAGCGGCGGAGGGGGCCAGCGAACCGCCGCAAGCATCGAGCCCGAGCCAGACCCTGCCCCGAGCGTCACGCTCCCGAGCCAGTTGATCCCGCTTGAGCGGGATCACCCCCGATCCCTGAGCGGGATCACATCGGATTCAGTCTTCCGC
>CAZVUW010000004.1:38613-50548 GCA_964629825.1 uncultured Actinomycetota bacterium
TGAGCGGGATCACCCCCGATCCCTGAGCGGGATCACATCGGATTCAGTCTTCCGCGTACAGCAGCGCGTTTCGGCCCGGGCGGGACAGGAGCAGGCCGAGGGCGACCAGGGAGACCAGGGTGGGAAGGCCGCTGCGGTCGAGGCCGCGCCAGGGGAGCAGGGCGGCGGCCAGGCCGATGGCGTTGACCACCAGCCCGAGCGGCCAGGCCCAGGCCCGTCGGCGCCAGGTGCCGAGCGCGAGCAGCAGGTAGGCGACCGTGCCGACGGCGAAGCCAGCCGCCAGGGCCGTCATGTCCAGCGCCAGGTGGGCGACGACCATGACCGCGGCGCCCACGGCTCCCAGCAGCGCCAGGACGGCGATGGCGGTGACCACGCCCGGGCGCTCGGGGGCTGCGGTCGGGGCGGACGTGTCACTGCTGGTCACGGGTGAGCTCCTGGAAGACGCGGTCGGGGCCGTGCCGGCCTCGCCGGCCATGGTAGGGCGCCCGTTACGCCGCCTCTGTCGGCAACCACTAGGCTCGGGGGTTGAGGAGGAGCCTATGCAGCAGCGGCGAGACCAGAGCGCGCACAGCAGTCGGCTGATCGACGCGGAGCAGTTCCTGCGCGTCACCGACTCCCTGAAGGACAGCTTCGCGCGCCTCGAGGCGGCCGTGCTCAGCGATGCGGCACGGCAGCGCTGGCAGCGCCGCCTGCTCGCGCTCACCGAGCTCGCCAAGGAGGACCTGGACCGCGCCGAGCGCGAGGTCGACCGCTACCGGGCCGACTTCCAGCGTGAGGTGGGCAGGGGCCGCTAGGGCTCCCTGCTACAGGCTGACGATCGTCAGCCCCGTGACCCGGCGGTCATCGCCGCTGCCGGAGACGTCGAAGCGGACCCGCTGCCCCAGCCGCAGCTCAAGCAGGCCCGAGGCCGCGAAGGTCTCGGCGTCGACGGGCAGCTCCTCGGAGTTGTCCAGCAGGATTACGCCCGAGCTGGTCTCCGGATCGAAGTACTTCACGGTGCCCTGCGGCATCCCGACCTCCGCGGCGGCTAGATGGGTCCGACCGCCAAGCAGCGTAGCCAGGCAGTCCGCGGCACGCTAACCGCGCTCCGGCAGGAGGCCCGCTTCCAGGCCGGGATGGCGCTCGCGCAGCGCCGCCAGCTGCTCGGCGGTGTCGACGTCCAACCGGAAGCCCTCGAGCTCCAGGAGCACGGGCTCGAGGCCCGCCGCCTCCGCGAGCCGCCGGTGCGCCGCCGCCGAGCCGACGCCATAGGCCGTCCCGATCACGTCACCCGGCATGCGCAGCAGCCCCCCCGTCCCGCCGTCCCAGGTCGGCGCGATCACAACCGCACGCTCATGAACCCCAGCCGAGCACACCCGGCGCACGTCCTCAGCTGACAGCAGCGGCAGGTCCGCGGCCACCACCAGGGTGGCCCGCTCCCCGGCCAGCAGCCGGTCGGCGTGCTCCAGCGCCGCCGGCAGCCCGACCCCCGGCGGCACCACGGCGCGCACGCCCTCCGAGAGCGCGAGCTCGGCGCCCGCATCGTCACCGGCGACCACGAGCACGTCGGTCACGGGCTCCGCGCTACGGCAGGCGTCGAGGACGCTCAGGAACATGCGCTCGACCAGCGCACGGCGCTGCTCGCGGTCCAGGGCGTCCGCCAGTCGCCCCTTGGCGGCATGCAGGGCCTTCAGGGGGATCACAGCGGTCACGGGGGCGGCGGACACGGGCCACATGCTAGGCGCGTGGCTGGCTGGGGTCGGTTCCCTACACTTGCCCGGCAGAGGCGAGTCGAGGAGCGCGGATGGGCAGAGTGGCCGTCATGGGGGCGGGGTCGTGGGGAACGGCCTTCGCGATGATGTGCGCCGACGCGGGCGAGGACGTGATCCTCTGGGCGCGGCGCGAGGAGGTCGCCCAGGAGATCAACGAGCGCCACCGCAACAGCGCCTACCTCGGCGACGTCGATGTCCACTCCCAGGTGCGGGCCACCAGCGCTGCCGACGAGGCGCTCCACGACGCGGAGATCGTGGTCCTGGCGGTTCCGAGCCATGCGCTGCGCGGGCTCCTGGCCGAGTGGAAGGACCTGGTCCCACCCGGCGCCGTCTACGTCAGCCTCATCAAGGGCATCGAGCTCGAGACCCACCGCCGCGCCAGCCAGATCGTCCGCGAGGTCCTCGACGCGCCCTACAGCCGCGTGGTCGTCGTGAGCGGACCCAACCTCGCGCTGGAGTGCGCCCTGCGGATGCCCGCCGCCACGGTCGTCGCCGGCCCCGAGACCGCGGTGACCCAGCGCGTCCAGGCGATGAGCCACACGCCCTACTTCCGCGTCTACACCAACCCGGACGTGGTCGGCGTCGAGCTCGGCGGCGCGGTCAAGAACGGCATCGCGCTGGCCGCCGGGATGGCAGACGGCGTCGGCTACGGGGACAACACCAAGGCAATGCTGATCACCCGCGGGCTGGCCGAGATGACCCGGCTGGGCGTCGCCCTCGGCGGCAACCCGCTGACCTTCTCGGGCCTGGCCGGCATGGGCGATCTGGTCGCGACCTGCATGAGCCGCCAGTCGCGCAACCGGCACGTCGGCGAGCAGCTCGGCCGGGGTCGCTCCCTCGACGAGGTGGTGGCCGAGATGAACATGGTGGCCGAGGGCGTGAAGTCCTCGAAGGCCGTCCTCGACATCGCCCGGGAGCACTCCGTCGAGATGCCGATCATCGAGCACGTGGTCAAGGTGATCCATGAGGGCATGGACGTCCGCGACATGGCCGAGGCGCTGATGGGCCGCGCCCCCAAGACCGAGTTCCACGACCTCCCGATGGGGCCGCCGTGAGCGACCGCAAGACCGCAAGACCGCGCCTGCGCGTCCTCGTCCTGTTCGGCGGCCGCTCCGGCGAGCATGAGATCAGCTGCCTGTCCGCGCGCAACGTGCTCGCCGCGCTGGACGAGGCGCGCTACGAGGTCATCCCAGTCGGCATCACCCGCTCAGGCCGCTGGAGCCTCGTCGACGGCGTTCCGGACACGCCGGAGGGGACGCTGCCGAGCGTGCCCGACGACGGCCCGACCGTGGCCCTCGTCCAGACCCGCGCGGGCGCCCGCCTGGTGCAGCTCAACGACGGCGATGGCGCCGAGCCGGCCGCTGCGGACCTCGGCGGCGTCGACGTGTGCTTCCCGGTCCTGCACGGGCCCTACGGCGAGGACGGCACCATCCAGGGCCTCCTGGCGAGCCACGGCGTTCCCTACGTCGGCGCGGATGTGACCGCCAGCGCCGCTGGCATCGACAAGCGCCAGATGAAGACCCTGTTCGCGGCGCGCGGGCTGCCGCAGGTGGCTCATCGCGCGGTGCTCCGGCAGGACTGGGAGGCCGACCCGGGCGCCGTGCTCGACGAGCTGGCCTCCGTCCTTGGCTTCCCCGTCTTCACCAAGCCGGCGCGCCAGGGCTCCTCGCTGGGCGTGCGCCGCTGCGCCGACCGCGATGGCCTCGAGAAGGGGCTCGCCGAGGCGTTCGACTACGACCGGGTCGCGATGGTGGAGCAGGCGCTGGACGACCTGCGCGAGCTCGAGTGCGGCGTCCTCGGCAACGCCGTCCCCGAGGTGACCCGCCCCGGCGAGACGGTGCACGTCGGCGACTTCTACGACTTCGACGCGAAGTACCTGCGCCCGGTCGAGCTGCGCTGCCCCGCCGAGGTGCCCGTCGAGATCCTCCGGCGCTGCATGGACTACGCGCGGGAGGCGTACCTCGCGATCGGGTGCCGGGGCATGGCCAGGGTCGACTTCTTCTACGTCGAGGCCGAGGGCGCGCTGTACGTCAACGAGATCAACACGATCCCCGGCTTCACGCCCGCCTCCATGTTCCCGGCGGTCTGGGCGGCGGAGGGCCGGTCCTACCCGCAGCTGGTGGCCGACCTCATCGATCTGGCGCTGGACGCCGGGCGCGCGGAGGCCCGCTACGCGCCCTGAGCGCGCGGCTGGGACTAGAGGTGCACCACCGGGCAGGTGAGGGTGCGATCGATGCCGTCGATGCCCTGGATCTTGGCCACGACCATCTTGCCGAGCTCGTCGACCGTGTTGGCCTTTGCGCGCACGATCACGTCGTAGGGGCCGGTCACGTCGTCGGCGGCCTCCACGCCCTCGATCTGGGATACGGCCGCGGCAACCTGCGCTGCCTTGCCGACCTCCGTGAGGATGAGGATGTAAGCGGAGACCATGACGCAAGCCCTTCCGTCTCGGCGCGACTCCGTCGGGACCCGAGTGGTCCTCGGCGGGGCTCGTCAGGCATCCTAGTGGCGAGCCCCGCGCCGGGGCACCGCCCACCCCGAAGGCCCCACAGCGAGCGGATCCAAGAATGCAGGTGTTCGACAGCCGCGAGGAGGCGGGCCGCCGGCTCGCCGAGGCGCTCAAGGGGCACGCCGCACTGGCCGGCGCCGAGCGGATCGTGGTGCTGGCCGTCCCGCGCGGTGGCCTGCCGGTCGGAGCGGCAGTCGCGCGCGAGCTGAACGCCGAGCTCGACGTCGCGGTGGCCCGCCGTCTGCGCGCACCGCACAACCCCGAGGTGCACTTCGGCTCCGTGGGCTGCGACGGCGAGGTGGTGATCGACGAGGCCACCGTGCGCCGGCTCGGGCTGACACCGGAGCAGGTCGAGGCCGAGATCGAAGACCGCCGGGCCGCCGTCCAGCGCCGCCTCGACCTCTACCGCACCGTCGTGCCGGCCGCCACGATGGAGGGCGCGACCGTGATCGTCGTCGACGACGGCGTCGTCAGCGGAGGCACCGCGCGCGAGGCCTGCGCGCTCGCCCGCAGGGGCGGTGCCGAGCGCGTCGTGCTGGCTGTCCCCGTCGCCCCTGCCGACGTGGCCGAGCGCCTCGCCGACGCAGCAGATGACCTGCTGATCCTGTCCTCGCCGGCGGAGTTCCTAGGCGTCAGCCAGGCCTACGTCGACTTCCCCGACCTCGACGACGACGCTTCGATCGCGGCGCTGCGGTCGGTCGTCAAGGCCTGAGGTCGGCGGCTCGGCGGGGGATGGCATGCTGTCTGTGATGGCCTCTGCCCCGGGTTCCGCCTCCCGCCCCTCGGAGTTCGAACTGATCGCCGAGCTGGCCCCGTTCCTGTCGGGTACCGACGACGGGGTGGCCGTCGGCTCCGGAGACGACGCGGCGGTGCTCGACCTGGGCGAGCGCTGGGCCTGCCTGGCGGTCGACGTCGTCGTCGAGGACGTCCACTTCCGCCGCGACCTGTCGAGCCTGAACGACGTCGGCTGGAAGGCTGTCGCCGTCAACTGCAGCGACCTGGCCGCCATGGGGGCCAAGCCGACCGCGGCCGTGGTGGGGCTGTGCCGACCGGAGGGCGTGACCACCGAGGAGATCGCCGCGCTCTACGAGGGCATGCACGAGGCCTGCCAGCGGTGGGGCTTGCGCCTGGTCGGCGGCGACACCGTGGCCTCGGATGCGCTGGCGCTGTCGATCACCGCCCTGGGAGAGCTGGAGCCCGGCACTGCGGTGCTGCGCTCCGGGGCCCGAGCGGGCGACGCCCTGGTCGTGGTGGGGCAGCTCGGCGCTGCGGCGGCCGCCCTCGCCCTGGTGTCGGCCGGCCACGAGGCGCCCGAGGCGCTGCTCGCGGCGCACCGGCGCCCGCAGGCACTGGTGGCGGCCGGGCGTGTGCTCGCCGAGCACGGCGCGACCGCGATGATCGATGTCTCCGACGGCCTTGGCGCAGACCTCACCCATCTCTGCCGCGCGTCGGAGGTCGCCGCCAGGGTCCGCTGGAGCGACCTGCCGGTTGCCGACGGGGTGCGCGCCGCCGCAGCCCGCCTGGGGGCCGACCCGGTCGAGCTCGCGTGCGGTGGGGGCGAGGACTTCGCGTTGCTGGCCGCCCTGCCCTCGGACGTCGCCGAGGAGGCGGCCGCGGCCGCCGCGGCGGCGGACGGCGTGCCCGCCGCCGTCGTCGGCGTCGTGGACCCCGTTCGTGAGGGGTTGCCGACGACTGCCCTGGTGCTCGGCGACGGGCGCCTGCGTGACCTGACCGGACTCGGCTTCGACCACTACCGTCGCAATGTCTGACACCTCGCTTCCGCGCGCGCTGACCATCGCCGGCTCTGACTCCGGCGGGGGAGCGGGCATCCAGGCGGACCTCAAGACCTTCGAGGCCTTCGGCGTCTACGGAATGAGCGTCATCACGGCGCTCACCGCGCAGAACACCATCGGCGTCCACGGCGTCCACGAGGTGCCGGCATCCTTCGTCCGCCAGCAGCTGGACGTGGTCGCCAGCGACATCGGCGTCGACGCGGCTAAGACGGGGATGCTCGCGAGCGCCGAGATCATCGCCGCCGTCGCCGAGGGGGTGGAGGCCAACGGGATCACCCGGCTGGTCGTCGATCCGGTGTGCGCCTCGAAGCACGGCGACCCGCTGCTGCACGAGGACGCGATCGAGGCGCTGCGCACGCGGGTGGTGCCTCTGGCCGAGGTCGTCACCCCCAACCTCGGCGAGGTCGCTCTGCTGACCGGTGTGAAGGTCCGCTCGGCGGCGGACCTGCCTGCCGCGGCCGAGGCGATGCTGGAGCTGGGACCGCGCTGGGTCCTGATCAAGGGCGGGCATCTGCCCGACGAGGCGGACGCGGTCGACCTGCTGACCGACGGTGACAGCGCGGTCGAGCTGCGCAGCGCCCGCTCAGCGACCAGGGACACCCACGGGACGGGCTGCACCCTCGCGGCCGCGATCGCGGCAGAGCGCGCCAGGGGCGCCGACGTCGTCGCGGCCGTGCGCGCGGCCAAGGACTACGTCAGCGGAGCGATCCGGAACGGGCTGCGGATCGGGCAGGGGATCGGCCCGGTCGACCACGCCTGGCGGCGCCGGGCCTGAGCGGGACCTAGGCGGTCCGGTGCGGGGGGCGCTGGACCACGCCGCGCTTCATGCACGAGGTGCAGACCGTGGCCCGACGCACGCCACCGTTCTCCCAGATGCGGATGCGCTGGACGTTGGGGTTCCAGCGCCGCTTCGAGCGCTTGTGGGAGAAGCTGACCTGGTAGCTGAAGTGCGGCTTCTTGTCGCAGAACTCGCAGACGGCGGCCATCGGGGTGTCCTCGGGAGATCGTCGTAGCGCGGTTGCGCGGTGCGGGCTGGACCGCGGCGGATCGTCGTCGCGACGCGCGGTGATGGGCCCGCGGGGCGGACCACGATCTTGCAGGATAGCGCTGCGCTTTCGCCGCGGGCAACCAAGGGGGTCGACGGCCGACCGGCGAGTGGTCGGCGAGGGTCGGCGTCCCCGGGGGTGGCAGAGGCGGGCCGTACACTCGCGGCCGCGATGGGAACGCCGCTCGCCCTCGACTCCCCCGTCACCGCCGTGGACGGTGTCAGCTCGCGTGTCGCCGGTCAGCTCGAGCGCAGCTTCGGCATCACGACGGTGCGGGACCTCCTGGAGCACTATCCGGCGCAGGAGCCGGGCAAGTACCGGGATCAGGGCGCCCAGATCCCGCTGCGCGAGGCGCGCGTCGGGGATCGGATCACGCTGGTCGGGACCATCGAGCGCTGGAGCATCATCCCGGTGCGCCGGCGGCGCATGAAGCTGGTCAAGGCCACCCTGCGCGTGGGCGGCGGCGACCTCGTCGACGCCCCGTTCTTCAACCAGGAGTGGCTGGCCCGCCAGCACCCGTCGGGCACCCGCGTCGCGGTCTCCGGCGAGCTCGAGCGCTTCCGCGGCAAGCCGCAGCTCAAGGGCGCCAAGCTCATCCGCCTCGACGACGGCGAGCTCGACGAGCACCAGCGCATCGCACCGACCTACCCGGCGACCGAGGCGCTGCCGTCGGCGCGGATCGCCCGGATCGTGGCCGCGGCGCTGGACGCGCTGCCCGAGCTCGATGACCCGCTGCCCGAGGTGCTGCTCGCTCAGCGCGGTCTGTGCAGCCTCGACGAGGCGGTGCGCACCATTCACCGGCCCTCCGAGCTGTCGGACGTCCGGCCCGCGCGGAACCGACTGGTGTACGACGAGCTCCTGACGCTCCAGATCGGCCTGCAGCAGCGTCGCCGGCGCCTGGAGGACCGCGCCGTGGGCGTGCCGCAGGCCCCGCGCGCCGACGGGCTCGCCGACGCCTTCCTGGCCGGTCTGCCGTTCGAGCCCACCACCGACCAGCGCATCGCCATGCAGGAGATCGGCGGCGACCTGGCGGCCGCCAAGCCGATGCACCGCCTGCTCCAGGGCGACGTCGGGACCGGCAAGACCCTGGTCGGCGCCTGGGCGATGCTGTGCGCCGTCGACGCCGGTCAGCAGGCCGTCCTCCTCGCTCCGACCGAGGTCCTGGCCGAGCAGCACCACCGCACGCTGTCTGCCCTGCTGGCGCCGGCCGGCGTCAACAGCGTGGCCGACCCGGAGCGCTGGCGGTCGCCGGTGCCCGGGGACCTGCTGGGCGGGCCGCGCCTGGAGCTGCTCACCGGCTCGACCTCCGCCGCGCGGCGCCGCGAGATCCTGGCCGGGCTGGCGGGCGGCACGATCCAGATGGTGGTCGGCACGCACGCGCTGCTGGAGGAGAGCGTGGTGCTGCCACACCTCGGCGTCGTCGTCATCGACGAGCAGCACCGCTTCGGCGTCGAGCATCGGACCCGGCTGAAGGCCAAGCGCGACGACGGCCGCACCCCCGACGTCCTGGTCATGACCGCCACGCCGATCCCGCGCTCGCTGGCCCTGACGATCTACGGCGACCTGGACGTGACGATCCTGCGCCACCGCCCGCGCGAGGTCGCGGTCACCACGGTGGTGCTGCACCCGCAGTCGCCGCGCGTCGAGGGGCTGCACCGGTTCATCCGCGAGCGCGTCGAGGCCGGCGAGCGCGCCTACGTCGTGTGCCCGACCATCGAGGACTCAGAGGCGCTGGGGGTCGCGTCGGCCACCACCGTCCACGCCGCGCTGTCCGAGGAGGTCTTCCCCGACCTGTCCGTGGGCCTCGTCCACGGCCGGCTGCCGGCGGCGGAGCGCGACACCGTGATGGAGTCCTTCCGCGAGGGGCGCGTCCAGATCCTCGTCGCCACCACCGTGATCGAGGTCGGCGTCGACATCCCCGACGCCACGATCATGGTGATCCACGACGCCGACCGCTTCGGCATCAGCCAGCTGCACCAGCTGCGGGGCCGGCTGTACCGCGGGCGCGAGCCCAACTACTGCGTCCTGCTGTCCGAGCACGAGGCCAACCCGCGGCTGCAGGCGCTCGAGCGCAGCGGCGACGGCTTCGAGCTGGCCGAGATCGACCTGACGCTGCGCGGCGAGGGCAGCCTGTTCGACACCCGCCAGTCGGGCCTGCCCGACCTCAAGCTGGCGCGCCTGGTGCGCGACGCCGACTGGGTCGCCCGCGCTCGCGAGGACGCCCGCGCCCTGATCGAGGTGGACCCCGACCTCGCCGAGCTGCCGGCGCTGCGGGCCGAGGTGCAGCGCCGCTACGGCGAGGAGCGCCTGGCCGCCCTGGAGACCGGATGACGGGCCGTCGGCCCGGCGGGGGGCCGCGCGCCCTCCCCGTCCCCTCCCCGCCCCGCTCCTCCCGCCCCTCACGCTCCCGTCGCTCGCGCCCCTCTCGTCGCTCCACGGTCGCTGGGGCGCCGGGTAGACACACCACCGGGTGGGTGGCGCGGTGCGGGTGATCGCGGGCCGGCTGGGCGGGCGACGGCTGGAGGCCCCGCCGGGGCGCGACACCCGCCCTACCCCGGACCGGGTGCGGGAGGCCGTCTACTCGACCCTCGGCGCAGACGTCGTTGACGCCGTGGTGCTCGACCTGTACGCGGGCTCGGGGGCGCTCGGCATAGAGGCCCTGTCGCGCGGCGCGGCGGCGGCCGTGTTCGTCGAGTCCGACCGCCGCGCGGCCGGCGTGATCCAGCACAACCTCGAGGCGCTGGGCCTGCGCGCGCCCGTGCACCGGACCACCGCCCGGCGCTTCTGCGCCGCGCCCACGGGCGGGCCGTTCGACCTGGTGCTGTGCGATCCGCCGTACGCGACACCGCTGCCCGAGATCTTCGACCGCCTAGCCGATCTGCGCGCTGCCGACGCGCTCGCGCCGGGGGCGCTGATCGTGGTCGAGCGGGATCGCCGTGCCACCGGCGACGCAGAGGATGTGCCGAGCTGGCTGGCTTCGCGGGCGTCGCGCACCTACGGTGACACGGTTGTCCTGTACTTCGAGGTCAGCGAGGAAGACCCATGACCGTGAGCGCCGTGTGCCCGGGCAGCTTCGACCCGATCACCCTCGGGCATCTCGACGTCATCAGCAGGGCCGCGGCGCGCTTCGACCGCGTGATCGTGGCGTGCACCCGCAACCTGGGCAAGCAGCCGCTGTTCAGCGTCGATGAGCGGGTGGCGCTGGTCGAGGAGGTCATCGCCGACCTGCCCAACGTCACGGTCGAGCCCTTCGAGGGTCTGCTGGTCGACTTCTGCCGCGACCGCGGAGTGGGGATCATCGTCAAGGGTCTGCGCGCCGTGAGCGACTTCGAATACGAGCTCCAGATGGCCCAGATGAACGCCACCATCGGCGATGTCGAGACGGTCTTCATGACGACCAGCCCCGTATACTCGTTCCTCTCGTCGTCGTTGGTGAAGGAGGTCGCCCGGTTCGGCGGTGACATCACCGACTTCGTACCCGCCGCCGTGGCCGACGCTCTAGCCCGCAAGCTGGGCGGCTCCTGACCCCTATCGAAGGATCGGTTTCTTGGACGTCGAGGCCTACATCTCAGAGCTCGAGCGGCTGGTGGCCGAGGCCCGCCCCATGCCGCTGTCCTCGTCGATCATCCTCAACAAGCACGACATCGACGAGGTCCTGGCGGAGCTTCGTGCGCGCCTTCCCGACGAGCTGAGGCAGTCTCGCTGGATCATCAAGGAGCGCGACGAGCTGCTCGACCAGGCCGCCCGCGAGGCCGAGCAGCTGATGGCCGACACCCGCGCGGAGCGCGACCGCATCCTGTCGGAGACCGAGATCGTCAAGGCCGCCCAGCGCGAGAGCGAGCGGATCCTTGAGGACGCGCGCGAGCAGGCTCGCATCCTTCGCCTCGAGGCCGAGGACTACGTCGACGCCAAGCTGGCCAACTTCGAGATCGTCCTGAACAAGACGCTGAAGGCTGTGGAGAAGGGCCGCGAGCGGCTGCGCGGGCGGCTCGCCACCGACGATCTGGCCGCGCCCGAGGAGACGGATGCCGACCGCTCGGTCGAACGTCCGGCTCAGCTGTACGACCACGAGCAGTAGGAGGGCGCGCAAGGGCGAGGGCTCGCGCAGGACACGCCGGCGGCGCTGGTAGGATGGCCGGTCGGTCGTCCTCGGCCTCCTGTGGCTCTCTCCAAGGCATCCCGGTCGGTACCCATGACCTTCCTCAACCACGACCACTTGCTCAAGGTCGCTGATCTCCTCGAGTCACCGGGCGCATCGCGTCCGGTGGAGCTCGACCTGCCCGCGCCGGACAGTTTCGACCCGCCTCTGGTGGACCTCACCGGCCCGCTGCACCTCAGCGGCGTGCTCGAGAGCGTGGTCGAGGGGCTGCTGGTCCGCGGCACCCTCACCGTCCAGCTCGCGGTGAGCTGCGCCCGCTGCCTGGAGCCGGTCGGCGACCAGGTGAGCGCCGGCGTGGTCGAGCTCTTCCACGACCCCACCCGCACCGACCCGGCGGACCTCGAGGACGCCGACGAGGGCTACGAGATCAGCGATGGCCGCATCGACCTCGATGCGCTGCTGCGCGACAACCTGGCGCCGGCGCTCCCGGCCCGCCCGCTGTGCCGCGAGGACTGCAAGGGCCTGTGCGTGGACTGCGGCACCAACCTCAACGAGGCCTCGTGCGACTGCCACGACGACCGCCTGGATCCGCGTTGGGCTGCGCTGCGCGGCTTGCGCCTTCCGGGCCCGGGCGATGACACTCGCCCGGACCAGGCCTGACGCCCGACCCGCCGACCCAGGCCGACCGGGCGCCAACCCGCGGACGCCAACCACCCGGACGCCAATCACACGGACGC
>CAZVUW010000004.1:50648-53856 GCA_964629825.1 uncultured Actinomycetota bacterium
CACACGGACGCCAACCGAACGTCATAGGACAGGAGCAGAAACAGTGGCCGTACCGAAGCGCAAGAAGTCCCGCAGCCGCACCCGCCACCGCAAGGCGCAGTGGCTGCGCACCGCCCCGCCGACGGTGGCGTCGTGCGCGCGCTGCAAGGCCGCCGTACGGCCGCACACCGTCTGCAATGCCTGCGGCTACTACGCCGGCCGCCAGGCGGTCGAGGTCGAGGACTGACCCCTGGCATGAGCGCCATGGCGCCGGGCGCTGCCCCGCACGTGCGGGTCGCCTTGGACGCCATGGGTGGTGACCACGCCCCCGACGTGACCGTCGCCGGCGCCCTCCGGGCCCAGGCGGAGGGCGTGGATGTCGTGCTGGTCGGCGATCGGCGGCGCCTCGAGCCCCTTCTGGCCGAGGCTGGCGCCAGCCTGCCCGTGGTCCACGCCGCCCAGGCGGTCGGCATGGGGGAGGACCCGGCGCTGGCGCTGCGGGCGAAGCGCGACACCAGCATCCGCCGCGCCGCCGCCCTGGTCGCCGGCGGCCAGGCGTCCGCCCTGGTGTCGGCCGGCTCCACCGGAGCCACGCTCGCCGCGGCACTGCTGGAGATCGGTCGTCAGCCGGGTGTGCGCCGACCGGCCATCGGCGCTGAGCTGCCCGGCGGGGTCGTCTTGGTCGACGCAGGCGCCAACGCCGAGGTCCAGCCGGAGGCGCTGCTGGCCTACGCCCGCATGGGCTGCGCCTACGCTCGCGCCCGCGGTGTGACCACGCCCAGGATCGGGCTGCTCAACGTCGGCGCCGAGCCCGGACGCGGCAACGCCCTAGCTCGCGCCGCCTTCGGACTGCTGTCGAACCTCGACTCGTTCGCCGGCAACGTCGAGCCCGACGCCGTCCTGGGCCACCGGGTCGACGTCGTCGTCACCGACGGCTTCACGGGCAACATCTTCCTCAAGGCCCTGGAGGCCATCGCTGGTCCGAAGGGTGGTCCCGGGGCCGCTGTCCTGCTCGGCTGCGCCCGGCCGGTGCTGGTGGCCCACGGCGCCGCCGGACCAGAGGAGGTGGCCGCCGCACTGGCAACGGCGGCCGAGGTCGTCGCGGCCGGCCTGATCGAGAGCATCAGCGCCGAGCTGGCGGCGACCGAGCGGGTGGGGGAGCCGGCCGGTGGCTGAGGTGCGAGTGGCGCTGGAGGAGGTGGAGCAGCTGCTGCTGGAGCGCGTCCAGGCGGTGCTCGCCCTTGACGAGCCGGCCTCGCTCGACGCCCGCTTCATCGAGGACCTCCACGCCGACTCCCTCGACGTCGTCGAGGTGGTCGAGTCGGTGGAGCGCCTCCTGGCCGAGCGCGGGGTCACGGTCGACCTCGCCGTGGAGGAGCTGATGGGGTTGCAGACGGTGCGCGACGCGGCGGAGCGGATCCATGGCGCCGCCCGCTGAGGCCCCGGCCGGCCTGGCCGATCTGCTGAGCGGCCTGGAGGTCGAGTGCGACGAGGAGCTCCTCCGGCTGGCTCTCACCCATCGCAGCTACGCCTTCGAGGCCGGCGGGCTTCCGCACAACGAGCGCCTCGAGCTCCTCGGTGATTCGGTGCTGGGTCTGGTCGTGACGGACTGGCTGTACCGCCGGTTCCCCGAGGCCGCCGAGGGCCGGCTGGCGAAGGTCCGCGCGGCGGCGGTCAACTCCGCCAGCCTCGCCAGGGTCGCCCGCAGCCTGGATGTGGGCTCGCACATCCTCCTGGGCCGCGGCGAGGAGCAGTCGGGGGGCAGGGACAAGGACTCGATCCTCGCCGACACATTCGAGGCGCTGCTCGGAGCGGTGTACCTGGACCGCGGCTTCGAGGTGGCTCGGGCGCTGGTCGAGCGGCTGTTCGCCGACCTGCTGGAGGACCTCGCCATGCGGCGCGAGTCGCTGGACCCCAAGACCTCGCTGCAGGAGCTCTCGGCGGCGGCCCTGTCGACCTTGCCCACCTACCGCGTGGCCGAGGCCGGCCCCGATCACAACAAGCGCTTCACTGCTGAGGTCCTCGTGGCCGACGAGCTGCTGGGACGCGGTGAGGGCCGGTCCAAGAAGGAGGCCGAGCAGGCCGCCGCGGCCGAGGCCTACGGCCGGCTGCGCGAGCGCTTCGCGGAGCACGCCGATGCGGGCTCGGCGGCCCTCGGCTAGGCCGCTCGTCCGGTGCGTCCCGGTTCGGGCGGGTGGTTGCAGCGCGCGGTAGCCTTCGGGCTGGCGCGCCGTTGGTCTGCGCGCCAGTTCGGCACGAGCGAGCGGAGGACTCCGTGACCCAGCTGCCCGAGGTCGAGGTCACGCGCAAGGACCTGGAGCGGGAGATCGTCGGGAAGCGCATCAAGGAGGTGACCGTCAAGGGCGCGGGCCTCGTCGCCCGTCACCGCAACCGGCCCGAGTTCTACAAGGCGCTGGAGGGCCGCAAGATCGAGGGCATCCTCCGCCGCGGAACCGTGCTCGTCCTCCAGCTCGACGACGGTCACGTCCTCGTCTGCAAGCTGGGCAACGGCGCCAGCCTGACCCGGGAGACGGCGACCGAGGAGGCTGGCAAGGACACGCAGTTCGTCGCCGTGTTCACCACCGGCGGGGCGCTGCACTACCACGCGCCCAACAAGGACGGCGAGCTGTTCGTCATCCCCGCCGACGAGCTGGGCGACCTACCCGAGTTCTCCCCGGGTGGCATCGACCCGCTGGCAGACCAGTTCACCTGGCCCGCCTTCAGCCGTGAGCTCGCCGCGCGCCGCAAGATGCTCAAGGCCGTCCTCACCGACGAGTCCTTCATGGTGGGCCTCGGCGACCTCTACGCCGACGAGATCCTGTGGTCAGCGGGCCTGTCCGGCAGCCGCGAGTCCCACACCCTGTCCGCTCAGGAGGTGCGCCGCCTCTACCGGGCCGTCCTCGAGGTGCTCTACGAGGCCGTCAAGCAGGGCGGCACCGCCGAGGTCTCCGACGGCGACCCGGAGGAGGAGATGGGCGACTTCGGCGACCACATCAAGGTCTTCCAGCGCGAGGGGCTGCCCTGCGCCCGCTGCCGGCAGCCGATCTTCCACGACCAGATCGCCAAGGGCCTGTGGTCCTACCACTGCAAGCAGTGCCAGAGCTGACCGCTCCCGGCGCGCCCCACGGCACGCCCTCACGGCACCCCCACCCCGACGGTTGGACATTTGGCCCGAGATCTCGGGCCAACCGTCCAACCGTCGGCGCGGCCATGAGCGCCGCGCCAGCCG
>CAZVUW010000004.1:53956-62150 GCA_964629825.1 uncultured Actinomycetota bacterium
GCGGTCGCGAACACACCACCGATCAGGAGCCAGGCCGCGCAGCTCACCAGCCACAGGACCCGGCCCCACAGGTCGACGCCGGCGCGACGCACCCGATGCGCGCCCGCGAGGATGCGGCGGCGGTTGCGACGCCACCAGCGGCCCGACCAGCGGCCCGCCGAGCGCAGGAGCGCGTCCCACTGGGTCGCGGCCGCGGCCTCGGCGTCACGCACGGCGCGTGCGGCCTGCTGGGCCGGGGCGGCCGCCCGCGCCCGCGCCGACTGCAGGGCCCACAACCGGTCGTAGCGCGCCCGCGCCGCGGGATCGCGGACCAGCCCGTAGGCCACGTTGATCTCCTGCACGCGGCGGGTGGCGGCCGGCCGCTCCTCGGGCGGCACCAGGTCGGGGTGGTGCTGGCGCACCAGGCGGCGATGGGCGCGCTTGAGCTCCTCGCTGCTCGCCCGCGGGGAGACGCCGAGGATCTGATAGGCGTCGACGAACCCCTCCACCGGCTCAGGCGGCGTCGCGCTGGGCGGATTGCACCGAGTCGATCGCCTTGAGCAGGGCGGGGACGAAGAGGTCCGGTCGCGAGCCCACGCCGTCGTGGTCGAGCGGGAGCTCCTGTGCGAACGATCCCGGGATGCGGGCCGCGAGCTCGCGCTGCCGGTCCGGCGGCACCAGGCGATCGTTGGCGGTGACGACCACGGCGGTGGGCACGTCGATCTCGCCGATCCAGTCGCGCGCCTCGTAGCGGCTGAGCTCGCGACCGGCCTCGGCGACGTCCTCGGCCGACCCGCGGTCGAGCTCCGAGACGACCCAGGGGATCAGGGCACGCACCTCGGGCGTGGTCTCGGACGTGATCAGCCGCGTCACGACCAGCGGCGCGCCCTCACGCGCCTGCAGCTGCGCCCCGGCCTCCCACCAGGCGCGCGGGACGACCCGCAGCAGCACCTGCAGCAGCCCCATCAGGCGCCAGCGCCAGCGCTCGAAGGCGGTGTCGTTGAAGGTGGCGCTGGTCGCCGCCAGGACCAGGCCGGACACGACGTCCGGGTTCCGCCGCCACAGCAGCTGGGCGACGGGGCCGCCCATCGAGTAGCCCACCGCTACGACCGGGCCGACGCCCAGGTGGCGCACCAGCGCGGCGGCGTCGTCGGCCACGTCGGTCAGCCGGAAGGGCTGTGAAGGGCGCGGCCCGCGGCCGTGGCCGCGGTGGTCCACGGCGATCACGCGTCCCACCTCGGACAGCGGCCCGTAGCAGGCGAACCAGTTCAGGTCGGCGGGGAACATCCACCCGTGCAGCAGGAGGATCGTCGGTGCGGACGGATCGCCCGGCCCCTCGGCCTCGCGGACGAACATCTCGCCGCGCCCCGGGACGTGCACGATCCGGGCCGGCGGGAGGCCAACCGGGGGCTCCGCCGGAGCGGCGTCCTCCACGTAGCGGCGCGGCCGCGCGCTGGCCGCCAGCAGACCCAGCCCGGCCGCGGCGGCGGCCGTCGCCGTGGCCTTCAAAGTGGCCTTGCCAAGGCTCCGGATGGCGCGTTGATCTCGCATGTGCGAAGCGTAGCCGTGCCGCCCGCAACCCCCGTCCTGCGGCGTCCCGCCAGCGGCCTGGCGGGCGCCCCGTCAGGTTGTCACCCGCGACCGCCGAACGCTATAGTGAAATTGTGAAACGCCCGCCGGCTGCGCCCGGCTGTCCGGGGGGCGTTGCACACGCCGAACCGCAGCAGCGCCCAGTCTGCCCTCGCCCGGCGTGCCGACTGCACGCATGCTCCCGGTGGCCCACGTTCGGCCCGGTGGGTCACGGTGGACAGGAGAGGTGGCCTCGCCCGCCACGGGAGCCGACCGGACCGACGTACGGCAGGGCAGCGACGCACGCCGCGGCCGCAGATCTTGCAGCGACCCCGAAACACCTCACCGGGCCCGGGAGGACGCACAGCACATGAAGGCTCTCGTAGGTAGCTGGGACCGCCGTCCGCAACGGGTGCTAGCGGAGCTGACGGCCCTTCGATCCCGCGTCGCAGAGCTCCAAGAGGAGCTCGAGGAGAGCCGTGCCGAGACGGCCGCCCTCCGCCGTGCCCTGGCGGCCAAGAACGCCGAGGTGACCCTTGAGCGGGCCCTCGATGAGCCCGAGGTGGTGCTCACCGGCTCCCAGGCCTAGCCCCCGGCGGCAGCCCGCCCGGACGGGTTCCGCCTGCTTGGTGGCGTCCGGCGCCCTCGTTACACTCCCGCGGAGGACAACGGAAGGGCGTCGGGGTTGCATCTCAAATCGCTGACGCTGCGCGGGTTCAAGTCCTTCGCGGAGCGGACGGCGCTGACCTTCGAGCCCGGCATCACGGTCGTCGTGGGCCCCAACGGGTCCGGCAAGTCCAACATCGTCGATGCCCTGACCTGGGTGCTCGGGTCGGCCAGCGCCAAGAACCTGCGCGGCGGCTCCATGGCCGATGTGATCTTCGCCGGCTCGCCCAGCAAGCCGGCCCTCGGCCGCGCCCAGGTCGAGATCCTGATCGACAACTCCGACGGCGCGCTGCCGATCGAGTTCAGCGAGGTCGCGGTCTCGCGGACGATCTTCGCCTCCGGTGAGAACCGCTACGCGATCAACGACGTCGAGTGCCGGGCGCTGGACGTCGCGGAGCTGCTGAGCGACACCGGCCTGGGCCGCGAGGCGCACACGATCGTGGGCCAGGGCCGGCTCGACGCCGTCCTCAACGCCCGCCCCGAGGACCGGCGCGCCTTCATCGAGGAGGCCGCGGGCATCCTCAAGCACCGCCGCCGCAAGGAGCGGGCGCTGCGCAAGATCGCCCAGGTTGAGGCCCACCTCGAGCGCCTCAACGACCTGGCGCGGGAGCTGCGGCGCAACCTGCGGCCCCTGGAGCGCCAGGCCGAGGCCGCGCGCAAGCACGCCGAGCTCGCCCGTGAGCTACGCGAGCTGCGGCTGCTGCGCGCCGTCCGCGAGCTCGACGTCCTCGAGCGCCGCTGGGAGTCCGAGCAGGCCGCGCAGTCGGCAAGCGACTCGCGCCTGGCCGAGCTCGAGCAGGCGGTCGCCGCGGTGCAGCAGGAGGAGGCCGCCCTCGAAGCGGAGGTCGCGCGGCTCAGCCCGGCGGCCCGCGCGGCGGCCGAGACCCACTTCCGCCTGTCGAACCTGGTCGAGCGCTACCGCGGCCTCACGGAGCGCATTGCGGAGCGGCGCAAGGGCCTGACCGAGGCGGTCGAGGAGCCCGTCGCCGGCCGCGACCCCGCCGAGCTGCGCGCGCGTGCCGAGCAGGAGCGTGCCACGCTGGCGGCCACGGCCGCAGAGCGCGCCGCGGCCCTGGAGCGGCTGGAGGCGGCCGAGCAGGCGCGCCGCGGCGCCGAGCAGGCCCGTCGCGCGCACGAGCAGGCGGCGGCGGCCGAGGCGCGCCGGCGCACCCAGGCGCGCGAACGGCTGCTGCGCTGGGAGGGCGAGGTCGCCGCGCTGCGGTCGGCGCTGGCCCAGGCCGCCAGCGAGGAGGGGCGCCTCGCCAGCCAGTTCAGCGGCCTCGAGGCCCGCCGAACCGAGCTCGTCCACGACGTCGCCGCGGTCAAGTCCGAGATCCAGCGCCTGGACCGCGACGGCACGATCCTCGCCCAGCAGCTCGCGGCCGCCGAGGCGGTCGTCAGCCGCCGCCAAGAGGTGGCCGCGCAGGCCGCCCGCGCCGAGCGCGAGCTGGAGCGACGCCGGGCATCGCTCGAGGCCCGCGCCGACGCCCTCCGGGCCGCCTCGCAGGAGGCCACCGAGGGCGCCAGCGCCCTGCTGGCAGCCGCCGAGGAGGGACGGCTCGACGGGGTCCTCGGTCCGCTGGCCGACCACGTCCGCGTCGCCCACGGCATGGGCCGCGCGGTCGCCGCGGCGCTGGGGCCGCTCGGGGATGCGGTCATCGTCGAGTCGCGCGCCAGCGCCCGTGCCGCCGTGGGCTTCGTCACCGAGGAGCGGGCGGGCCGGGTCCTCCTGCTCGCGGCCTCCGACGCGGCCGACGCGGCGGACCGGGTCGGCGAGCGCAGCGACCGCGACCGCGAGCTGGCCGCTCTGGGGGCGCGCCCGCTGTCCGAGGCGCTGCACGCGCGGCCCGACGTTGCGCTGGCGCTGCAGGCGGCGCTCGAGGGCGTGTACGCGGTCGAGGACTTCGACGCCGCCTGCCGGCTGGCCGCGGCCTACCCGAGCTGTGCGTTCGTGTCCGTCGCGGGGGAGATTGCCGGACCGCGCGGCTACGCGGGCGGATCCGCGAGCTCGTCCAGCGCCGTCCTCTCCCGCGCCGCCGCCGAGCAGGCCGAGGCCGAGCTCGAGGTGGTCAGCTCCGAGCTGCTCGTCGCGCATCGCAAGCTGGGCGACGCGGACCGCGAGCTCGACTCCGCCCGCCACGAGCTCGACGCGGCGACGGCCGCCATGCAGGAGTGCGACGCGCAGCTGACCAGCGCCGCCGAGCGCCTGGGCAGGCTCGAGAAGGAGCTCGCGACCTGCGACCGCGAGCTGGGGCTGCTGCGCAAGCAGTCCGAGGATCTCGCCGGTGAGATCGCGGAGCGGCGCGAGCGCCTGGCCGCCCTCGAGGCGCGCGGCGCGGAGGTCGCCCTCGACGGCGCTGAGGAGGACGAGGGTCCGGACCTCGAGGCCGAGCGGCTCGACGACGAGGTCGCCGCCGCCCGCGAGGCAGAGGTGCAGGCGCGGCTGGCGCTGGGAGCGGTGCAGGCACGGGAGCAGGAGCTGCAGCGCAGCATCTCCGCGCTGGAGGCCGAGGCCGACCAGGTCGAGCGCCAGCTCACCGAGCGGGAGCGGCGCAGGATCGAGCGTCTGGCGGCGATCGAGCGCTGCGGGCAGCTCGCGGAGCTCGCCGCCAGGGCGCTCGCGGCGGCCGAGCAGTCCCTGGCGCTGGCGGCGCGGGAACGTGACCGGCTGGACGAGGAGCGCGCCCAGCGTCAGGCCCAGCTGGGGGCGCTGCGAGCCAGCGGACGCGAGGCGAACGAGCGGCTGGCCAAGCTGCGTGACTACCGCCACGCCGAGGAACTGCGCCGGGCCGAGCTGCGGCACGAGCTGGACGAGGTGCGGGGCCGCCTGCTCGACCTCGAGGCGGATCCCGACGCCGCCCTGGCCGAGGCCCGGCGGGCCAGCGCAGAGGCCGGCGAGGACGAGGCGGCGCCGCTGGGCGGCGGCGAGGAGCGTGACGCCGAGCTGGCCGAGCAGGAGGAGCGGCTGGTCCGGCGGATCGGGCTGCTGGGCGCTGTGAACCCCCTTGCCCTGGAGGAGTTCGCCGCGCTCCAGGAGCGCCACCGCTTCCTCACCGAGCAGCTCGAGGACCTCAGCGCCTCGCGGGCCGACCTCCTGGAGGTCGTCAAGGCCGTGGACACGCGCGTCCGCGAGGTCTTCGCTGCGGCCTTCGCCGACGTCGCCGCGCACTTCGAGGTCATCTTCCCGCGCCTGTTCCCGGGCGGTGAAGGGCGTCTGCTGCTGACCGACCCGGACGACCTGCTTAACACCGGGATCGAGGTCGAGGCGCGACCGGCCGGCAAACGCGTCAAGCGGCTCTCGCTGCTGTCCGGCGGCGAGCGCTCGCTGACGGCCCTGGCGATGCTCTTCGCGATCTTCGCCGCGCGCCCGTCGCCCTTCTACGTTCTGGACGAGGTCGAGGCGGCGCTGGACGACGTCAACCTGCAGCGCTTCCTGGACGTCGTCAGCGACTTCCGCACCACCAGCCAGCTCATCATCGTCTCCCACCAGAAGCGGACCATGGAGATCGCCGACGTGCTGTACGGCATCTCCATGCGCGGAGACGGCGTCTCCAAGGTCATCTCCGAGCGCCTGGATCAGCGCCAGCCGCTGTCCTCGGGCTGAGTCCCCGGACTGAGCGCCCGGGCTCTGCGGGGCCTACCTATGCTTGAGGGCAGGTTGCGAGCGGTTCGCAACAAGGAGGGACATGACCCACGAGGGAGTCGCCTCCGCCCCTGCGGCCGAGGCGGCGGCGGTGCAGCCGTGAGCGCACACGGACACGGCGCGACCCCAGCGGTCAGCGCTGGCGGCCGCCACCGGCGCCGCCTGCTGGTGGCCTTCCTGCTGGTCGCCGCCTTCTTCGTCGTCGAGCTGGTCGGGGGGCTGCTGACCGGCTCGCTGGCGCTGCTGGGCGACGCCGGGCACATGCTGACCGACGTCCTCGGGCTCGGCATGGCGTTGGCCGCGATCTCGGTCGCGGCCTCCGCGCGGCACCACCCCCAGCGCAGCTTCGGGCTGTATCGCCTGGAGATCCTCGCCGCCCTGGCCAACGCCGCCCTGCTGCTCGGCGTGGCCGGCTACGTCATCTACGAAGGCGTGCGCAGGCTCACCGAACCGCCCGAGGTCGCGGTCGGGCCGATGCTCCTCATCGCCAGCGCCGGCCTGGTCGTCAACATCATCGCCGGCCTGCTGCTGCACGAAGGCGCGAAGGACAGCCTGAACCTGCGCGGCGCCTACCTCGAGGTGCTGTCCGACCTGCTGGCGTCGGTGGGCGTGATCGTCGCCGGGCTGGTGCTGCTTCTGACAGGCTGGCCGTACGCCGACCCGATCGCCGCGCTGGCGGTGGGCGTCTTCATCGTCCCGCGCGCGCTGCGTCTCGGCGGCGAAGCGCTGCGGGTGCTCCTCCAGGCCGCACCGTCGCACCTGCCCGTGGAGGACGTGCGGGCGGAGCTCGAGGGCCTCGAGGGGGTCGTCGAGGTCCACGACCTGCACGTCTGGACCCTCACCTCGGCGATGGAGGTTGTGTCGGCGCACATCGTCGTGCGGGACGACGTCGAGCTGCACGACGCCCTCGATCGCGCCAGGGATCTGCTCCAGAAGACCTACGGCGTCGAGCACGCCACCCTCCAGGTGGAGCCGGACACCCACATGGGCTGCGAGCGCGTGACCTGGTGATCGCGCTGCCCGCACCGGCCGCCGCCTTCGGAGCGATCGGCTCGCTCAACTAGGCTTGCTGAGCCGGCGGCGCTGGGCAGGATCGCCGCGGCCGACCGATCGAGCTGGAGCCCTGATGGAACCTCTTCTTCTGGCAATCGTCATCGCAATCGCCGTCATCGTGCTGGTGGCGGGGCTGCTCACGTCCTCCCTGCGCAAGCGCGGCACGGTCGCCACGGAGGAGCAGTTCGACAAGGAGCTGCGCGCGCGGTCACCGCAGGGCACCGACGTCCTACCGGGTCGCCCGACCGAGGGCTCGACCCTCGAACCGGTCGACATCATCGAGGGGCAGGAGCCCGCCGATGTCGACACCCCCACCGGACCGCCGCTGGCCGAGGCCGGGCCCGCCACACTCGAGCCGCCGGTCGAGGAGCTGCCCACGCTCGAGCCGGAGGTCGAGGAGGCGCCCCTGTCGACGATGGAGCGCTTCCGCCTGCGACTCGGGCGCACGCGCAACGTCTTCGGCGCGCGGATCGCCGGCATCTTCGGCCGCGGCATCAGCGAGGAGGCGTGGGAGGAGCTCGAGGAGTCCCTGATCGCCGCCGACGTCGGCGTTGAGGCGAGCCTGGAGATCGTCGAGGCGCTGCGCCAGCGCGCCAAGGAGGAGGGCCTGCGCACCGGCGACGAGGCCATGGCGCTGCTGAAGGAGGTCCTGCGCCTGGAGCTGTCCGTCGCCGACCGCTCCCTGAAGCGCCGTCCCGACGGGACGACCGTCTGGCTCGTCACCGGTGTGAACGGGACCGGCAAGACGACCTCGATCGGCAAGCTCGCCGCACGGCACACCCGCGCCGGGGAGAAGGTCGTGCTGGCCGCGGCCGACACCTTCCGCGCAGCCGCCTCGGAGCAGCTGCAGCTGTGGGGCGAGCGCGCCGGCGCCCGGGTGGTCCGCCACGACCAGGGCGCCGATCCCGCCGCGGTCGCCTTCGACGGCTACGCGGCCGCACGGGCCGCCGGGGCGGACCTGCTCCTGGTCGACACCGCCGGGCGCCTCCAGAACAAGCGCGAGCTGATGGACGAGCTGCGCAAGGTCAAGCGCGTCCTGGAGCGCGAGGCGGGGCCCTGCGACGAGGTGCTGCTGGTCCTCGACGGCACCACCGGTCAGAACGGGCTGTCACAGGCCAAGGCGTTCATGGAGGCCGTGGACGTCACCGGCGTGATCCTGACCAAGCTCGATGGCACCGCCAAGGGCGGCATCGTGATCGCCATCCAGCGCACCCTCGGCCTGCCGGTGAAGCTGGTCGGGCTCGGGGAGGACATCGACGACCTCGCCGACTTCGACCCCGACGC